>NZ_JBOIBY010000701.1:0-64445 GCF_050739655.1 Pseudomonas sp. | reverse complement strand
GTACGAAATCTTGTATACGCCGCAGAACCCTGTGGGAGCGGGCTTGCCCGCGAAGAGGCCCGTGCTGATGCCGTCAATCTCAAACTGACCACCCCTCCCCCAATCCCCGTATAATCGCGCTTTTTTCCCGAAAGGCACCCCGCTCGTGGCAGACAAACGGTACAGCTGCATTGGTTTGTTTAATCCCAAATCACCGGAGAACGTCGGTTCGGTAATGCGCGCCGCAGGCTGTTATGGCGTGGCCTCGGTGTTCTACACCGGCAAACGCTATGAACGCGCTGCCGATTTTGTCACCGACACCAAGCGCGTCCACTACGACATCCCGCTGATCGGCATCGACGACCTGAAGAAAATCCTCCCTCTCAACTGTGTTCCAGTCGCCGTGGAACTGGTCGAAGGCGCTCGTCCGCTGCCCGAGTACACCCATCCGGACCGCGCGCTCTACATCTTCGGCCCCGAAGACGGTTCGCTGGACAAAGAGATTCGCGACTGGTGCGAAGACGTGGTCTACATTCCCACCACCGGCTGCATGAACCTCGCAGCGACGGTCAACGTCGTGCTCTATGACCGCATGGCCAAAGGCCTCAATACCCGTTCGGGACCAAAATTCCGCTGAATCGCCGTATATCCAATGGAACAAGCAGCCCGCCCCGGCAGTCAGCATAACTATCGGTTACTCAAGCACCCCTTCCTGCCTGGAGACAGATCATGAGCGAACTCAAACGCGTCGAGCGCATCGATTCCACCCCGTTCCAGTCCTCGTCCGATCAGAACGTCCAGGGCTGGGAGCGTATCGGCTCGCTGGCCGGAGGCGTGGTGATGGTGGGCAAGGGCCTGCGTCGTGGCGGTATCTTCGGCCTGATTCAGGTGGCCATCGGCGGCGTCGCCCTGGCCCGCGGCATCACCGGTCATAGCTCGGCAAAAAGCCTGCTGGAAAAAAGCCGTCAGGACATGAACAACGTGCGGGCGAAAATCCAACTTGCGGGTGAAGAATTGAAAGCGTTGAAGGCCAACGCCGAGGCGGCCACCAAGACTGCGACGGTCACCGGCAATGACTCGTTGAAATCGCCTAAAGCCTGAAGCAAAAAAAGATCGCAGCCTGCGGCAGCTCCTACAGGAAAACGCTAAACCCGTGTAGAAGCTGCCGCAGGCTGCGATCTTTTGATTTTTACTGCAGCAACTCGGTACCCAGCACCTTGGAAGACTCCCCAATCACACTCTCCGAGAGCTGAACAAACTCCTTGGTATCGATGCTTTCCAGGCGCATCGCCCCCCGCAGTACATCATCCAGCGAGCGCTTGTTGCGCGTCTTCAAACGTATCTCGCGGTCCAGTTCCTGCAACATCACCACAGCCTTTGCAACCTGCGCCGGATTGACCTGCTCGCCGCGCAGTGTGGTGACTTTCTGACTGTCCTTGACCAGGCGACTGTGCAATTGATCGTAACGCTCATCGCTCATACCGCCGGCACGGCGCACCAGTTCGATGGCGTAGTACTCGGCAAACCCTTCACTGATCCAGTCACTGCGCTGCGAGTCATTGATCCGCCCGAACACCTGGACCAGTTCACGCACCAACGCGCTGCTGCCACTTTCGCTGACCAGCGGTAGACGGCTATTGAAGTAGATCGATTCCCGTGCCGCCAGACTGCCGCGCCACATGGGATCGTTGGCGCCGACAATCAACAACTTCGAGGGATGGCGAGGGAACACGGCCTGCACTTGCGGCCAGACAAACGTCAGCAGCGTCAGGACATCCATGCGGCGCATGCCCTGGCCTTGTGGCGAGGCGACGGTGACTTCCGTTTCCCCGAGCCGCGTGCGACGGCTGCCAAGGTTTCCAGCGAGCATCCAGCCCGTGGGCCGGTCGAACAGTCGGGAAACGTTGTCGATGCGGAACTTGTTCTTGCCGATTCGTGGCCAGGCGGTTTCGACGCTTTTCCAGCCACTGGGCAGCTCGAACTCAAGACGTGACACCAGCTCGGTGCCGTCCTGCTGGTCAAGTCTGGCGGCGGGCACCAGATCGTCGCCACGCATCAATGCCCAAGTCGGGGTCATGCGAGTGTCGAAGCTGCCGTTCTTGCGTCCATGGCTGATACGCACGCGGTAAGTCAGGCTGGCCTTGTCCGCCACCGGGCGCCAAACGCCACGGGTCTGTTTGCCTGGGGTCAGAGTCCATTGGCCGTCTGCCTTGAAATCGCTGTAGTGGCTAGCGTCGCCAAGGTCGAAATCCAGGCTGCGTACCGCCGAGCCCTGGGCCAGGGTCAGACGCACTTCGGCCTGATCACTTTGCGGCAACAGGCGCACGTGGTAATCCAGATCGACCTTCTTTGCCGCCCACACAGGCGAACTCAAGGCCAGTAAACCCACCACCCACACCCGCCGCCATCCCACAGCCATACACACTCCTTGGTGAAACATGAACTCGCGGGGCGCTTAACCCGCCCGGAAAATCAGGTGATCTTCCCAATCGTCTTCCGGCACGCTGCCTTCGGCGAGCATGCGTCCGGACTGGGAAATACGCTCGTGATGCACCGCATCGCGATCACCGCACACCAGGTGGTGCCAGAGCGGCAGATCCTTGCCTTCGCTGACCAGGCGATAGCCGCACGTCGGTGGCAGCCACTTGAACTCGTCGGCCTT
Organism: Pseudomonas sp.; assembly: GCF_050739655.1. Lineage (GTDB taxonomy): Bacteria > Pseudomonadota > Gammaproteobacteria > Pseudomonadales > Pseudomonadaceae > Aquipseudomonas. Next base: position 61,804 of record NZ_JBOIBY010000701.1, on the reverse strand, counting down.
GCCCGGCGTGAGCTGGATGCAGTCAGGGACGGAGTCACGACGATTCGGGTAGTCGGTGCACTGGCAGGTTTTCAGGTCCAGCAGTTTGCAGGCAATACGCGTGTAATAGACGCTGTTGTCGTCTTCGTCTTCAAGCTTTTGCAAGCAGCACAGGCCACAACCGTCGCACAGCGATTCCCATTCCTCTTGATCGAGTTGATCGAAGGTTTTGCGTATCCAGAACGGTTCTACTTTGGCAGCCATGGTTCGAGCATCAACATCAGGTGGTGAAAAGGCCGCCAGTCTAGTGCCCACAGCCCCGCGGGCCAAGCATTGGCGACTGTCGGTAGATCGGGACTTGTCAGGTTTGACGCCGCCACGTAGCTTTGCCGTCGCAAGGAGCCAGACCTGCATGCCATTAACGCACAACCGCGTTGCATTGCGGTGAACCGCCACGGCTCTGAAAAAAAACCTTATCGCTCAGTCAACTGCGCCGGCAGGTTTCAGACGACCCTCACTTTCAAACGTAGCAAGGAATCTCTTGATGAGTGCAAACCCACGCGTTGCCGACTATGCCATCCACCCACAGTTCACCGATCGCTGGTCGCCCCGCGCCTTCACCGGCGAAGCCATTCCCGAAGAAACCCTGCTGAGCTTCTTCGAAGCCGCACGCTGGGCGCCGTCGGCGTACAACTCGCAGCCTTGGCGCTTCCTTTATGCACGCCGCGATACGCCGAACTGGGAGCGCTACCTGGGCCTGCTGAACGAGTTCAACCGCAGCTGGGCACAACACGCTTCGGCACTGGTGATCGTGATCTCGAAAACCACTTTCATCGCACCTGGTAAAACCGAGGAAACTCCAGCGCTGTGGCACACCTTCGACACCGGCTCGGCCTGGGGCCACCTGGCGTTGCAAGCGAGCCTGAGCGGCTGGCACACACACGGCATGGCCGGTTTCGATCAGGAACTGACCCGCAAAGAGCTGAACATCCCTGAAGGCTACGCGCTGCACGCCGCCGTAGCGGTCGGCAAGCTGGGCGACAAGGCAACCCTGGCGGACTACCTGCAAGCCCGGGAAGAGCCGAGCCCGCGTCGTCCGTTGAGCGAGTTGGCGGCGGAAGGTGATTTCACCCTGTAAAAATAAAAGATCGCAGCCTTCGGCAGCTCCTACAGGTGTTCACATGACCCTGTAGCTGCCGAAGGCTGCGATCTTTTCAGGCTGCGCCTCAATATCCGCGATTGAAATCCACTTCCCCGCGCAACGCCTCTCCCGCCTCATACGCCCGCAGGTTTTCGACAAACAGCTTTGTCATCAACGATGGCGAGGTCGGCGCCGAACTGTGACCAGTCAACAACAGCCCCCAGGCCGTCCAGAATGGATGACGCTGAGGCAAAGGTTCCTGACGGCAGACATCAATGATCGCACCGGCCAGATGCCCTTCCTTCAAGGCGTCCACCAGGTCCGCATCGACCACCGCTACGCCGCGCCCGACATTGATGAACAAACCTGTCGGCTTGAACTGCTTGAACAGCGCCGAATCGTAAATATCGTGGGTGTTCGGAGTATTTGGCAGCAGATTAACTACGTAATCGACTTGCCCCACCATTCGTGGCAAATCCGACAATGCGCCGACTTCGACAAACGGTGCCTGTTCCCGTGCACTGCTGGCGATGCCGTAGAGCTCAACCCCAAATGGCACGAGGAACTGCGCGACGGCCTGGCCGATGTCGCCAGTGCCGACGATCAACACCTTGCGCCCCGCCAGGCTTTGACCATGGCGACTGTCCCACTTGCGTTCGACCTGGCTGACCAGACGAGCCAGCACTTCCCGCTCATGGCCCAGCATGTAGGTGAGCACATATTCGGCCATCACCTGACCAAAAATCCCCACCGCCCGGGTCAGGCGATAGTGGCGTGGCAAACCGTCGGCAAGCAGCGGCGTGATGCCAGCCCAGGTCGATTGCAGCCATTGCGGCTGGTGACCCTGGCGCAACAATGTCGCCAATAAATCGGGCTGGCCGAGCCAGACCGGACAATCGGCAGCCTGTGCGGCCAGTTCGGCAGAGTCGCCACTGGTCAGTACTTCCAGATCAGGCGCGGCTTCACGCAACAGCTGGGCGTAAATCGGGTGATCGTGTTCAGCAATCAGAACGCGCATGCATCAAACCTTTCGAAAACAGTGCAAACGGCCGCCGACAGAGCCTCGCTCCGTCATCGCGACCATCGCCAAAATCGTTCCAGTGTTTCAACAAGACTCTGAGCAGAGCCTGGCTGCCGATTACATCGGGTCGTTGCGGCGCAACAACTCTTCCGGAAGGTGTTCGATGTACTCCTCCTCGGCCGGCGGCATTTGCAGGTGATAACCCTGCTTGTCGAGGTTCTCCAGGACGACGGTGATGTCCTCGCGCGACAGTTTGCGCTCGGGGGTCAGCACCAGGTCGAAGGCGTGGATGGCCTTGCCGAAGGCAGCCAGCAAAGGCTCGGGCACACGCTCCAGTGCATCGCTTTTGAGCACATAGAGGTACATCTCGTTTTTCTTCGAACTGCGGTAGATGGAGCAAATACGTTTCAAGGCTGTTCTCCGGCGGTGGCCAGGCTGTCGAGCAGCGCCTGGCCCATCAATTCGCGGCGCCAGCCACGCAGCGAATCAGGCAATTGGTAAGGGCCATTGGGGAAGCCGCTTTTAAGCAGCGCTTCCAGGGTTTTCTTGCGCAGCATCACTTCAGGGGCAATGTTCAGGCGCTCGGCTTCGGCCTGGCCGATGGCTTTCAATCGCTTGAGCAGTGCGGCGGCATCCACCGGCAACGGCTCCGGCACGGCTGGCGGCCATTGATCTGGCGACACACTGCCAGAGCGCTTGATCAGATCAAGCAGAAATTCGCCGTCCTGACGCACGGTACGCGGGTGCATATCTTCTATTTTCGCCAGCGCACCGAGATTGTCCGGTTGCGTGCGCGCCAGTGGCCATAGCGAATGCTCGCGAACGATGCGGTTGCGCGGCAAATCACGGGCGCGGGCCTCTTTCTCGCGCCAGGCGCAGAGTTCACGCAACACGGCGAGTTGGGCGCGGGACAGCTTCCAGGCCAGCTTGGCGTCGCGATAGACCTCATACGGGTCGATCTCGCGGCGCAGGTTAGCCACCAGTTCGGCGCCGTCTTCCAGAACCCAGACATACTTGTCATCGCAAAGCTTCGGACGCAGTTTCACGAACACCTCCGCCAGATGCAGGGCATCTTCGGCGGCGTAGCTGATTTGGGTTTCGGAAAGCGGACGTTGCAACCAGTCTGAACGGGTCTCGCCCTTGGGCAGCTCGATACCGAGCACTTCCTGGACCAGGCGCGAATAACCCATCGAAAAACCGAGGTTCAGGTAAGCGGCAGCCAATTGCGTGTCGAACAGCGGCGCCGGCAGACTGCCGGTCAGGCGCAGCAGGACTTCAAGGTCTTCACTGCAAGCATGAACGACTTTGACCACGGCCGTGTTTTCCAGCAACGCGGCCAAGGGCTGCCAGTTGTCGATGGACAGCGGATCAATCAGGTAGGCGCGTTCGCCATCGCCGACCTGCAACAGGCCTGCGATCGGATAGAAGGTGTCGACCCGCATGAATTCGGTGTCGAGGGCAACGAATGGCAGCTTCTGCCACTCGGCGCAAAATTGACCGAGGCTATCGTTGTCGCGAATCCAGTGAATATCGATGGCCACACGGCTCTCCCTTGAAGAATGGCCCGCAGTATATATCGCCCCCGGCGATTTCCGCGCATCCACTGAACAAGAGCTTTAGCGAAAATACCTGCCATTTGGAATTAATAGTGGCCAACACCCTTATTTATCGGCCAGCACACCATCGATCACCGCTCCACGGCACCCGGCAAACATATCCAGACCCTGGTTGTAGACTTTGCTTTTGACCTCCAGCAGCCCCAGCATCGAATGGAAGAGATTGTCCTGGCTCAAGGGCTTTTCACGGTTCTGTTGCAGGCAATGAGTGTCTACGGAGTACGACTTTTGATAGCTGTCGGAGAACCAGGCCAGCATTGCCACATGCTTCTGTTGTTCTGGCGCAAGCATGTAAGGCGTACCGTGAAGGAACAGGTTGTATTCGCCCAGGGATTCGCCGTGGTCCGACAGGTACAGCATTGCGGTATCGACCTTGTCCTGTTTGCTGCGCAGTAAATCAATCAGGGTCGACAGCACGTGATCGGTGTACACCAGCGTGTTGTCGTAGCCGTTGACGATACTTTCGCGGCTGCAATTGTTCAGCGCATTGCTTTCACAAACCGGGGTGAAGCGCTCGAACTCTTTCGGATAGCGTTTGAAGTACTCCGGGCCATGACTGCCCATCTGGTGCAACACAAGTACCGTGTCTTTATCCAGGTTATCGATGAATTGCTGTAAACCTTGCAGCAGGATCTCATCGCGGCATTCACTGTTGGCGCACAACACCGGATCCTTCAGATTGCTGACATCCTCCAGCGTGACCCGATTGCAAGTGCCTTTGCAGCCAGATTGGTTGTCACGCCAGATCACATCGAGACCGGCACGCTTGAGTACGTCCAGCAGCCCCTCTTCGTTCCTGGCCTTGCTAGCGTTGTAATCCTTGCGTCCCATGTTTGAAAACATGCACGGCACCGAAACGGCGGTTTCCGTACCACAGGAATGCACATCGGTAAAAGCGATCAGACCGGCTTCTTTACTTAGCTTTGGCGTAGTATCGCGGTCATAACCGAGAATGCCGAAATTCTCTGCCCGGGCACTTTCGCCCACCACCAACACGGTCAGGGATTTACGGGCACGGGTTTGAAAGGCCGGGTTGCGCTGGGCGTCTTCTCCAAGCGTGGTAAAGGGCTGTTGCGCAGACACCACCTGCTCACGCAAGTAACCAAACGAGGCACCAATGTAGTTACTCGGCACGACCATCAGGCGCAGTTCGTGATGATTGCGAAACAGTGACGACAGCCCTTGATAATTAATCAGCGCAACACCACCGATGACTGCAACCGATGCAATGCTCACCAAAACCTTACTAAATAGCTCACGGTGCCAGCGACGGTAGTTAATCGGAGTTTTCCACAACAACCACGAAGGCAAAACACCGAGCAGCAGAATATAACCAAGCAACTTTATTGAGAGTAAGTCACGCACTTCCGTCGCATTGGTTTCAGCGAAATTACGAAACATGCCAGCATCGATCAATACGCCATACTGGCTCATGAAGTACGCCACGCCTGCGCTGACCATGAACAACAGCGTCAGAACCGGCTTCATGACTGGCCGGAACGCCAGCAGCGTCAACACAATGTTGAAAGCCGCAAAGATCATCGCTCCGAATGCCACGCGCATGACCATGCCTGCGCCGTCAGATCCGGTGATTTCAAACAAGTGTTTCCACAGCACCAGATTAAAGCCGGCTAATAGAAAGGCACTGGCAATCAGTGTCACCCACTCAGGGCGAACGGCTTTAAATTTCAACATGATGATCGGCTGTTCCTGGAAAAAAGTGCCAGCGGCAAATGTGAAAATTTCATTTACCCCGACAGCGCTAATTTTGAGTGGCCAACCATCAATTTTTTGTGAAAAAGACGCCAACGATTGGTTGGGCTTTTTGACTAACTTGACGCTTTTGGCATATTTGAGAATGGTTCAGCTCAGGTTCAGCCCAAGTTGCCGGTCAGGCCTGCGCTTCTCTATGCCGGGATTTTCATTGTTGGTCGTTTATTTAATTTCCAAATACCTCCCCGGATATTCTGATTTGCCACCCTCCGAGGGCAGGCGCCTAATCGGATCCTTGCAACACACCAGCAGGGTCATTGACTTGGAGCCCCCCCATGAAACACCCCGGTTTCACCACCGCGCACCTGGGTATGCTGCTCTGGGCCATGTTGATCGCTGCATCCTTTGCCGCAGCCGCACAAATCAGCCAGAGCATCGATCCGATCCTGCTGACCGGTTTGCGCCTACTGTTTTGTGCCGTGGCGTTTTCACCCCAGCTCCTGCTCAAGGGCGATAGCGCCATGACCGCTCGCGGCCTGTTTGGCCACGGCATACTTGGCTTGCTGCTGGCGGTGTACTTTGGCTCGTTGTTCGAGGCACTGCGCTACACGTCGGCGGTCAATACCGGGACGATGTTCACGTTGGTGCCGTTACTGACCCTGGTATTCGAAACCGTATTAATGCCCGACAGCAACCTGAAACAGCGTGTGCTGCCGATGCTGATCGCCGCCGCTGGCGCGGTGCTACTGGTCATGAAAGGCAGCACGCACGGCGACCTTCCATCGTTATACGCGCTCTCGGTGTATGGGGTCGGCTGCCTGGCGATGGCGCTCTACTCCCCTCTGAGCCAGCGACTCAAGGCCGGCAGTCTCAAGGGCCGCGGAGCGGTAGGCATGACATTCTGGAACATGCTGTTCGGCGCAGTGTTCTTGCTGGGCTTTTGCGGGCTCAGCGGGGGATGGCGTACGGCATCGTTACTGACCGTTAGCGACTTTTTCTGGCTGGTCTACCTAGCGCTGTTCGCTACGCTGGCAACCTTCTGGTTGCTGCATCGGGCGATCGGTGTCATCGCACCGTCCTCGGTCATTTCCTATATTTACCTGAGTACGCTGTTTATCACGATGTTTCACTGGTTCTGGTGGCGTCAATCGCCACTGCTGTTGGAAGTGGTGGGCGCGACATTGGTTGGCATCGGAATGCTGGCGCTGCTGATGTCCAGCAAGCGCTCAATGGCTCTGGCCGTTAAGAACTGAATGTATGCGCGGGACATTCTCTCGTTGCCTTCATTCCATTAGGATCTTTCGCACGAGCATGCGCACGATCAGCGCAACGGGCACCGCGAGACGCAATGGATGCTGAACAGTAATGTGCTAAGAAAGCTTGATATGCAGGACCTTATGGTCTTCGTCGCCGTGTATGAGCAGAACAGCGTCACCGAAGTGTCCGAGACGTTGTGCGTCAGTCAGTCCACCGTGAGTTACTGCCTGAAAACACTGCGAACCGTATTTGAAGACGAGCTGTTCATCAATACCCGCACGGGCATGCGCCCGACTTACAAAGCCGGCTCCATGTATCCCCATGTGCTGAAGATCCTGGAAAGCATCAACCTGTGTCACGCCAGCGCACCGACGTTCGATCCAACGTTGCAACCGACGACTTTCAACATTTGCGCACCTGAATATTTCGAGCAGTTGATCCTGCCACGCCTGCTGCAGAACTTCGCGCTCGCCGGGATGGCGGTGATGGTCAACATGCACAAGCTCGAAACCGACATTCCGACCGAAGCCTTGCGCGACGGCAGTCTCGACCTGGTCATTTGTTTCGGCCCGAACTTTCATCGCAACCACGGCGACTTCAATTCGCAGTCATTACTGGACGATGATCTGGTCTGCGTCTTCGATAAGCGCGCGACCCCGCAGGAGCCGCGCTTGAGTCTGCAAGGCTTCATCAAGCGGCGGCATGTGTTTCCGACACCCTGGACCTCCACTACCAACATGGTGGATGGCTGGCTGGCAAAACAGGCCCGGCAACGGCAGATCGTTGCACGAGCCAATAGCTACGGCGCCGCGTTGAAGATGATTACTGGCACAGACTTTATCCTGAGCCTGCCCCGGCGCATCCAGCAGTTATTGGCCAATGAGGCCGCCTTCAATCACTGCGAAGCGCCCGATGGACTGCCTGGTTTCACCCTTGATATGCAATGGAGTCAAAGCGCCGATCAGGACAGCGCCAACACCTGGCTGCGTGGACAGGTGATTCAGGCCTGCACCGAAGCGCAAGCCAATTCAAATCCAAATTCAAACGCCGATGGCAGTCTTGGTGTAGGACTCGCGATCGATGTCGAGGATTTCCGCACATAACTGGACTTCAACTCCCGCTGGCCATTCACACAAATCCTGAACGACCGCCAGCAGGCTTTCGGACAACTGTTTTTTGATCTGCGGCGAACGCCCGCTCAACAACGCCAGCTTCACATGCACGAACGCCCGTTCCGCCAACGCCGTACCGACCTTGAACGTTTCAACCTTCACTGCGCGACTCTTGATGTCAAACTCGGCACCGAATTGACCAGACCCAACCAGCGTGTTGTTAAGCCGCATCAATGCCACCTCCGCGTTCAGCTCTGGCAGGTTGGCGGTGTACTCCAAATGCAGGTGAGGCATGGTTTTACTCCTGTAGGTCGGCGAAAAGTTCGTACATATAACACAGCGCTCTATGACTCATTGAGGCAGCGACAGCAAATTGCGCTCGCCCATGAACGCCTCAATGCGTGAACGCAACCAGCGCTCGGCAGGGTCGGTGTCGGCATGACTGAGCCACACCATGGAAAGCTCAAGCATCGGTGTACTGAATGGAAATGGCTCTTTGAACAACTGTCCGGAGGCGGCCATCGCCTCGGCGGTGTAATCCGGCAGGCTGGCAATCAGGTCAGTCCCGGCAAGCAGCGCCGGTAATGAACTGTATTGCGGGACCGAGAGCACCACCTGCCGCGAACGTCCGATTCCCGCCAGCCACTCATCAGCGTAACCGCTGACGTTGGCGATATGGGACACCAGGACATGGGGGCGCGAACAATATTCATCGACGGTCAGCGGTGTATCGGACGCATCCGCGCGCAGCACGCAAGGACGAATATGCCGCAGCAACTTGCGCTTGGCATTGGCGGGCAAACCCCGCGTCTGACTGACACCGACTGTTATATCCCCAGAGGCCAGTAAATCGGGAATCCGCCAGTAATCGACGCTCTGCACCACGAACACCACCTTCGGTGCTTCCTCGCGCAATGCCCGTAACAGCGGCGGCAACAGGGCAAATTCGACATCGTCTGACATGCCGATGCGAAAGGTCATGGTGCTGCTACCGGGATCGAAATCGTGGGTCAGGCTCAATGCCACCGATAACGAATCCAACGCAGGGGATAAGTGCCGGAAGATCTCTTCGGCCCGGGCGGTCGGCTCCATGCGATGGCCGACGCGAATGAACAACGGATCGTTGAACATCGTACGCAAGCGATTGAGCGCCGAGCTGATCGTCGGCTGACCGAGAAACAGCTTCTTCGCCACCTTGGTGACATTGCGCTCAAGCATCAACGCTTCAAACACCACCATCAGGTTGATGTCGGCCTTGCGTAGCTCATTGCGATTCATCCATTGCCCCCGCGCCCAATCACTGCAGACAGTTTAGGGAGATGTCGCAATCGGCGTCTATGCGACCAACCGAGTGCTGCAAGGCTTTTTTGCACAGAACAAACAAAAAAGCCCCGCAGCTTATTCAGCTACGGGGCTTTTTCTATGTAATGGCGGAGAGATAGGGATTCGAACCCCTTCTTGCGTCCTCGCAGTCCGCAATAGGCCTGAAAATGCGGGACACTCGGCCCCATCTGGTGGTTTCTTGCGGTCTATACCGGCCCTAAATCTGCCCTAATTTTGCCCTAATTTTGCCCTAAGCTTGATCTCGGAGCAGTCTGCTGCTCAGCGCAAGAACATTACCCATGTAGCAAAATCAAGAAAACCTACCTTGTTTCACCCAAAAAACCTACCAGCGCAAGGTATCCTATTCATGGGGCTCAAGAAACTATGCGGGATCCATCAAACTACTTTTATTTCAAATAATTAGTTTGGCAGTTAGATATAAGACGAAAGGGTAGATATAACAACCTCAACCCAATCAAGCAACCATAAAAATCCAAACTTAGCAGAATGAAATATAGATAATAAAAAACAGTGCAGCGGAGGCGTTTTCAAAACATAAACATAAAAAGTCACAAAAAATAGAATACTGGCTAACCCCAGAATAACTTTAGACACTCTAATATTGAAAACACAGGACGCCTTGAGCGCCGTAAAAATCGACTCAACCTCATTAAATATTCTCGGCAACTCAACCTTAAACCTCTTTTCCTTCGATTCTATTTCCGACTTTATAGATGTCAACGCAGCTAATTGACTCAGTATCAACCAGACAATTATCAAGGTAAAAAAGGCAGCGGAAAAAATTATCGAAGCGTTGATTAAAATATAGTTTTGCTCGCCCACATTTTTCAGCTGACTGGTGGCCAGTATCGTGGACACCGGAATAGCTAACAACTTCCCCTGTATACCTGATAGCAATGCGTTTAGCTTTACATTAAACTCGCGCTTCTGCTCATAGAGTTTTTCTTGATCATTTTGAAAAGAAAAGCTAGCCACAAACAAGTCATAATTATTTCGCGCAACCAACACAATTTCTAAGGCATGTTTGAGAAGGTGTCGTAAGCGCATTTCTAAATCGCACGAACGCATAGCCTCAGCTATGGCATTACGTACTATCCGTTCTTTTTCACTGGAATGAATGCTATCACTAAATAACTCAGTTAGAATTTTTAGCGCTTCCTGAATTTCCAGCGAGACACTTTCCAAGTACCCAGCTTCGGACTTAAAAGGAATGCATGTTTTCCCATTATGAGTGCGAACTACATAATTCCTAGTACTTCCGTCACGCTCGACTATGCGGTGCTGATCGAGTGATATCACAAACTTGTTCGCAAAAATCAACCTTTCTATGACCGCAGGCTGTTCAGTTCCGCTTACGTCCCAGGATTTATACAATGGTTCCGCAAAAGCATAGTTTTCAGGCAACGCATGTAGATTGTAAAAATGGAGTAGATCGCTCGGAGTCCGCACAAGACAACAGTGAGCACCTTTTGGCAAATCTATAGAAACTTCGAAGACATCATTGCTATTCAAATCTGCAACATGCTGACCTTCTTTCTTAAGACTCACCTCCGTATGCGCACTATCAAATAGCGCCTTAATCAGATCAACCGCTTTCTGACTGAAAGCCTGCTCGCAAGATATACAAGATGGGTGCCATTCAAAAGCGGCCAAACCCAACAGCTCGAATATCCTATCAATGTCTTTCAGTTCTTCTGAGCTGGTCATTTTATTGGTATAAGTTTCAAAGTTGCAGCAGGAGCTTCGGCAATTTCGATATTACCATTATCATTCTGAAAAATCAGTCCATCCTCTATTGCAGACTGCTCAAAAGATAATGTGTATTGTTTCTTTGGACCGACAACTTTGTACTTCATCAACGATTTCAAAAACTGAGTAACTGGAATAAATTCGGCTGGAATCTCTAATTTGTTAACTTTAAGATACTCAATAAACTTCTCAGGCGAGTCTGGCTCAATCAAATTAGCCACAGCACTTAGAGTTATCGAAAGACTATTAGCCGCTTGGCTTTCAGCCCAATCCTGAATTGCTCTTCTTGCAGCTAATGCGCCATCCTCATCCTTGAAGGAATCACAATAGCTTTTAACCGCCGCAACAATCTGCTTAGTGTGTTTTGACGGATCGTGATACTGGGTCTCGTCGATATTCAAAAGGCTTTTAAAATAACCAACAACTGTATCGAGTCGGTTTTTTCCTTTTAGAAAAGCGACGTGTCGCTCACGTTCAACCTCATCTTCTGATAACCAACGTCCGACGTGAATATCAGCGGCAAAATGTAGCTTGTCCGTCCCAAGAGTAACGACCTCTTCAAGTTCCATATCCGCATTAATACCAATACCTTTCTGGTCCTTGATGAGAACAAGCATTAAATGTCGTCCTCCCTCTATCATGTAATCTATAATCGTCAAGTACCCGCCAGTGGAGAGTGGAGCTTCTTCCATTTTATCAGCGAGCTTTTCCATCATCATTATAGAATAATCATAGAAAACCGAGTTATCCTCTGGCTTAACTGTCTCATCCAGGTACTTGCGTGTTTTGGTTTCAAACCAGCTATCCGTTTCGATACCTGCAAAAGCAACACTTGCTTCGCCGTTGAAACTCTTGAGAATGCTCGCAGCCAGCGTATTGACCTTCTCATCCGGTAAGATCATAGCTTCGTGCCTTGGCGATGTCTGCACAAGCTTCTGGCCCTGCACACTAATAAGCTTGTGAAAAACGAACCGCTGCACGATAGGATTAATGTCCTGAGTGCTCGATTCTGGTTTTTTTTCAGTAGCCATTTGAATTCACGTTCCTTGTTCTTTATGTAGAGGCATTAACAAACTCTCCATTTATACCTCATATCTGGCTGATTGCTACCATCAGTTGCATCCCACTGACCAAAGCTGATCGAGTTTGGTCGTATAGCTTCGGCTCATCATCTCGCGCCTCATACCCCATCCAGGATCCACTGGCATACTGGCCGAGCGCAGCGTACCTCTGCCCCATCGCTCATTGATCTGGTCCATCACCGTCATGACACGTGTTGCCTCAGGCGGTTGTGACTTATCAAACAAATCATCGGTGTACTCACCGGGCTGGCAGAGGTTAAGCAACATAACCTCTGCCTTGCTGTACTTAAAACCTGGTTGAAATACCCGATCAAGCGCAGCCACTGCCGCTTGCGTTAGCAACCGCACATCGTCGGTGGGGTATGGCAGGCTAATCAACACGCCGTTGCCATACTTCGCCTCCTCTGGGTTGAACATGCCCGTGCGAATGCTGACACGGATTTTCTTGCACAACGACTTCTGAGCTCTGAGCTTTTCCGAAGCACGCATCATGTAGGTGGCCACCGCTTCCTTGATCGGCGCCAATTCAGTGAGCCGCTTACCGAACATCCGGCTGCAGCAGATCTCCTGCTTCGGCGGGTCCGGCTCATCCAGCTCCAGGCATGGCATGCCGGCCAGCTCGCGGGCCGTCTTCTCGATCACCACGCTGAACTTCTTGCGAAGCATCCAGGGATCGGCCTTGGCCAGATCCATGGCCGTCTTAATATTCATGGCGTCCAAGTGCAGTTTCATCTTGCGGCCGACGCCCCAAACCTCACAAACGTCTGTATTGCGCAGCACCCAATCACGCTTGAACGGGTCGCAAATATCGACCACACCGCCCGTTTGTAATTGGAGCCGCTTTGCCGTGTGATTCGCCAGCTTTGCCAGGGTTTTGGTGTGAGCAATCCCTACCCCGACCGGAATGCCGGTGCAACGCAGCACATGGCTGCGGATCTTGCGACCGAGGGCGTCGCGGCCACCGATGCCGGTCAGAACCGCGAAGGCTTCGTCGATGCTGTAGACCTCAATAGCCGGCACCAACGATTCAATCAGGGACATTACGCGCTCGCTTATGTCGCCATAGAGCGCGTAATTTGACGAGAACGCGACGATGCCGTGCTTCCGCAGTTTTTGCTTGATCTGAAAATATGGCTCCCCCATTTTCACGAAGGGTTTTGCGTCATAGCTCCGTGCGATAACGCAACCGTCGTTGTTCGAAAGCACCACAATCGGGACTTTGGCCAGATCCGGGCGGAAGACCCGCTCGCAGCTGGCGTAGAAGCTGTTGCAATCAATAAGGCCGAATACCGGCGTTACTTTAGACATGGCTGCGCACGCTGCCGATAATTACGCCCCAGATGGCTAGCTCATCACCTTCCAGCACATAGCGAGGCGGATACTTGGGGTTCTCAGACAAAAGGATCACGTCCTTTCCCCGAATGCACAGTCGTTTGCACAGCGGATCGTTGTTCAGCAGCGCCACGACGATGTGGCCATGGGCAGGCTCCAACGAACGATCTACAACCGCTAGGTCTCCGTCAAAGATGCCCGCGCCCTGCATGCTTTCCCCGGTAATTTTCACCAGGTAGACATGCGGGGCACGGATGTTGAGCACCTCATCCAAGGAGATGTGTGCCTCAATGTGATCGGCCGCCGGCGAAGGAAAACCAGCGGGCACCTGGAATAAACAAAGAGGCAGCTTCAGGCCTACCTCGGCAATTGGGCCTAAAATTGAATAGTTCATGACGCACGACTTCCAACACTGTACGAATGTACAGTTAACTTTCAGAAACGCTCGCGGTCAATTTCTGTAGGAAATATCTGATAGGCGGGCGATATGTGCGGGCGACTTTCACAGTACGACGGCATCCACGACTTTGTAGCGGCGTTGAGCATGTCCAACGCCTTGATCAATAACACCGGCGACCAGCCCTTCAAGCGCTACAACACTGCTCCCACTACCCAGTTGGCGATTTTCCATCAGGAGGGTCAGTAACTGCACGCAGACATGGTCCGCTGGGGATGGCGTCCACATTGGGCAAAGGACCGCACCGATCAACGCCCGGGTAGAAAAAGTGGCCCATGGCCCATTCTTTCGCGCGATCTGGCCGCACCGTGCAATCAATGCGATCAACAACTGTTTTGAATGGGTCGATGAAGGCGGCCCCAAGAAGCAACCTTACCTTATTCGCCGGCGAGACCGGGCGCCGATCCTGTGCGCCGCAATAGGCCAATACCCAACTGCCGAACAACCACTTAGTGAGCACGACGGTTTCGTGATCATCACGGCCGACAGTGCCGGTGGCATGGTGGATATCCACGACCGGCGCCCGGTGACGCTATCTCCGGAATTGGCTCGCGAATGGCTTGACCCGGCTACGACTAAAGAACGCTCTGAGCAGATTGCGTTGCTTCAGGGTGAGCCAACAGAGGCGTTCGAATGGTTCAAGATTGACCGTGCAATTGGAAACGTTCGAAACCAGTGCGCCGATCTTATAAATCCTACTCAATAGTGCGTGCTATCTAGCCATACCTACGCTTTTTTCGAAGCGTTACGCGTAACGATAATAACTATGTCTGTTTACCTGAACCATTTTCCGAAGCGTTACGCGCAAAGATAATAACTATGTCCGTTTACCTGAACCATTTTCCGAAGCGTTACGCGTAACGACAATAACTATGTCCGCTTACCTGAACCATTTTTCGAAGCGTTACGCGTAACGATAATAACTATGCCAAATTACCTACGCATTCCCTGAAGCGTTACGCATAACAATAATTAATATGCGATCCCCGCCGGCGCCAACAAAGTCTTGGCCCATTCCCAGAATCGCTAGTAAATTGATTTATATGGCATTTTTTACAGCCAATCTCAGGCATGAGAAATAATGAGTTCTCAGCCTCTTAACCCCTAAACAAAAATTGCATTGAATTTCATTAAAACTTCAACTCAAAGCTTGACGCGCGATCCAAGTAACAACTAACTTAGATACAGCACCACTCGACCCCACGAACACCGCGCAACTCGGCACGGCACGATTCTTTGCGAGATTGAAAAATGAATATAGTTTTTCTTTTGACGACAATATTTGAACTCCTTATCAAACTCACCGAACTTTTACAGCTCTGGGGAACAGGCTGCCCGGGGATTACACCTTGGTAGTCAAAACAGCCCCCCCAACGATTCTGGCGACCAGTTCATGATCACCAGCTCACCGCTCACTTCGGCTTTGCCTTGCCGCTGGTTGGTATTGGAGTAACGGATGTCCAGTGTCTCGAAGTGGAAGCCTTCGAACACACGGCGGATGTCTGGGTGGTCGTTGATGCTGACCATCACCTTCCCCTTGCAGCGGCGCATGAAGTCGGCCATCCGCTCGTAGTTCTCGAACGGAAAGTCCACGCCGTAGCCTGCGGTCTGCCAGTAAGGCGGATCCATATATTGGAAGGTATGGGCACGGTCGTAACGTTCAGCACACTCAAGCCATGGGAGGTTTTCGACGTAGGTGCCGGACAAGCGCTGCCATGCAGCCGAGAGATTTTCCTCGATCCGCAGTAGGTTGATGGCCGGGCCAGTGGTCGCGGTACCGAACGTTTGCCCAGTGACCTTGCCGGCGAAGGCATGGTGCTGCAGGTAGAAGAATCGGGCTGCTCGCTGGATGTCGGTGAGAGTTTCAGGGCGGGTCATTTTCTGCCACTCGAACACCTGGCGTGAGCTGAGCGCCCATTTGAATTGGCGCACAAACTCTTCGAGGTGGTTTTGCACGACGCGATAAAGCGTTACCAGGTCGCCGTTGATGTCGTTCAGGACTTCGACCGGCGATGGCTGGGGCTTCATGAAGTAGAGCGCGGCTCCGCCGGCAAAGACTTCGACATAGCATTCGTGCGGCGGAAAAAGCGGGATGAGGCGATCGGCCAGGCGGCGTTTGCCGCCCATCCAAGGGATGATGGGTGTAGACATAGAAAGCAAGACCTTTACTGTATGGATAAACAGGTGCTAGGCTCGCCGCGCTTCGTGCACGGAGTAAGAGCCTTGGCTGGACTTGCAGGGACCATCTGCGGGGACAGCGACCGGATTGGATGTTGACGCATCCACCCCGGTCGCTCTTTTTCACTTCGCTGTTGAGACTTCTTTGGCGTATGCCTGACAGGCCGCCAGGGCGATTAGCCCCCGGTCGCCGTCATCGGTGACGCCGATAATTCGTTGAGCATGCGCTGGGTCAAGTTCGGCTCTTGTGGGGCCATGAACCACGCCGCCGGTGGCGGTGGTGGCTGACACCGATCCGTTGCTAGCGCCAGTGGTGGCGTCGAGTAGGACTGACAGGCGCAGATCAGCAGTGGCAAGGCGGTCGCGCAAGCGACCTTGATCACGTTGGACATCGCTCAAGGCTCGATAATGAGTTTGTTCACTGGTTGCCAGGCGCTGCTCGAGCGCGAGGCGTTTGTCTTGTTCGGCGCGCTGCTGCGCGGCCGACGCAAGGGTTATCTGATTGAGCGTTTCGGTGTGCAGGCGGCCCTGTTCGGCTAGCTGGTTGCCATATCGCCAGTCCTGGACTTGCCAGGTAATGGCTGCAGAACCACCGACCAAGACGACCATCAGCACGCCTTTTGCCAGCAGCCGACACGGTGCCGGAATCAATTCGCCGATACGCATAACACCGCCCTCGCCCGCCCCCACAAATCCAACCGATCCTGCAGGCCATTGAGGCCGCCGTTGATCCTGCGGGTGATCGTGTTGAACTCGTTTTGATCGGCCAACGCGTTCAGCCCATTCACGGACCAGAACCACGCGGCCGATTCAGCGGCCCACTGCGGCAACTCCAGCAGCTCAGGGGTGCGCAGCAATCGCTCGTCGCCGAACAACGCCAAGCTGCAGCGCAGATAATTGTCGTGGCCAGTGACCTGGATCAGACCGCGACCGCGATAGCGCTGGCCATCTCCATCTGCCGCCGGGGTGTTGCCCAGTTTTGCTGCCAAGTTACCGGTGTCGTACTTGCTCAGGTATTGATCACCGCCCAGCTCCCGCACGTACTGCAGCTGACCGGATTCATGACCCACTTGGGCGAGGAACGCCGCTTGACGTATCGGTGTGTTGATCTGCCGATTCGCCATCGCGGCATTCAGTGCGGATACAAAAACGCCCGCTTGGCGGCGGGCGTTGGGCATGATGCGTTGCAGCTGTTGCTCGGTTAAGGGCATACAAACTCCAGACATAAAAAAGCCGCACAGGGCGGCGATGAGTGTTTTGTTGCGTTACGCGAGGCTGACCACCTTGACCGGTTTGTCGGCTTTCTTTTTCTTGCCTTTGGCTTTGGCCTTGCCCTTCTTGCCGCCGTTGCACTCGACTGTGGTCGACCAGCCGGCTTGCGTGTAAACCTGCTCGACCGAGTCAGCCAGGTACTCGCCATCGAGCCCGACCTTGAAGCCCTGGGCATTGATTGCGCGCTCGGCAAAAATGTCGGTGCGCCCGGGCATTTCAAACCGCACGCCGGCGGTCGATCGGTTGAACGCCGCCAGGCGTGCCTTGGCCGCTGCCTCGGCGGCAGTCTTGTTCGGGTGAATGTGTCGATCGGTATGCACCGCCGGCAGGCCGTCCGGCACGTCGTCGTTGTCCAGGGACACCACGGCGAGCTGGCCGGTCTTTTTGTCCTGATGCGTGGCGGCCACCGACTTGTGCGCGTTGCGATCGCCGAGGCGGAATTGCCAGCGGCTGACGTCGCTACGCGTGAGGGTGATCACCCCGAAGGAGTTGCCGCTTGCACTCTTGCCACCCTGGCGTGGCATTACCAACAGCTTGCCGTCGGCGACCTTGGCCGTGCAGTCGTATTGCTTGGCCAGACGCGTGATGAAATTAAAATCGGACTCGCTGATTTGATCGGCGCGCTCTACCTTGGTGGCCACCGGGCACACCGGCTGCCAGCCGTTACGCGCGGCGATATCGGCGACGATCTTCGACAGCGGCACGTTTTCCCAACTGCCGCTACGAATGGTCTTGCCACTGCCGCGCATGTCGCTGGCCTTACCTTGAATCACAATCGTGTCGGGAGGACCTGATACGGTGATTTCGTCCACCACGTAACGCCCCATGCGGGCCAGTGACGTCTCCGCGTAGCCCAGATAGACCTCGATCCCCGCGCCACGGCTCGGCAGCGTCACCAGGCCGTCTCGGTCGTCAATGCGCAATTCGAACTCGTCTGACTCCATGCCCGTCTTGTCGGTGGTACGAAGCTGAATCAGCCGATCATTGATCAGGCTGGTGATATCGGCACCATCGGCCACGATGCGAAATACAGGCGTCATGGATTTTTTCCAAAAAAAAGCCCGCACAAGGCGGGCCAGAAAGTAAGGAGCTTAATAAATTAAGCGAGGCGATTGTAGACCATCAATCCCAGAGCGTGACCTGCTCTTCGATCGGCTTGGGCAGATCCGGCAGCACGATCAGCACCCCGGCGCGGTACGGCTGCACCTCATCGGCCAGCCCCTGATTGGCGTTCAGGACCGCCTCCACGCTGCCGACCAGATGGCCATAGAAGTTATGGCAAATGGTGTCCAGCAGATCCCCGTCAGACGTTCTGCATGTCGTCGCCATAGCGCACAAACTCCAGAGTGAACCCTTGTTTACGCGGGATGCCGCCTTGCATCAGTGCGCTTTGCTCTTCCTCAAGGCTCTTTAGGCACCAGGTGCCCAGCACGTCGCCATAACCGGTGGTCAGGGTCAGCGGCTGAAGCTGGGCGCCGAGCGTGCGCAACGTGTCGAGCTGTTTCAAACCACCCTTGAGGCCGGGAATGATCGCGCCCTTGAGGGTGATTTTCTCGTCGCCCATGCCGACCGCTTGCTGGGCCGGGCGCCGCAACAGGCGCTCTTGCGAGGCCCAGCGAAACTCGGTCGAGCGGCGCAACTCATCAAAGGCGGCCGTGTCGAGGTTGAAGAAATACGGCGGCGTCTTGGGGTCTTGCGGCTGGATGATCAGCAGGTGCGGAAACGGTTTAACCGCCTCCGGCGCCGGCGTCTGATCGGTGGCAAAGGCGCCCGTGGGCACGATGTTGGCCAACGCCGGGCTGGCCTTGCCGGCAATCGTGTTAATCGCCGTCGCCGCTTTCCCGGCCTGTTCCTTGAGCGTGCCCAGGCGTTCGTCCATCCCCGACAGCGCCCGGGTGGCTTTGTTGTAGGTAGCCACCACCGCGCCGACCTTGGCTTGCGCAGCGTTCACCCCGCGCATAACCCGTTGAAGCTTGGCGCCGACCACCGGGCCGACAAAGGGCAGATCCTCCAGCTCGGACGCGGCGCCGGTGATTTCGCTGATCGCGCCATTCATCGGCCCCAGCATGCCGTCCAGGCTGCGCCGTCCGGTTTCCCCCGCCGAGGCCAGGTATTTCAGCCCCGACTGTAATTGCTCCAATGCAGGCATAAGCCCTCCGCGTTAAATGTTCGGCGTGTCGTACAACTTGCGGCTTTCCAGTTGCTGGGCAAATTCGCGCTGGTGTTGGTCCAGATACGGCTTTATCTGCGCATACAACTGCGCGCCGTCTTTGACATCGCCGTGCACGGTCAAGGTAAACGGCGCCTGGATATCCACCTTGGAATCGACCTTAATGCCCGCGGCCTCGGCCTTGGCCGGCGATGGCGCGGCCAACTTCGCCGCCGCCGCGTCGGCACTGGCCGGCGGCAACATCATAGCCCGCGCCGCATCGCCAGGCTGCGCCTCGACCACCGGCGCCGCTCGGCCGGGAGGGGCCAGCAGCGACACCCCACCAGCGCCAGGCGTGGCGAACGACTGCGCAATGTTGCCCAGCACCGGCGGGATGTCCTTGCCGGCATTGGCCATCATCAGCGGCCCGGCCACCGGCAGCGTTTTTTTGGGATCGTCGCCGCCAAACATCGTCTTACCCAAGAAACCGCCCAAGGCATCGCCGCCTATGCTGCCTAGCGCGGCACCGATCGCGCCACCCACCAGCGTGCCGATCACCGGCACCACCGAGCCGATGAAAGCCCCCGCCGAAGCGCCGGCGATCGCACCGGCCAAACCGCCCGTCGCACCGCCGTAGCCCTCGGCCTTTTCGTCCCGCGTTTCGGCGTTCTGGTACGTGTCATAGGCTTTGTAACCGGCCTCAGCTACCGCAATCACTGCCGCGCCCTTGACCACAGAACCAACACCAAATCGACCGCCTTTGCCGCCCTTCTTGCCTTTATCGTCGGCATCGACGCCGCCATCCAAACCACCTGCGCCGCCGGCCGGCATGTTGGTGACGATCACCTTTTGCGGGATGTTGGGATTGCCCATCAGCGAACCGCGCCCGATGTTCATCAGGCCCTTGGCGATCTTGAAACTGCTAAGCGCCGTTTGCGCGGCGATCACGGCCGCCACGGCCGCACCGATCCCCGTCACCAGGCGCGGCGATTCATCCGACAGCTTGCTCAGACCTTGGGCGACCGAGGTCAAACCACCGGCCACGGCATCCGTCACCGGGCGAAAGGCATCGCCGATCGCGCGCATGGCGTCATCCATGCCCTGGGCCATTTCTGCCCACTTCTGCGCCGAGGACTGGCGACGCTCTTCCATGTTCCTATCCAAGATCCCGCTGGCATTGGCCGACTCGCTTTTCAACTTGTCGTACAGACCCTTGTTCTGCATGTACGCCGTCAGCGCGCCCTTGACCTGCATGTCGGCAAACAGGTCGCCGGTGCGCAATGCTTGCTCCAGGGACGCGATCATGGCCTTGGCTTTTTCCGGATCGGTTTCCTTGCTGATCTTGGCCGTGGCCTCGGCCATGGCGGCGGCCTTCTTCGGATCGGTCGCGGCAATGTATTTCTGCGCCAATTCAAAGCTGGATTCAAGGGTCGACTTGCCATTCTGCAGGCCGGTGTTCATCGACGCCTGATAGTCGATCCCGGCCTTTTTGTAGGCTTCGACCGTGTCGCCCGAACCGATTTTTTCCATCCAGTTCTTGAGGTTGTTCGCCGCCTCATCGGAACCGCCGGCGGTCTTCATTTGCACTTGAAGCATGGCGCCCAGTTGCGACACCGAATCCATGCCGGTGATGCCCAGCTTGCCCATGCCCGCCAATAGTTCAGGGAACCAACGGGCCATGTCGGCCGCCTCAAAGCTGCCCGCCTGGCCTTGGTAGGCGATCGCCTCCAGGGCCTTTTGCATCTGCGCCGGGTCGGTGATCTTGGCGTTCTGCCCCAGGGCATTGATCATGCGCGCCGTTTCGGTGCCGTCCGAACCCTGGCCCACGGCAAACTTGGCCGCGGTCGGCGCGTACTTCAGCGCCTTGTCCAGCTCCATGCCGGCACCGACCAGCGCATTAACCACCTCGGCCACCTGATTGCGCGCCATGCCGGTATCGCGCGACGTGCCGATAATCGTCTTGGACAGCTGCGCCTCTTCCGGTTTGTTGGCAATGTTGGCCTTGATCGCAATGTCCCGAATGATCGCGCCATAATCCGCGCTGACCTTGGTCGGGACCGCCATCGCCAGCGTGGCCGCCGCGGCCTGGCCGACGCTGATTTTCAGGTTCTGCTTGCCCTCATCGAGCTGCATATGACTTTTGGCTTTCAGTTCGGCCTTGGCCGCCACGGCGCCCAAGCTGGTGTAAGCCTTGGTCAGATTGCGGACTTCAACACCCTGTTTTTTCAGGCTACTGAGATTAGACTCAAGCCGTTTCAGCAGTGCGCCTGCTCCCTGCTCACCGGCCAGGTGCGCCTTGCGCCACTCATCACGCAAACGGATGGTGTCGCCGATGGTTTTCTCCAGCACCCGGGCTTTGTTGCCTTCGGCTTCCAGCTTCTTGATGCGCCCGGTGACATCCTTAAAGGCGTTGCCCACCGAGGAACTGACCGCCCCACCGATGACCAGGCCGAGCGCGAGTTTGTTCGCCATGTGCGTGCCCTATGCGTCGTCGAATCGATCGAAGGCGGCTCAATCCGTGAGCCACCACACCATCCGATCAAAAGTCATGGCCTCAATCTCGGCCGCCGAGAACCCCGTCTCTTTGGCCAAGCGTTTAGCCGCGATCTTGAGCGTGGTTGCGTTACACGTCGTCCTCTTCGACCAGGCGAAAATAGCCGGCCTGCAAGCGGTTGTAGTCCTTGAGTTTCAGGGCCAACAGATCCGCCTCGGCGACCGAAAGCAAGGAGCAAAACAGGTGCAGCTCCATCTTTTCCATGTCGCCGGCGGCGATCATTTTCGCGGCGTTGAATTCCTTCACGCTGGGCGCGCGCATGGTCAACTTGTCGACCAGCACGCCGTTAAAGCTGGCCTGATAACGCAGCGTTACGGTAACGCCTTCATCCGTGACAGCGAGCCAGGCCGGCGACGCTTGAATAACTAGGGTCATGTGCTTTTATCCTTAAAGGCCAACGGCCGAACGTTCGGCAGCGAGTTGATCAACGCCATCGATCACCTGAATCATGTTGAGCGGATCGATCTCGTACATCACACGCCCGTCGATTTCGAGCTTGTAGTAAACGAGTTTCACCGCGTGTTTGATTTCGGCCTGATCGCCCGGCTTCCAGTCGCCCATGTCGACCTCTTTCACACCGCCGCGCATGGTCACAACCACCGGTGTGACCGCGCCCTTGAGGCCCTTGTAGGCACCGCGAAACACCAGATTGCAGGCCGTCTGGTCGGACAGACCCAAATACTTCAGCGTCTCGCGGCGCACGCCGTTGGTGGTAAACGCGGACTCCAGCTTTTCCATGCCCACCGCGAACTCAATCGGCGCCGACATGCCGCCGCCCTGATAGTCGAGGGTCTTTTGCGTCAACTTCGGCAGAGTCAGGCTTGGCACTTCGCCGGACAGACTCACGCCGTCAATAAACGCGACGCAGTTGGTCAGTACTTGAGGAATCATTGAACGGCCCCCTTAGGCTGTTTCGAGAACTTCGGTCAGCCACTCGTTGGTGACTTCGATAAGGAAATTCGGGTTTTCCGCCGGCGGCACGTCGGTGAAACGGATGCGCCAGAAAATTTTGCCCTGCTCGATTTGGCTGGCCGTGTTCATTTCCTTGTCCGCGTAGACTTCGAAATTGATCACCGCACCGGCATTTTTCTGATCGCGCATGAATGCTTGCAGACCTTCGGTCACGTCCTGCACGTAGGTCTTGGTGATCGAGCGATCCACCGCCCACTTGTGCCCGGCCTGGATCGCATCCATGAGGATGTCGCAGGTCCGCACGCGGGTGACAAACGACCACTTTGCATCCGCGGAACAAGTGCGGTTGCCCCACAGGCGATACCCGCCATCGCGAATGATCGTGGTGATATTGGCGTTGTTCAGCAGGTTGGCCCGGCAGGTGTCGTCGCCGTCCAGATACTCGATCGGGCGACTGGTGCCGGTGATGCCGACAAATTCTTTGTTCGACGGGGACGCCCAATAGCCGTAATTGGCATCGGTCCAGGCGAACAGGCCGGCGACCCAGGCCGAGCTTGGCGCATCCACCGTCTTGCTTTGTGCGGTGTCCCAAAACTGCACGCCAGGATCGACCAGATAGACCCGCTTACTGCCGAAGTTTTCGGCGTAGGCCAGCGCGTCCTCATCGGTGGTGTTCGGGCCGTCGACAATCGCGATCGCGCGCAACTTGCCGGCCAGGGCATCCATGGCGGTGGCCACCGCTTGCGTGGCGGAATGCCCTGGGGCGATCAAGAGTTTCGGTTGTGCGTTGTGTTTGCTCTTGCCGTCCAGCAGCGCTTGCAGGCCGGTACGCTGGCCATTGGCGAGAACGCCGCCGATGATGGCCGAGGTTTGCAGCGCCTCGTCTTCCAGCTTGGGCACGCCGATGGCGACGATCACCGCTTTGGCGCGGACATAGATCGCCTGACAGGCCCGGGTGATCGCCGAATCGGCGCCGAACGCGGCAATGGCCTCGCGCTCGGTCGTGATCAGCACCAGTTCGCCGGCCTTGGCCGTGGCCAGAAGGCCCGGGGTGAAGGTGTCACACAGACCAATGATCGACGACGACGGCAACGAAATGGTGCGCGCGCCGGTATCAATCAGCGTCGTGGTGACGCCGTGAAAAAAGCCAGCCATAGATCAATCTCCAGAAACGAAAAAGCCCCGCGTGAGCGAGGCTGTGAGGGTGTTGGTGTTACACGTAACGGAAAAGAAAACGCCCCGTCAGTGCGGGGCGTTTATTGCGTTTGGGCGGCGATCCAGCTTGGCGCTACCGGGCGCTCGCCGGCGCTGGGGAATCCCGGCTCCATTGGCCAGTCTCGCAAAGCCTGGCGGTAGCTCAGCAGCTCGGAGAATTGTGAGGCCGTGAGCGAAGTTGCTAAAGAAAGATCAAGCTCGTCACGGTGACGCATCACCAGCCACTCACTGGAACTCACCTCTGCATCACGCCAAATCCGCTCGACTCGGGCCAGATCGTCGGCATCCACCTCAGGGGCACTGAATACCCCTTCTGCAAACAACCACCGCTGCCCAACCTCAGCGCCGCACGGCACCCACTTTAAACCCGAGTGAAAGCGCCCGGCAGGATCAATATCGGTAGTCTCCAAAACGGCGCCATTTTGAATAAGTGCCCACGTATTCATCACCATGAAATCTCCACAAGACCATTTGCCCCTGGTGCACCAACAGTCACGACCCTGCCACCGCCACCATAACCGGCCTTAAATGGCGCAGCGTTATCAGCTACCGCAATTGAGCTCATGGCGCCGCCACCGAAGCCGCCGAAAATAGAACCCCCAGGACCTGATACAGCCGGACAACCATTTCCAATGCTGTAGTTGAGATCACCGCCGCTCCCAGTGCTTCCGCTAGGCGAGTTTCCGTTAAATGCACCACCAGAACCCCCAGGCCCCGAGCAATAGCCGCCGAACGAGGTCGCGCCACCTGCGGAACCGTTTTGCCCATCGCCGCCCCCACCTTGGCCACCGACTCCCACGGTCACAGTTACGGTCGCCACCCCGGCGAGATTAATCCGCTTTTCTGCCACCCCACCACCGGCACCGCCAGCAGGACCAGGGGAAACCGTTCGGCACGCGCCGCCACCACCGGCACCGGTCACTTTAACCTTGGCCCACCGCCGACCAGAACGCAGCACAGGCGGAACGGTGTATGTTGAAACCCCTGTCGCCCCAATAGGCGTAAACCCTGTAGCAATGCTCCCCGGCAAATCAGCCTGGCCAACGCACCACCACTTGCCGGCGCCGTCGCTACGCAAGCGCAAAAAATCACCAGCAAACAGCAACTCAGTCGAGGCCTGTCCCGCCGCTTGCGCAGTGGTGTCCAGTAGAATTTTATCGGTCCCGGCGGCAGCGATTACCAGAGCATTTACCGTCACGTCGACGCGGCGCAGAACGACCTCACGCACGCCCAGCCCAGCGTTTGATGCAGGCAACGTAACCGTGACCGCCGCAGCGGCAGCGTCGATCAGGACAAGCCCGAGATCCGCCGCCACAAGACTTTTCGTCGCGGCCACGCTAACCAGCGGAATGGCTACTGCGGAGGCCACCACGTTTTGGGTTTCCACCTTGGTGAAGGCATCACCGATACCCATCTCGGCTAAGGTGGCCGGGTTGTCGCCCGACGCCACTACCCCGCGATTGTTGACCTTAACCCGGGTGAACTCACCGGCTGTTTTGTTCGCCGGTAGGACTTCCAGAATGGCCGCGTCGACGTAGGCGCGTGAAGCCAGCACCACCGCCGGGTCAATCTTCAGCGTGATGTTGCCGGCGTTGTTGACGATGAAATTCATCCGCACCACTTGCGTGCGGCCCGAGCCCTGCGACAACAACGGCTTGTAGCTCGGCGCGCAGTTGGCCACCGCCACCAGATCGCCAGCGTCGTCATACAGTCCGATTTCACGAATCCAGCGCCCGCCTTCATCGGCAGGGATAATCTGCTCGGCGATGATGATTGCCGGGTTGGCCGGGTCGATCTTGAGCTGATTCAGCGGCCGGCGCCGCCACTCATTGATTAGCTTGGTTTGCGAGGGAGAAGGGACCGGATTAGGTGGATCAGCCACCCCGGCAAGGTTGGCATCCCCCAGGCCCATGTCGGTTATCTTCCAGGGAATGCCGAGCGCGTCGGCGTTCGCCTGTTTGGCCAGCCCCACGTTGGTAAGGATGGCGAAAAACTGCGAATTCGCGTCAATCATAATAAACGTCCAGAGTGTCTATGGTGTGTTCACGGCCGAGCACGGCAAAGCTGCCCGTGACCTCGATGTCACGCATCACCGGCGGGTATACGTCGATTTCGTCGCCTTCATAGAGGCAGGCCGCGATATTCAAATGGCCTTGCGTTTCCAGGCTGATCGCCAGCCCGGTCAGCTTGCGGCTGACAGGTTTCGCGTCGTCGATCAGGCGCTCAAGCTCCTGATACATTTCCTCGGTGATCCCGGTGTCCAGCACGCCAACCTTCAGCGCAAAGGTGCCCGGCTCGCCTTCGGGCACCGTGTTCAACCATTCGATGATTTCGATCAGGTAGCCCAGTGGCTCGACCACGCGACGCAGGGCGCCGATCGTGCCTTTGTGGGCATGGATGTAATACGACGCCTTGATGGCCGCGCGCTTGGTCGCCTCGGACCACCGATAATCCCAGCGATCGACCGACCAGGCCCACGCCAGGTGGGGCAGCAAATGCACCGGACAGGTATCGGCGTTGTACAAGGTGCGCAACGGCACAATGGTTTTGTCGTAGAACGACGCCTCCAGGGCGCGCTCCAGTGGCGTGCTATTGCTCGGCAGTAGGCTTCTCATGTCGCCCCCGCCAGCACCACGCTCCACTCGGTGCAATACGCCGCCTGTGCCTTGGTCGGAGCCAGATCAACCCACCCGACCAGCTCAACCCGGGACACGCCAGCAACGTGCAATTGCGCATCAACCCCCGAGCGCGCCACCTCGACGCCCAGGCGCTTGCGTGGATTGACCCAGGCCCCCAGGCGTTTTTTGGCTTCGGCCAGGCTAGCGTCACCCTCCGGCCCGGCGCTGCTCATGTGCAAAATGGCTTCAATGCGATAGTCGATAATCTCAGCGCTTTGCACCGTCACCCGATCGCCCACCGGCCTGACGTCATCGTCATTCAACCCATCGGCGACGATCGTCAGCAGCTCGGGACCGGCCTCACCTTTTCCTTCCGTACTCAACACCGTTACCGTTACGCACGCGGGGGATGGGCTTTCCGCCGAGGCATCCATGACCAGGCCCGAGGCGTTACGTGCATGCAGGATGTAGCTGTTACGCGGGCCGGCCGTGGTCAACCCTTCAAAGGCCAACTGGATACGCTCGCGGTAAGGGTCGTCCAGCTCCATGACCTTCGGCACCGGCGGCACGGCCAGCAGATCCTCGGCCTGGATCACCAGGCGCGGCAGATTGACGTTGGCCCCCAAGTGATCCAGATCCGGACCGATCGCGTGGGCCAACAGCAGGGCCTTGGCGGCATCGTTGACCCGGGCACGATTGCCCACCTTGTTATAGGCTCCGACCTCGATCAGCTTCACCACCGGATCACTCTCCAGCGGCGCGCTCCAGTTTTCGCCCATGTAGCCACGAAAGGTGGTCAGCCCTTCCTCATACGTCGCCTCAAAGTCCAACGGCTCCAGCACATCCGGCGCCGGCAGTTCCGACAGATCCACGATGCTACTCATACGCTCACCTCTAGCAGAAAGCGGTCGCCGAGGTAGTCGCCGGCAATGCTCAGATCGATCTTCCCGCCCAGCACCGCCAGCACGCGGACGCTCTGCAACTTCAGGCGCGGCTCCCAACGGCCCAAGGCGCGCACGGCCTCGGCTTGCACCGAGCTTTTCCAGCCCTCGTTAACCGGCAGGTCGACATAAGCGCGCAACTTGCTGCCGTACTCCGGCCGGTGCCGCCGGCTGCCCAGCGGTGTGCCGAGGATGTCGGCCATGGACTGACGCAAGTGCTCGATACCGGAAATGGGCTGCCCGGTGTGGCGATCCATTCCGATCATCGACATCACTCCTTCAGCGGTTCGAACTCAGGGTTGGCTTTCAGGTAGCTGATTGCCTGCTCATCAGACGCCGACACCTCGACTCGCCCTTTGATCACGGCCAGCGAACGCTTGCTTCGAGGGAGGATCAGGGTGCGCGAGGTGTAGACCTTGTCGCGAAAGGTCAGCAACAGATCAGGCGCTGACGATGGCTCGTCAACGGATACATCGGAAGGCTTGGCCATGTTATCTCCAGGCATAAAAAGGCCCGCACTTGGCGGGCTGGATGACTGCGGGTTAATGCGAGTGATGGTTGTCGCTATTGCCAGTGGCGAGAATATCGGCGCCGCTGGTGATGCTTCCCACCGCGTGCAAGGTGCCGCCAATTTCGACGCCTTCTGTTACGCGTAACGGCCCTTGTATTTCCACGGCCGCGACAAACTTCATGTTTGCCGTCGTCACGGTGATATTGGTGTCGGTAGTGATGGATTCGGTCGCCCCCACCTTGGTGATCACTTTCCCCGTGGGAAGTGTGATGGTGTAGCTATTGGCCTCCCAGTCGTAGACCAGGGAGCCGCCGTCGTCGAAGCGCCAGGCCTCGACATGATCACGGTTATCAGGGGGTGGCCCGGCGTTGCCGTACAGCCCCGGGATAAACGTGCCCATGCCTGCTTGGCCGCTCGGGTTGAACAACACCCCTTGCTCGCCCAAGCTGGGCGCCCGCCAGTGCCGCGCCTTGCCGGCTGCGAGACTGTGCCAGCGCACCCAGGCGCTGGTCCATGCACCATTGGAGACGCGCACCGTCGCCGCCGGCAGATCAACACCGACCACCGCGCACGGCATCAGCATGGAGGCAATCATCCGATCATGTTCGGCCAGGGCGTGGCTCATAGATCCTCCGGACTCACCGGGCCATCGCCGGGCTCGATATCGAACACCAGCGAGCCCGGCGGTTCATCGGGCCACGGCCACTCCTCAACACCCAGGTAAATCTGGTGCGTCCACTCGACCAGCCAGACGGTGTAGCCATCGAGCTCCGGCTTGGTCCAGTCTTGCAGTGCCTGGACAAACTCGGCGGGCTCCACGGCCAGCCCCCAATTTTGCATGCGCAGCAATACCGCGAGTTGGGCCGCCAATTGTGCGGCCTGTTGGCAATGTTGCGGGCGGATGGGATCAACAATAATCCGTGCTTCGAAACGACAAATTAGGGTGGTTTCACCGGTACCAATATCCTTGCCCGGTTCAATCTCGGCCATCTCGATGAACACCACCGGCAACGCGATGCGGTCCTTGATGCTCGGCCAGGCCGTGACCGCTTTGATGCCGGGTAACTGGCTGAACAGGTGTTGCTCAATCGCCTTGTACAACTGATCGAGGCTAAATGGTTCATCAGACATTCGCCGCCCCCTTCAGATACTTCTGCAGCTCAAAGTTGAACTCTTGCTTAAGGATTTCCAGCAAGCGCGAATTGGCTCGTTTGACCCATTCATCAAAATGCGGCCGGGCCTGCTCCAGCGACACCTTGGCCTTGGCCAACGGAAAGCGATTGCCGTGTTCCGCCACCCAGCCAGAGCTGGCTCCAGCAGCACCTGACACGGTGCTGTCGGGGTAATCGTCGGCGTTGAAATGCTTGCTCGCGGTACGAATCCAGATGTCGGGTTTGTTGCCATAAACCTGCTTGAGGAAGGCACCCTGATAGCGCCGCCCCGCCACCGAAACACCTCGGCCGGACTGCCGTGCACGACCGATGCGACTGGACTCGATGGCATTGAGACCGAACCACAATTTGCCGCTGGTTGCGCCGCCGGAGACCGGGTATGCCCGCAGACGCTGACGGACTGCCGCGACGGCGATCCGCTCCTGGCGACTGACCGCCCGGGCAATATGGGTGCGCAGCCAGCCCAACGTTTTGTTGATCGCTCGGCGCTGGGCCGAAGCGGCGGCTTTGGGTACCAGGCTGGCGAAGTTTTCAAAGGCTTGCAGATCTGCGGTCGACGCCTGGATGGAGATCATCCCGCCGTCTGCCGAGGGTTTGTAGAAGCTGCCGATACTCATGCGCGCATCCTCAAGATCAAAGCGACCAGACCGTCACCGCTCGGTTCGAGCTGCAGCAAGTCGTAGTCGCCGCCACCGTCCAGCTCGGGCAGATCGATGCTTACCAACATGCCCTGCTCCAGCCCCTGTGAATCGCTGACGCGAATCTCGAACCGAGGCTCACGCAGGCCGGTGTTGAGTTTGCCGATCTTTGGCTGCAGCCAAGGCGCCGAGAACATGCCGAGCACGGGCTCCTCGCGACCCTCGATCCGCGCGGTGTCGCCCAGGCTTTCGAACACCACCGCGTCGATGTCGGCGATCAGATCGCGAAAGCCCATGATCAGAGCTCCAGCAGAATCTGCGCCAGAGGCCGGGTGCAGAGGTGCAACGGGTTGGACTGCGCTTCACCAGCCATGCCTTTATTGAACGGCATCGGCTCGATCTTGCTGTAGTACGGCACGCCCTCGGTGTTGACCGTTTCCATATAGTCGGCCGGGGCAAACACCGAGATGTACAGGTCCGGTACGCCTTCGGGAATCAGCAACGCTTTGTCGTCATGGATGAAGGTCACGCCGGCGATTTTGCCGCGATAGCGCTCCCAGACAATGCCACCGAATTCGAAGCTTTCACGGGCATCACCGCGCAACGCAGCGGCTTGCTGACTATTGAGAAAGGTCTCTTTCACCGACTTGTGAACGATCAGCTTGTTCCAGAAGTTTTTGCCACACAGGGCGCGCGAGCCACTGCTGGTGATGCTACCCAGCGCATCTTCCTGCAGGTCCAACGCTTCACCGCATTTGACGCGCAGCTCGGTCTCAGCATTGGCGAGCCCCATGGACATTTTCTTGCGGGTCACGCCGAAGGTTTTGTAGATGTCCAACAGCACCGTCGACCCGTCGGCATCGAGAATCTGTCCGTTCAACGCGCCCATACGCTGAAATTCGTGAGTGGCATCCAGCTGCCGACGCGCTTTGGCCAGGCGCTTATTCACCACGTCCTGGACCGCCTGCAACTCGGAGCGCGTTCCGAACGCGCGGATACCCTGAATCTCATCGGCCTTGATCGCAAAGCGTTGCGGCAGGTGCACGGTATTGAACGGGATCAGGTTGCGCTTCGTGCCACTGACCACCAGGCCAGACGTACCGCGCTCACCGGCTGGCACCAAAGCCAGGATGTCGCCATCCTTTTCGATTTGCACGGTCAGGGTGGTGATGCCTTCTTCCTGGAACAGACCCAGGCTGCTGATGCGGCCCGGCAGGTATTCCTGTTCGTTGATGGCGGCGGTCAACGAAGAGACCGAAAACGCGTCATCGTTAAAGATTTCAATATCAGCCATGAAGCAATCTCCAGAAAATAAAAAACCCGCACTCGGCGGGCTGGAAAAACAGGGGGATCGTCTTAACGGACGATCAGGAAGTGAGTGGCGAGCGCCTTCTCGGCAGCAGGGTCCAGCCCCGAGAGGTGGGCTTCGCTGACTTCAGCCAGACGCACCACCGCGCGGCCACGTCGGACCACATCCGACTCGCCCAGCGGGCCGTAGAGGATCGCCACGGCATTTTCGCTACCGTCTTCAGCCGTCGGGCTGTACGGGGCGAACTCGCCGGTCAGGCTGACCAGACCGAGGATCTGCCCAGGCTCCAGTGCAGGGCCTGCGGCGACGTTGATCGCTTCGCGGGAAATGGTGCCGGCTGCTTCAGACAGGAGAAATTCGCCCGCATGCATTGGCTCACGTTGGATGGTCATCGTCTTACTCCTGAAGCAGGTTGGGATTTACCGGTCTGAGCAGCTTGGCGTGCGGACCAGATGGAAGGTTGATCGATTTTTTTGGCCTGAACCTTCAGCGCCGGGTCATCGTCCAGCGGCAAGCTGTTGTCGATTTCGAAACCCTTGCCACTGCTGACGATCTTGTCGAACAGGCGCGCCCGTACCGCTGCGACGTCCAAGCCAGCGGCGACGTACTCGACACTGAACTCGGGCAACCGCGCCGCCACGCAAAGATCGTTTACCGCTTTGGCCCGAATCAGGCCGGCCTGGACGATGGCTTCGCTTTCGAGTTTGGTGGAGCTGAGCAGTGGCTCAATCAAATTGCTGATGCCCGACTCGGCACAACGCTGGGTGATCATCAGGGCCAACTTTGCTGAGTCGACCACGGGAGGCGTCAGCGGCGGTTCATCCGGTTCCAAGTCCGGATCAGACTCTGGCGGTTCGTCGAGCAGGGCCAGTAGCTCGGCCGGTGCGTGCTGATAACGCTGCAGCACGGCACCTTGGCCGACACAGGCCTTAACCGTGACACCGTCACCCACTTCGTCCGCCAGCCCCAAGGCCACCGCCTCATTGGCGGTGAGCCAGGTTTCATTGGCCACCAGACGCCGCAACTCGACCTCATCAATGTCCGGCGCCTTGGCCTTGTAGGCCGCGATGATCGCCTCCATGGTTTGGTCCAGGACATCGGCCACTTTGCGGAAGTCTTCGGCATCCCCTGCCGCGTACGTCCAGGGGTTGTGGATCATCAGCATGGCGTTGGAAGCGATGACCACCCGATGGGCCCCACACACCGCCACGCTGGCAGCACTGGCGGCCAACGCATCCACCCGGCCGGTGCAACGCTCGCCCAAACGCGACAACGCGTTGTGCATGGCCAGGCCGTCGAACAGGTCGCCGCCAATGCTGTTGAAGGCGGCGATCACGGGCGAGACGCCATCGTCCATGGCACGCAGATCCTGCACAAACTGATTGGCGGTGATACCCCAGCCACCGATCTCGCCATAGACGAAGACTTCGATCACCCGCTCGGTGGCTTCACCGCTCGCGTGTACCGCATACCAGGTTTTGTCTTGCACCGGCACGCGCTTGCCCGCCCGGTTGTAAACGCGAGGTCGCGCTTTCTTGCTCATGGTTGCTCCTTGTCGTCGATCGGGACGAAAGCGTCGAGGGTGGTGTAATTGAGGCCATGGGCGGCGGCCCGGGCCAGATCGGCTGCGTTTTCCGCGTCGACCGTTTCCGCGTCGTAACCGGTGCGCAGGACCATCTCGCTGCGTGAGGCGAAGCCGGCCTGCACTTCCATCCGCCGAGCTTGCACGTCCTGCACCGGCTGGATGTAGGCCCAGCCTTGGGGGACCCAACGTGTCCGCAGGTACTCACGACGCCGTTGGGTGTAGTCGTCCAGCACCAGAACACCCGACAACACTGCCATGTCCATCCAGGCCGCACGGACCGGTCGGCACAGCTGATGCACGTAGACGCCGAACTGCAGTTGCTCCAATCGACGCCGAAACTCGTTGAGCACTACCCGCAGCGCCCGGTCGTTGACCTCGCGCATGTCGCCGGTGAGGATCTCGTACGGTGTGCCGGTACCGGCAGCAGCTGCCATCAATTGCTGTCGCATGAAGTCGGGATAGTTGTTGCCCGCATCCGGCGGTTTGGAGAACTCCACCTCTTCACCCGGCCCGAGTTCCTGCATGGTGCCAGGCTCAAGCGCCACCATCGGCGTGAAGCCGTCGCGATCCAGGTTCAACGGTTGGCCGGTGACCGGGTCCCTTGGCGTGGGGCCAGAGTCCGGTGCCGGTCGACTGATAAAACCGGCGAACAGGTTGGCGACTTCCTGGCGAAATAACACCGCGTCGTCGTAGTTGTCGAGGCTACGCAGACGCTTCAATACCGGCGACAAACGCGGCACGCCACGCAACTGGCCTGGCTCGACCGGTTCGAAAATATGCAGCACCTGCGCGGCTGGCACTCGCACCAGTTGGTTGTAACCGGCATTCAGCGAAGAAGCATCACGCGGGTGCGAGAGGTACATCCAGTACGCCACGCGCTTGCCACCCGGTGTGAACTCGATCCCGGCGCGGATGAAGTTGCCGTCGCGAGTGGTTTCGAACTTGTCGTGAGGAACAAACTCGGGGGCCAAGATCTGCAACTGCAACGGCACCGCGAGACCTTCGTCCAGGCCACGCGGGCGCAGCCGGATAAAACATTCGCCCGAGGTTTCCACGGTGCGCGCGGCCAACGCCTGCTGGCCGTTGAAGTCGGTGCGCTCATCGGCGTCCGACTCGTCGACCCAATCGTCCCAGAGTTCCTGCAGTAATTTACGCAGCGCTTCGTCGTCGGTTTTTGGCCTTGGCGTAATACCGGTGCCGATCAGGTTACTGACGCGTTTGTCGATTACGTTGTAGGCATAGGGGTCGTTGCGAACCGCTGCCCGAGAGCGTGATCGCAGATTGCGCAGCGCCGGGGTGTTGATGCTGTTGATTCCGTTGTCGGGAGCATCCCAGCCAGTGGAACGTCGGCCCTCCCCGGCGCCTTCGTAACTGGCCTTGATGTTCGACGGCAACACGAATCCGTTACGGGTGAGCGTCGGAAAGTGGCGGGCCATTAGAGTCCTTTGCCTCCGTGATACAGCCGGACCACACGGGAGCGCGGTCCGGCTGCGCTGATCAGCGACGTGCGGATTTCCTCGCGTGCCTTGAGCAGTTCGTCGACGGTGCGGTATTCAACGGTGCGGTCGGTGTAACGAACGACTTTTTCACCGCGAGCGATGGCCGCCTCAACCGCGTCGAGGTGCTTCTGGGTAAAGGACATATCAGCGTCTCTTCAGGTAACCGCTGGTGGAGCTGCGGCGTTGAGGGGGTGGTGCTGCCGGTCGCGGTTGCACGACCGCAACAGTGGATTGCGGTGCCGGTTGAGCAGCAGCTGGTGGTGTTGAAGCGGTGACGCGTTCACCTTGAACCGGTTTGATGCCCAAGGCGTCGTCAAACAGACCCGACTGCGCCAAGGACTGATGCACGCGCTCCCAGTCGTGTTCCTTGTAACGGTTGAGCCCCAGGTAATGCGCCATGGCCAGGCAATACACCATCAAGTCGAGTGCTTCGTTGCGCTCAGCCTTGCCCTTGACCCATTCGATACGCTTGTGGCCGCGTATGTAGCGTGCGACCTTGCGTTCCGCGACGCACTGGTCGAAGAAGTCGTCGGGCAGGTCATTGGCAAAGTGCAGTGCACCTGGACCCGTGTCGAATGGATAGCGGTTGTAAATCCAGTCCTTGGCCGTGTCGGTACCGACGAACCAAAGCTCGGCACCGTTGCGTTCGGTCTGGCCTTTCCAGGTTACGTCGACCATGGAAGGACGCTGAGCAATCACCGGTTTGCCCGGTTTGCTCGCGCCCTTGATGGCGAACACATTGCGCCAGCGCCGCACGCGACAGAACTGGTAAACCTCGTCGGTGTGGTGGCCACCGGAGTCGACCGCGACGGCGAGAATCCCCAAGCCCACGCTACACGGATGGCGATATTTGGCTTTGAGCAATTCGTCCAGTGCCGCCCAGGTGCGCTCGTCAGCGGGATCGCCCGAAACGATCTGATAGTCGACGACCCAACGTTCCATGCCGACGCCCCAACCCATCGCCATGAATTCCAGGCGGTTGGCCTGGACGTCGACGGAGCCGGTGATCATCAACACGGCAGCTGGCAGCGTACCGAGGGTGAAGTCTTCCAGTCGCGCCCGCTGCCTCAGTACATCGGCTTTGGTTTGCTCTTGAGCGGCGTCCCATACCTTGGCCAGACGGGTGTTGTAGAACACCTGCATCGGTTCAAGATCGCCCTTCGCCTGCGCTTTTTTCGCCTTCTCGAATTGCTTGGCCAGCGACTTCCAGTCCATCCAGCCGAGCGGCGAATAGAGCGCGTTGAGGTGAAAGCCAATCGTCTCACCGTCGCCTTCCGCATGGGCACGCCATTCACCCTGTGCGAGCATTTCACCCTTGTGATATTCCTCTATCAGAACGTCGCAGTCGGGGCCGGCGCACTGGTAATGCACCACGCTGTAATCTTTCGAGTAATGCAGGCGCTCCCATTCAAGGGTCTGCATGTGACCACAGCTCGGGCACGGCACGTAGTAGTAACGCTGGTCGCTGCCGTCGAACAGATCGTTGATCCGTGAGGCGCCCTTGATGGTCGGCGAGCTGGAAAAGTAGAACTTCGCGTTGCGCCCAAAAGTACTGCCTCGGGTTTCGGCCAGTTCAATCGGGTCACCCTCTTCACCGATGTCCACTTCCCAGCGATCGATCTCATCGCCATACACGTAGCGCGCCGAGAGCTCGGCCAGGTTGGCCGCCGAGCCGGCAGTCGTGACGTACAGCGAACCGCCTTCGAATTCCTTGGTGTCCATGGTGTTGCGCGAATCCCGGGATCGGCTGGACGCTACTCGCTCACGCAGTACAGGCGTGGCCTTGATCGTCTTGCTGATCCGCGACGAGACCCGCTTGGCCAGGCCAAGACTGGGCAACAATGTCAGGATGTTGGACGGCGCCATGTGGATCAGGCCGCCAATCCAGTTCAAGGCAATCTGCGTTTTCATCAGCTGCGAGGCCACCATGGTGACCACGCGTTTGCAAGGGTGCGCCGGCGACAGGCAACGCATGGGCTCGCGGGCATACGGCGTGCGCGAGGTGCGGTACTTGCCGGGCTCAGCGGCGCCGGTGTCACGCGGGATCCGCATGTACTCGTCGGCCCACTGATCGATCCAGACATCCGGGTCGGGCCGTAGCCCACGGAAATACTCCTCGCGATACACCTCTGCACCGTCAGGAAATTCCGTGGACATAGGCTTAACTCGTGGTCAGTGCGTGTTCAAGGTCCGCCGACGACATGCGTTCAGCGTCTTCCAGGGAGCGACGAATCGCCGCCGTCAGATGCTTTTCGATTTCCCAAGGGTCGGTCATAGACGCCAGCTCGGGAGCGAGCTGGGGAGGCATGCCAAGCAGTTGGTCGCGCAGCATGCGGCCGGCGTTGTAGGCACCAGTTTTGACTGTTGCCAGGGCGACCAGCGAGCCCTTTGCTTTGTGCAACTCGATCTCGGCAAGCTGGGCCAGGTTGTGTTCGCGCAGGGCCCGGGCCTTCTGAAAATCGGGCAACTGCCCCGCAGGCATAATTGCGGGCGGCGGCGCAGCCGTTGAAGTCGGCTCGACGTGGCTGGCGAGCTGGCTGTAAACGTCACGCTGAAGCCGGTCGTGGTGATGGCGATCGGCGACAGCGGCCTTGCTCGGGTCAGCGGTGTCGCGAATCAATGCTTCGCTGGCCGTGACATCGACCTGTTTACCGTCAGCGGTGAGCACCAATCGGTTGTTGTTTTTCAACCAGGTGATGTAACTGGGCGCCCTGCCGATTCGAGCCGCGAAGGCGCTTTTAGACAGGTACATTGGTTCTGTCATAAGCCCTCCTTTTCAACGGCTTTTCAATGGAAACCTTTCAATTTCAATGGATTGAATTTCAATAAGCTGGTGACCCTGCCGCTAACAACTTCCCGCGGGTTTCCGACCCCGTACCCCACGAATAACCCCAGGGTCCCCGGCGATTTTCGGCGCTCCTGGTCCGATGCATCATCCTTGATCGCCGCCGGCGGGTGGCACATCGCAGACGCCGATCCGTTTGGCGGCCCAACGTTCGTAGAGCCCGATTGCGACATCGGCGCCGGCCATGGCGGTGAGGCACCCAAAGGCGCCTGCTGTCCAGACCGACATCCCCGCACCGATCATCAGCATCATTGCCGACACTCCACAGACAATGCAGGCCCCGGACCGAAGTGCAAGGCGTCGCAACAATGCCCAGCCTCGCGCCCCGTCCTTGTCGGCTCGCCACATCTCTCCCGAAACGCCACCGACCAAAGCCAGGACGATCACCAACCAGATCGGCATTTCTGCCAGTGCTTGCTGCTCGTTCGTCATTGCTACTCCAATACCAATGCGTAGATTCGATTACTAGTTAACGCAGGGGTTAACTCATAGTCTGTATTTTGATTTGTTGCCGATCGTGGGTAGCTTTAGGCTGAGAGCTCAACCCGACTTCAAAGTGGATCCCAATGAACAAAATCGAAGCAGCCCAGCTCATCCTCCCTCTTGTTGTTGGTTACTTTTCGGTTAGTGGCGAGCGACTCGTCGACTTGAAGGTATTCGGCTTGTGGTGCGCCCTGACAGTGCTAATTACGAGCCATATTCACAGCATCTACTTGCTTGCAACGAACAGTGAGATGGAGTTTTGGGTACGTTACGCCACGCTGAACCTTGCAGCAGTGGGCTTGCTCGTGCTTTTTGGCGTCGCTTATGTCTTCAAGAAATATCTTCGGGGCGAGTTGTTGAGCAAAATGAATCGCGCATAGAAAACCCCGCCGAAGCGGGGTTGGGTGACCGGCTCAGGGAAGGCCGGGTAAAGCTGCACAGCACGTGCGAGGTCAGCGCCAAGGCGCAAATTCCATATCGTGGTGACTTTTTACCCCCTCAGTACGGAACCGAAAAGGGGGCATTTTCGGTTATCCAACTTGACGCACCTTTGACGCAACTTTGAGGAGACTTTGAGGCATTCCGCCCCGACCAGTGGCGAGCCACTTACGAGCATCAGCACGCTCAGTAATCACCGTCAGCAGCCGTTCGTGAAGACCGTGCACTTGGTCGTAGTAAGTCTGTTTCGCCTTGGACTCCAATCCCAGCAAATGCATCTGCATCAGCCAGGTCGGCGCCGGATCATCGCCATAACGCAAAGCCGCCAATCGCTGCAACCGCTCACCCCGCTCATCCTGCCGAGCGATCTCCGACAGAGCCGCACCGATCTCCTGAGCAACAGCATCAGGGCCAGCTCCAGCACCGAGGATGATCCGCGACCCGGGCGTGCCGCGAGGCGCACAACCACCCCACTCCATGATCGTCGCCATTGGGCTGCCCATGCCGCCGGATTCGCCATTGTTCCGAGTTTGCTCGCCCCAGTGCTTCAGCAGTACTTCCATTTCCTCGATCATCGTCCTTCCCCCCGAAAAACCGAACCCGACACAAAAAACACACGACCCGACACAAACCCCACACAAATAATTCTCTTTAAAATCAATACCTTTATTAACTTTGAGTTGAGTGTGTTGGGTTGGTTGGGTTTATCGATCCTCGCATAAGAAAAAATTACAGCCTCTGTTTGCCGTTCGAATAACGTCACGCATGCGCGTGCGCGACGACAAACCCAACACACCCCACACAACAGGCGGAAACCCGCGTAACTCAGGGCCTTGCACTGTGTGGGGTTCGAAAAACCAACCCAACACACCCCCGACACACCCGACACACTTTTAGACGCACTCATGCTGCAACCGCCTTAACGTGGTCCCAGTTATCCACGTTCCAGCCCGCCAGCTTCGCCTGCGCTCGCCAGGCGCTGACCGTCTTCCCCAGCTCGGCCGCTTTCAGTGATGGGGGCTGGGAAGCGTCAGGATCGTTCGGAAAGAAGAACGCACCGAACTTCCTGTTACTGCCTTCAGTCCATGGGATCGAGCGTGTTTTGTCGACTTCAGAGCCAATGAACAACGAGAACTTCGTCTGACTCATCACATGCTCTTTGTTGCGGTGACACCACTCAAGGAACAATGAATACAAATCGGTCGAGAGGCACACACCCCACAAGTCGCGCCCCAGCTCGCCGTACTTCCAGAGGTTCAGGAACGTTTGCCAACCAGCTCGACTTAACGCCACCAGGCGCTCGCGCGCCGCAGTGCTTGGCGGTCGCGTGCGCTCATCGAAGTCGCCCAGATCGACCGACAGTAACCATCCATAGAGCGCCGCGACCCCACCATTCTTCAGCTCATGTCCGATGGCTTTCTGACGAACTTCGGGCAGGGTCTGCTCGGGCCACATCACCAACATCCGCCGATCGCTCTCGCTGATGGGCCACGGCAGAATCTCGTTACTCAGGAACACCGCGTTCATGTGGTTGGCTTCCTCCCAGCCATTGATGAACTTGGACTCCATGCGCACCGTCTTGCCGGTGATCAGGTGCTTGATCTTGCCCACCTGGTTGTATCGCTGATCACGGCTGACAACTTCCTCAAACACCGACCAGAGCTTTCGGCTTTGCCAGGCGTTAAAATTGCTTTCGAGCTGCGTCTGGCCGACCGTGGCAGCGTATTGGCCATAAAGCATCCCCAGCGCATCAGCGAACAACAGGCTTTTGCCCGAGCCCTCCATGATCGAGTGCATCAACACTGCCGTGTCCATCTTGGCACCCAGGTGCTGAAGCGGGTATGCCATCCAACGAATCAACCACCGCGCTGCATCCTCATCGTGGTTGCACAGGAACGAAATCAACCACCGCAGGTTTGCGCAGGCGTCATCGTTCCTGACCGGTTCCAGCGGCAGGCCGTCGAAGGTGTTGATGTAAACGCTCGGGTCTTTCGTCATCGTCGGGTCAAAGACGATATGGTCAACGTCCACCACCCGCCGCTCACTGCTGTTCAACCACAACGGATACGTGTCACCCAAGGCCATCTTCACAGCACCTTCGGCAACGCGGCGTTTCTTCTCGCGATCCCAAACATCCTTTGTGCCGTCGATGTACACGTAACGCTCGGTCGGCGGCATCCCGAAGGCACCGCCCTTTTTGCCCGCCATCCGCCGCGACTGCTCAATGTCGCGCACGTGGTCATCCGAAATCAGCTTGCGGCGCTCGGTGTCCTCTAACCACTGTTTCGCCAGCGGCTTACCGACCCGCGCTTCAAATGCCGACTTCTTCATCACCCTGGACTGGTCGAAGTCCCACACATGCGTGGTGCCTTCCACCAAGGCAAACCGCCGAAGAAGATGGTCAAGCGTCAGCACCTCCCCCGCGCCCCCGTCAGAAGCCGGAGCGGCCTCGCTGGCGTTGTCAGGCGCGTGGCTCTGCTCGCTCAGGTCACTGGATGGGGTCGGGGGAAGATCACGCGGATCTGGTCGTGCTGAATGCTGCATACCCAGCATCCGGGCAGCATCCTTCACCGCCTTCGACTGGTCGCCGCCGTGCTCAAGTAAACAGAAGACTTCGAAGGCATCGTTCTGATGCCCATTCGCGAGCGGATCGGCGCCGTGGTGCGAATAGACCTTGCCGTCGCTGATCGTCACACCCGGCAGGCCGGTACTGCTCTGTGGATAAAGCCACTTGCTGCCACGCTTGATATAGCCGTGTGCGCGCAGCAGCTCTTCAATGTCATGACTGCGGTTGAATTCATCGATCACCGAAGGGGATTTTCCCGCCGGCGATATGGTGCGTTTGGCGACCTTTGTCGTCGGCGCTGTAGCTTTGATCGCCCACGGGCACGCCGCCTCAGCATCGCGCTTGAAGATGTCCCAGTTTTGCCAAATGGCAAGTAGCTCGGTGGTCAGCGTTGGCAATCCGTCGGCGGCGTTTGGCGGGGTTTTCCAGGTGTAAGGCTTACCGGTACCGGGATGAATCGACGGTGGGAATACATCCTGCACCAGGCCTGCACGCAGTTCAAATACGGTGAAGCGTTTGAACGGGTCAGCTTCCGCACGTGCAGCAGCCTCCCCGGCAACATCACCCTGCTCTTTCGCAGCCTTGGCCTTGTCCATCAGGCCTTTAAAAATCGAACCGTCAGGGTCATTTTCATTCGGCCATGAAAGAGAATGCCGGGTCAGGTCAACGCCTTCTGGCAATTTGAACACCACACGAAACCGCAGCGGGTTGCCCACGATGGTCGGGTAAACCACCGCCATGGCATCCAGATCAACACCCAGCAGCTCATACAGCACGTACCGCGTCCACTGAACGTCATCCACGTCAAACGAACAGACGCGGCTCGGCCCAAGCACGACGCCGAGGTTATGGTTTGGGTTTCGCTGCCAGAATACTTCAGCCGCAGCAGCATCGGTGATGTAGCCGCCCGGCTTGTTCCACCCCATGCCTTTTGGGGCTTTCTCACCCGGCTCAATGGAGACTAGGGCGAGGTTGAAAGTATTGATGTAACGTTTTGCCCATGTGGCGATGGCTATTCCTTTGGCCGGTTCACTCATCGCCGAGCCTCCCGCAACCCCTGACAGTGGACACAGGTCTCGCAACCCTCGATCGTCTGCTGTCGAAGCAACGGGATAGCGTCGTCGCAGTCCTCGCAGAACTGCGCACTGACACGACTTGTTGGCACACGACGATTGCGATGGATGGCTACGTCGAGCAGGTATTGCGCCTGATCATTGGCGCGGTCGATATCGTCAGCCATCTGCGCGGTCCTCCATCGCCTGGCGGGCACCCGCCATGATGCCGAGGATTTCGCGGATCACGTCCATGCCCTGTTTTTCAAGGTCGAGGACTTCGTGAAGCTCCCAAACGTTGTCGGCAGCGCCATCGTGCATTGCGGCCACAAACTCACCGGTCTCGCCGAGCAACTTGCCAACCGCTTTCAAGGCATCACGTGTTGCCGGTACCGGTACCGGGCGATACCAGACAGCGCCCGCCGGACGCATCAGTGCATCAAGCAACCGAGCATCGCCAGTCAGTCTGATCAGCTCTTCCAGCTCATCAGGATTCAGCCAGCGGCGCTCTTCGTCGAGTTTGAGTTTCTTTTGGAGGGTGTCGTTCTCCAACACCATGTCAAAGGCAAGGGCGGTGATTCCGCCCTTGTAGTCACGACCAGCACGATAGATCGCCTGGCGCAGTGGAAGGACCGGACCAGCGTCCGGCAATAGATCTGTTCGACTCATAACCGTAAATCCCCTGTTTACGGTGTAGCCATAAAACAGGGTAGTCCCTATCCTACAACCACGACCGATGTGCATGTGCTGTGTGTCGTCGTAGCTGAGCTGGGGGATTCTTTGGTGAGAGGTCCCAGCTCGGCACCTTTAAGCAGCCTT
This sequence comes from Pseudomonas sp., assembly GCF_050739655.1. Taxonomy (GTDB): domain Bacteria; phylum Pseudomonadota; class Gammaproteobacteria; order Pseudomonadales; family Pseudomonadaceae; genus Aquipseudomonas. Next base: position 19,245 of record NZ_JBOIBY010000701.1, on the reverse strand, counting down.
GGAACCGCGGAGATAAGCCCAGTCAATGTCAGCACGAAGCTGCTCACAAATAACTGAACCCGCCGATTCCCGTTCAATGCCGACTGCAAGAGCCGCCCCCGCTCTGCGATTTCCGTAAGCAACCTGTTTCAACTGGCCCACAGACGTACTGCAACGAGCCGCAAACGCCTCCAAAGCTGCCTTATCAAGACTTTTCAAATACTCGTGCAAGGTCATAAGCACCTCCTTCTGAATGCCGAGATTAGCAATTGCTAATGCTTTGAGCAATAGCAAACCGTAATTTACTGTTTGCTAACGGAAAGCGATCATTGGTGAATGGATATCAAAAAAATGCGACTTCAAGCTCTGCGGGACTTGATGGGTGAAAAAACCCAGAAAGAGTTCGCCGACCAATACAACCTCGACGCCTCATACCTTTCGCAATTGCTGAATGGGCATAGGTCATTGGGCGAAAAAGCAGCGGCGAATCTGGAAGCTAAGATCGGACTTCCTGAGGGCACCCTCAGAGTTCCGTTTGCCCCGTTGCGCGACGCAACGACGGCGACACCATTGACCCCTGCAGACGGCCAGACCATCGAAAGCAATGCCCAGTATCTGGGCCCCATTGATGTGTGGGACGACGACACCCCATTGGATGACGACGAGGTCTATGTGCCGTTTCTTAAGGAAGTAGAACTATCTGCGGGAAGCGGGCGGACCGCAGTTCACCAGTCGCACAAACAAAAGCTTCGATTCGGAAAAATGACGCTGAGACGCCAGAACGTTCAGCCAAATGAAGCAGTGTGCGTAACAGTGAGTGGTAACAGCATGGAGCCGGTCTTGCCACACGGAAGCACGGTGGGGGTTGATCAGGGCTGTACAAGTATCACAGACGGGAAAATGTACGCTCTGAATCACGGGGGTCAGCTGCGCGTGAAAACGCTGTACCGGATGCCTGGTGGCGGCTTGAGAATGCGAAGTTACAATCGCGAAGAGCATCCAGACGAAGAGTACAGCGCCATGGAACTAGTCAAAAACGAGATCATCGTCATCGGCAAGGTCTTCTGGTATTCCGTGTTGTTGTAACTCCGAGCTGTCCGAGAACCCGCCACTGAGCGGGTTTTTTTCGCTCGACGAAAACTAATTTAGCATCTGCTATTGCATATTGAATTAGCTATTGCTAATTTTTATCTCGTAAGCCTCTCACCAAAGAGAACGAGATATGCAAACCACACAGCACAGCAACACACGCTGCCCGGTCTACCTGCATCCTTCAGCATGCAGCAGCCGAGCCGCCGTTGAAGCAATCCAACAACGCACCGGGCTTCTGGTCATCACCACCCCTAAAGGCCGCACCGCCGCCATCAAACCTATGGACGTCGCCGCTTCCAGCGACTGCACCTGGCCATTCGGTGGTGACGCAGCATGAACGACTACCTGATCCCTCTCGCCCAACAAGAAGTTTTACACCACCTCCTTCAGGTGGGCGGCGCTGCCGTGTGCCCCCTCCAGCGGCCTGAGCAAACCATCCATGCGCGCTATGAAGTCGAGCTGACCGACCACCACGCGGTCATCAGCGTCGACTTCGGCAATCACTCCGGACAGCTGACCCTCAAACGTTCGGATCGGGCCAACCACCTGCACCTCAGGGAGTTCATTCAAGACATCGCCAATGGGCGCATTGAGTCTGCGCAGCCATCAGCCCCAAACCCGGAACTCGTGCACCTGGCCGGCCAGATGAACCAAATGCTGGATGAGTCGGAAGCGTTGATTAATGGCATTCGCAAACTGCTCGTAGCCTGAGGACAGCGCCATGAACCGCACCCTGGACGAAACGGCCGCAGTGCTCGGCCTCAAGCCCCGCGCCTTCCGCACAAGGTTGCGGGAGCTGAGCATCTTGAACAGCAGCGGTGACCTTGCAAGTCAGCACCGCGACCGCGGCTACCTCTATTCGGACCCACGCAGCACCCTGATTCCGTCACTCAACAAATGCCGTCATTACACCGTGGTGATGGTGAAGGAAGCCGGAGTTGATTGGCTGGCAAAGAAGCTGGGAATCACCATCACTAACAAGGACGCCGCCGCATGAAAACTAATCAACTCAACGCCTACACCCAAGCGCTCGGCGCCTTGAAGCTGATTCCAATCTACCTGACGTGCCCGGGCGTGATCAGCCGAGCCACCATCTTGGGTGCCTCAAACGAAGCAATCCAGCTGCTGGAAAGTATGCCGGCGCTCAGCACCGAACTGGCCGAAGTGTTCCGCTGCGTCAACAACGTGATTCACGAAGGCCAAACCGCCTACGTCACCCCAACAAACTCACCTGAATATCCCTTCGGCGCCGTAGTCGCTGACGCAGCTGGCCACATCTGCGCCGCCGGCATAGGCAAGAGCAAAGAAGGCCTGGCCGAATTGATCCGCCTCAAGTTGGTGCCCCCATCGGAGGGGTTCGGGGAGGATGCCGCGTGAGCGACACCCTCAATCAACTACGCAAACAGTTCGCCACACCCTGCCCGACCTTGTCGGCAGTGCGCGAGCAGTACTTCGCACACATCCGCACCGACCGATACCTGCTAGCCGAGATCAAGGCGGGACGCATCGCGCTGGTCGTGACGCGCCTGCACTGTTCGGCCCGAGCAAAGCCGGTGGTGTACCTGCACAACCTGGCTGACTACCTCGACGCTCAAGCGACGAAGGCAGCAGCTTGACTCAACGGTAGCCCCTGCCGAACAGGGGCAAACAACTCGCACTCAACGAGGCACAGCACATGAAACCTACAGACACAGCCGAATTCATCGGCGAACTCAACGCAGGCGTATTCGCAAACCAGATCGGTCACGCCCTTTCCGAAGTGGCATCAGGCGTTGTTGATAACGGCAAGGTCGGCTCCGTCACGCTGACATTCACCCTAAAGCAGATCGCCGACAGCCACCAGGTCACCGTCAACCACAAGCTCGCCTACAAGGTGCCAACGAAGCGCGGCAGCCGCAGCGAAGACACAACGCTCGACACGCCGATGCACGTCAACGAAGGCGGCCGCCTGACGTTGTTTGCCGAGGCACCCCGCGCTGGCCAGTTGTTCAACCGCGACGACGCACCGGTTCACGCCAGGTCCTAACTTAACCTCACTCCATGCTTCTCACCAAAAGGAAATCAATCCAATGGAAGCCAAAGCAATTCAGCTGATTCAAGACACCGCCGTTCTGGCGTATGCCAAACCACTGGGCACGTTCACGCCTGCGTTGGTACTTCCGTCTGACCAAAAGGTCCACAGCATCGAGAAGTTTCAAGCCGCACGCAGCCGCTTCCGTGGTGCGCTCACCACTCACTCGTTGCTGGACTTCGGCAACTACGTGATGGAGCAGTTCAGCGATGTCACCGCTTCTGGCTTTGTCGACGCAGAGGCCATGTCCTGCACCGTGATCTTCAACTTGGGCGACACCAAAGCTCCAGGGCATGGCGACTTCACCGCCACCCTCAACCTGAGAAAGACCGCTGCATTCCGGGCGCTGGAGCGTGCTGCCTCCATCAAATTCGCGCAGAAAGAACTGAGCGATTGGATTGAAGACTGGTCGTCGAACCTCCAGGCCCTTGCAGCAGATGACACCCACATCGACTTGCGCAGAGCGGCAAGCGCAATCCGTTCCATCAGCATCGAGCAAGCACGCAAGAGCGAACACATCGTCGGCGACCTGAGTTCATCCCGTTCGGCGATGGACCAGATCGAGGCCAAGTCCTCGGAGGGCCTCCCGGCTGAATTCCTGTTTACCGTCGAGCCTTACGAGGGACTGAAGGTCCAGATCATCCGACTTCGCGTTGCGGTGCTCACCGGCGGTGAAAAGCCCCTGCTCGTCCTGCGCTGGATCGGCGAAGAACAACTGCGCGAAGACCTCGCCCAAGAGTTCAAAGAGGTCGTTCAACAAGAAGTTGGCGGCGCCGCGAAGCTGACCATCGGCAGCTTCAACCTGGGCTAATCACAACTACAACAGCCCGGCGCCGGCCTCTCACCAAGAATCCCGGCGGCGGGCTCTAATGGGGAACACAGCACATGACAACAGAAATTTATATCGCACTGCTTGGCCTGCTCGCGGGATGGACAGCAACGACGCTCTATTTCTTGAAGGCCTTCAAACGTGCCTATAACCGCGGCCTAGCAGAAGGCTTGCGCACGCTCGATGACCAACACGCAACACGCATACGCTGCCTGGAGCTTGACCTCAACGGCCTGAGACATTCGCGTGAACGTGATCAGGATCTGCACGAAGCCGCCTTGCTACAAAGCAGGCAACACTATGCGGACATGTGCAAAAAGATGATCCATCTCCGCTGTCCTTTCACGCACATCGACCATAGAACACTCATTTCGGCCGCCGACACCCTGCGCTTAGCCCAGGAAACGTGGCAAGCCTTCCCAGGTACAGACCACGTCCGGAACAGAGCTGCCAGCCAGCAAAACCAGCTTCAAAAAACTGCCGCGACAGTTATTCAATTGATCCATCGTGCAGAGCAGATGAATGAGCGTGCCCTTCCACAGGCACCTGCACCGGTAGAGGTGCAGGTATGAACTGGATACTCACCCACAGCGGTCTCCAGTTCGATTTTTTGAACCCTACCGCAGCCATGATCAGCCCCCGCGATATCGCCCACTCGCTGGCTCGGCTATGCCGTTTTAACGGCCACACGCACACCCATTACAGTGTTGCTCAGCACAGCTTACTAGTGTGCGAGCTGGTACCAAGAAAGGATCAGCTACCCGCCCTCATACACGACGCCACCGAAGCTTATCTGGGCGATATGACCAGCCCACTCAAGGCCTTGGTACCCGAGTATCGCAAGATCGAACAGCGCGTTTGGTATGCCATCTGCGAACGCTTCGATATCGATCCGGTTCTGCCAGAAAGCGTCAAACGTGCCGACATTGTGACCCTGGCCACCGAACGCCGCGATTTGATGCCACTGCACCCGGACAAATGGGAGTGCCTGAGGGGCATTCCAGCAATGCCCGACCGGATTACCCCTCTACCAGCCGAAGTGGCCAGCATGCGGTTCTTCAGCCGCCTGATGGAACTGATGCAGAGGGATCACCGGCAGAGGATGAGCTCATGACAGCGCTTCGCCGAACGGTCCGAATCCGGCGTGGGCAAATGCCGCCACTCGATCTAGTCACTATCTGCGACAAATGCAATAAGTCGCGGGCCCACGGCAACCACCACAAATGCAGCAAGCAGCGCCAGGCCGAAGGCATCGCGCGGCGCACAGGGGAGCAAACACAATGAGTGCAGCTGAGAAACTCGACTTTCAAATCACACCCGGCGCTTGGTTCCGTCAAAACCTGCTTTTCCCAGTGTTCGGCCTTAGCACCGAAGCCGTTCGCAAATACCGCACCCGTGGGCTCTGGCTTGAGGGCAAGCACTGGCGTTATGACCCGGCCAACGTGATCGTCTACAACCGTGCAGCAATCGAACGCTGGATGGAAGGGAAACCATGATCGACAAGATGCCGACCGGCGTTGAGATGAACGGTAAGCATCTACGGATCTGGTTCATTTTCAACGGCCAACGGTGCCGGGAGCCACTGGAAGGGATCTCGAAAGTAAACAAGTCCGCGATCGCTTATGCCGACAACAAGCGCCGCACCATCCTCGCAGAGATCAAAGAGGGCCGCTTTGACTATGCGGCCCACTTCCCCAACTCACCCAGGGCCGCCATGTTTACCGGTACCGGCGGGCCTTCACTCAAACGCACCGTGAAGGAAGGCATTGATCGATGGTTGGAAGTTCAGCGCGCGCTCAAAGCATCGAGCACGGTGGTCAACTACGTGAGCAAGGCTGGGCACGTCGACAACAAGTTCGGTAAACGTCGAATAGTCGACATCAGTAAAAGCGACATCGAGTTGTTTCAGGCGCAATTGCTCAAGCATGGGCTGGCCCCAAAGACAGTGAACGACATCTTTACCGTCGTACGTGGGGTTTGGGCCGATGCCTTCGGCGATGGCATCCTGAAAGCCAACCCGCTCGACAGGATCACCAACGTCGGATCGGACGTCGACTTAGAGCACGCCGACCCATTCAGCCGCACCGAGATCGAGTTAATCGGCAAAGCGGATCCCGTCCGGCGGCCTGATGCCAGGATGATCGAGTTCAACTGCTGGGCAGGGCTGTCCTTATCCGAACTCATCGCACTTGCCACTGAAGATGTCGACCTTGACGCCGGCTTAGTGCATGTCCGACGTGCGCTGGTCGTTGGTGAGTTCAAAGTCCCCAAAGAGCGCTCCAGGGTGCGAACCATCGAGCTGATAGACCCAGCCCTGGAACTGATGCGGGAGATTGTCGCCGCTGCAAAAGAAACACCTGCTGTTGATATCACGGTGATTCAGCGCGACAACATCACTTCAAAGAAAATGAAAGTCAGATTTCTTTTTCACAGCTCGACCAGTGGTCTCCTCTGGAGCGGTAAGACATTGAGCAACTGGTTCACTGCCCATTTGAAAAAAGCGGAGGTCCGCCATAGAGGAGCTAATCAGTGCCGCCATACCTTTGCCAGCCAGATGCTGTCGAGCTATGTACCCGTTGAATGGGTAGCCCGGCAGCTCGGCCATGCTGATACGACAATGGTGAGAAAACATTACGGAAGGTGGATACCGAAAGACACCAAGAGCATGGCGGGTATCGTTTCGAAAATGCTTGGCTTCCGAAATGGCGGTGGTGCGTAACGCTGAAGCCTTGCTTCAGATACTCGCCTAAGACGATTTTTATTTTAAACATCGCCAGTTGTTTCTTTCGGTGTTTCGTGTGATGCTTCACCCATCAAAACAGGAGATGCCTCATGAACGACATTGTTTCGCTAATCGAAAACTCCGCCAAGGCCAAGAGCGAAATGGCTTCGGCAACCGTAAGAATGCCTAAAGAGCTGTACGCTTTTATCGAAGGACTTGCAGACCACATTGATATCTCTAGGCAAGAGGTCATGCTAAAGCTGCTTGAGAAAGGAGCAGAAATCGCAAAGCAGACACTTAAACTGGATGATGTGGTAGTGGCTAGAGAAGAACTCGAAGCTCCTCTGCCGGCAAATTTTCATGTGTTGAACACAAATAAACGTCACAGCATCGAAGACCACGAGATGATGCTGAATGACAAAAGAGCAGCGGCTTTTTACGACCCGTGGAAGCGCAACATCAACCGAATCAAAGCCGGTGACATAGTGTTTTTATACGAAAACGGCAAAGGGATCGTTGCATTCGGGAAAGGAACGGGCGAGACACTCAAAGCCACTCACCATGGCCTTCTCGAAGAGTGTCATTACCAAGATCTGCAGGATTTCAAATTGCTCGACAAGCCTCTCACTGCGGCAGAGATCAAGAAGGCTCTGGAGAGAAACGTTGTTTTGCTACGCACAATGTCAGGGATGCCTGACGGCCAAAAATTGCTGGATCTGATTCAGAAAAAGGCCTAATGACCTAAATCGCTTAGCCAATTTTGATTTCCTCAGAATAAGGTCTCAGACCACTAAGTTGGCTGAGCGGACACCGGGGCAGAGTTGCAATCACTTAACCGTATCAACCGGTGTTACAGCCAGCTCGTCGAAGCCCATAAGCCCGATAGACGTAGGAAGACCTTTTATCGGGCCGATCACGAGTTCGTCCATCCCATTCTCACGCTTGAAGCTATAGATATCCTGGCCGATCCACTTGGTGGTCTCTGGTAGCATTTGCCCGTCATGTTTCGCCACCCACTGCGCTCGGTACTTGCCATACAGGGAAGGCGAATAATTGACCCTGAGAGCCCCGTCGACTTTATCCTTCAACTCTTCTTGAGAGCACTCAGTCGTCGGATTGAACAAACCGCGCTTCTGGCACGACATCCTAAAAAGGATGGGAGCGAATTTCACGGCGTCGACTGTCACGCGAACAAAGTAAGCATCTTGCAAATTGAAATGGTATTCACTTTTTGGAGTCCCAGGACTGTACAGGAGAGAGCAACAGTTCTCGGAATACTTCATAGGCTCTGCGCCCTGAGCTAGTAACTGCTTGTACGTCAAGAATTCAGCCGAGCGAATTACACCCGCAGCTCCTTCCGCAGGTGCAGCAGCGTGGCTTGCAGTGGCTGTAGAAAGAATGAGCATAGAGGTGAGAGCAAATTGCAGGGATCGCATCATCAAATCCTTATGAATGATTGAAAGGAGATGGGTTAGTAGCTCAGCACGTCCGCCCGGCATTGATGGCACATTGGAAGCCGCCATTTATGCCCTAAAAATGCCCTAAAATAAACCTCAGAAACGAAAAAGCCCCTGTAATCTTCAACGATTACAGGGGCTTAGTCTTATTCAATAATGGCGGAGAGATAGGGATTCGAACCCTAGGTACCGGTGAAGGTACAACGGATTTCGAATCCGTCCCATTCGGCCACTCTGGCATCTCTCCAACGGCGCGCATCATAACAACACTTTTGCCGGAAGCGAACCCCCTAAAGCAAATTTTTTCCGTGCTATCAGATGCTTGCGTCGATTAAAGCGGTACACCCAGACGATTGGCGACTTCTTCGTAGGCTTCGATCACATCACCGAGGCCCTGACGGAAGCGGTCTTTGTCCATCTTCTTCTTGGTGTCCTTGTCCCACAGGCGGCAGCCATCCGGGCTGAACTCGTCGCCCAGCACGATGGAACCGTCGCTGAACACGCCGAATTCAAGTTTGAAGTCGACCAGCAGCAGGCCGGCGTCATCGAACAGTTTGCTCAGGATTTCGTTGACCTTGAGCGACAGTTCTTTCATGCGAACCAGCTGCTCGGCGGTGCCCCAACCGAATGCCACGACGTGGGATTCGTTGATGAACGGGTCGCCCTTGGCGTCGTCCTTCAGGAACAGCTCGAAGGTGTAAGGGTTGAGCTTCATGCCCTCTTCAACGCCCAGACGCTTGACCAGGCTGCCGGCTGCGTAGTTACGCACAACGCATTCAACCGGGATCATGTCCAGCTTCTTCACCAGGCACTCGTTGTCGCCCAGCAGTTTGTCGAACTGGGTCGGCACGCCGGCAGCTTCGAGTTTCTGCATGATAAAGGCGTTGAACTTGTTGTTCACCATGCCTTTACGGTCGAGTTGCTCGATGCGCTTGCCGTCGAACGCCGAAGTGTCGTTGCGAAACAGCAGGATCAGGCGGTCAGCGTCGTCGGTCTTGTAAACCGACTTGGCTTTGCCGCGGTAGAGTTCTTCACGTTTTTCCATGATGGGCTCCGCTTGCTAAGTAGATGGGCTAGGCGATATATCGCCAGTCGAGCCCTGAATCTTGATCGGCCAATTGCAGCCAGTCCGGGTCGCACCCGAGGGTGTCGACAAAACATTGCCGGGCCAGCTGCGGCAGGTTGTTCTTACTGCTCAGATGGGCCAGGACCAGGTGTTGCAGGCCTTGCCAACCCAACTCGGCCACCAGGAATGCCGCCTGATGGTTGTTCAAATGTCCCAGTTCACCCCCTACCCGCTGCTTGAGAAAATACGGGTAGTGACCGCGAGCCAGCATGTCACGGCAGTGATTGGACTCGATCATCAACGCATCGAGGTCCCGGTAGCCGTCCAGCACCCTGTTGCAATACGAACCCAGGTCGGTCAACAGGCCGAAACGCCGTTCACCGTCACTGAAAACGTATTGCGTCGGTTCCTGTGCATCGTGGGCCACGGCAATGACACCAATGCTCAAGTTACCGACTTGCAGTTGCTCGCCGCCGGCCAGAAAGCCTGCGGGTTCAATGGGTTTGCGCATCCCGCGCAAGGTTCCGCGACTGAGGTAGACAGGCAGATTGTAGCGCCGAGACAGCAAACCCACGCCATGCACGTGGTCGGCATGTTCGTGGGTCACGAGTATCGCGCTCAACTGCGCCGGGTTCACACCCAGGCGCAGCAGGCGTTTTTCGGTTTCCCGAAGGGAGAAACCACAATCCACCAGCACGTACGTATCAGCGCTGGCTATCAGCGTGCCGTTCCCTTGGCTACCGCTGCCGAGAACGGCAAAACGCATGTGATCAGCCCAGATTGTCCTGAATAACGCTCAACACTTTGCGCGCTACATCAGCAGGCGCCACGGTGTTGATGTTTTTCTCGACGGTGACCTGGACGCTGTCGCCAACCTTGCTCAGGCGAACCTGATAGCGCTCGGCACGGGCTTCAACTTCTTCCTTGTTCGGCGAGCTGCCGAACAGGCTGCTGAAGAAGCCTGGCTTGTCGTCTTTCTTCTCGGCTTTTTCGGCCAGGTTGATGTAGTACAGGCCCAGGCTGCGGTTGATGTCTTCAACGCGCCATTCGCCCTGCTCCAGCGCACGACCGACGCTCGACCAGGCACGATCCAGATCGCTACCGACGTTCAGCACAGGGTTGCCGCTGCCGTCTTCACTCAGGCTGATACGGCTTGGAGCATCGAAATCACGAGAAGCCAGCATGGAGACCGAACCGCCCTTCTCCGAAATGCGGCTCATGCTCGCCAGCATGTCGTCTACCAGAGCCGCGTCCAGGCCAGTGTTGACCGAACGGTTGGTGAAGTCGACGTCGGCAGTGCTGCCGGCAGGGCGCTCGGCGCTGACCACATAGACTTCACTGGTATTGCGCTGCACGCCCGGCTCGATGCGCACACGCACGCGAGTTTCGCTGTCGGTGCTGACACCGGCTGCGCTCAAGCGCTTGGCCACGGCGGCGGACAACTCGTCGGAACGCTGCCACGTGGTGGTGAACTCACCGGTTTGCGGACGTTGTTCGTCCAGGCGGAAACCGTTGTCCTGGAAGAACTGCACGGCCACAGGCCAGACTTCGGCTGGAGGGTTTTGCGCCAGGATCGAGCGCGTATCGCCGCTCTTCTGCAGGGAGTAGGCACTGGCATCGGCAGCGGCCGACAACGGCTGTGGACGAGGAACAACGTACTCGCCCCTGGCCGTGTCATCGGCGACGTTGCGCGGGATCGGCAGCAATGGATCGAGACGTTTGGCGGTGCTGACGTCAGGTGGCAGTTGCATCGGTGCAGTCTGTTGCGCTTCCAGGTAATCACTACCACGGTCACGGAAATAACCTTCCGGGCCCCAGATCCATCCACAGCCACTGGTGCTGGAGATGATCAAGGCAAGTGCGGAAAGTCCGGCCATTCGCTTCATGCGTAGTACTTCCTCAATTAAGCCAGGACGCCGGACAGGCGCATGGCCTGACGCAGCGGTTCGTGACAATCGGCGCTGAGCCAGGTGAGCGGCAGACGGATACCGTCCGGCATCAGGCCCATTTCATGCAGCGCCCATTTCACGGGAATAGGGTTGGATTCGATAAACAGGGTTTTGTTGAGCGGCATCAGCTTTTCGTGAATGGCGCGCGCCTTCTCGGCCTCGCCATTGAGGGCAGCGATGCACAGGTCGGACATTTGGCGTGGCGCAACGTTGGCGGTCACCGAAATATTGCCCTTGCCGCCCAGCAGGATCAGCTCGACCGCGGTGGCGTCGTCGCCGGAGATCACCAGGAAGTTGCTGCTGACACCGTCGATGATCGCCTTGGCACGCGACAGGTCGCCGGTGGCTTCCTTGATGCCGATGATGTTTTTGACGGTCGACAGACGGATTACGGTCTCGGCCTGCATGTCGCACGCGGTACGACCAGGTACGTTGTAGAGGATCTGCGGGATGTCGACGGCTTCGGCGATGGCCTTGAAGTGCTGGTACAAGCCTTCCTGGGTCGGCTTGTTGTAGTACGGAGTCACCAGCAGGCAGGCATCGGCGCCGGCGTTCTTCGCGTTGGTGGTCAACTCGATGGCTTCGCGAGTCGAGTTGGCGCCAGTACCGGCGATCACCGGAATGCGACCATTGACCTGTTTTACTACGCGACGAATCACTTCGATGTGTTCGTTCACATCAAGGGTGGCCGACTCACCTGTAGTGCCGACCGCCACAATGGCGTGGGTGCCGTTTTGCAGGTGAAAGTCCACCAGTTTGCTCAGGCTATCCCAGTCGAGATTACCTTGTGCATCCATGGGTGTGACCAGTGCCACCATACTGCCCGCAATCATGCAACCGCTCCTGCCGGAAAAAGAGAGCCGTAATGGTACTGGCGCCAAGATGCTTGCACAAGCGAAGTACTGCGCTGCCGCCATTCCCCTTGGCGTCGCTTTTCGCTACCCTTCAGACTTTGATCGATACTGACAAGCTCGTACATCGGGTTTGAGCCTCCAATTTCGACATCACAAGCCCCATCCCAGCGTTGCCAGCCCTCGCTCCTGCTGCACCGGAGCATGTTGCAACCCGTGCCTGGGGCTTTCTGAATTGGCATTCGCGCGCTCAATCCCGGGAAAACAAGCCGACAGAAGTACCGACCGCTCATCGCTTTAGGAATGCTGCATGTCCACCCCCACAGTTCGCGAACAATTCCTTGTCATCAGTGCCCTCGGCGCCAACCCCATGGAGCTGACTAACGTCCTGTGCCGTGCCAGCCATGAAAATCGCTGCGCCGTAGTCACCTCCCGCCTGACCCGTCATGGCGAATGCAGCGCGCTGATCCTCGAAGTCTCCGGCAGCTGGGACGCCCTGGCGCGCCTGGAAGGCAGCCTGCCAGTGCTGGCCAAACGGCATTCATTCACTGTCAACGTAGTGCGCAGTGCAGCCCTGGAAAATCGCCCCCAAGCCCTGCCTTATGTGGCCTATGTCAGCTCGGCTTACCGCTCGGACATCATCAACGAACTGTGCCAGTTCTTCATGGACCACAACGTCGAGCTGGAAAACCTGACCTGCGACACGTATCAGGCACCGCAAACTGGCGGCACCATGCTCAATGCCACGTTTACCGTGACCTTGCCGGCCGGTGTGCAGATCAGTTGGCTGCGCGATCAGTTCCTGGACTTCGCCGATGCGCTGAACCTGGATGCCCTGATCGAACCGTGGCGCCCACAAAACCCAATGTAAGGAAGCTTTCATGGCCGTTGCCATCGACCAACCAGTTGCCGACTTCGAAGCACCCGCCACCAGCGGGCAGACCGTCAGCCTCGCGAGCCTCAAAGGCAAACAGGTGGTGATCTACTTCTATCCGAAGGACAGCACGCCGGGTTGCACGACCCAGGGCCAGGGCTTTCGCGATCAACTGGACGCTTTCAAGGCCGCCAACACCGAAGTGTTCGGCGTTTCTCGTGACAGCCTCAAGTCCCACGAAAACTTCAAGGCCAAGCAAGCGTTCACTTTCGAGCTGATCAGCGACAAGGAAGAAGCGCTTTGCCAGCTGTTCGATGTGATCAAGCTGAAGAAGCTTTACGGCAAGGAATACATGGGCGTGGATCGCAGCACGTTCCTGATCGACAAGAATGGTGTGCTGCGCCAGGAATGGCGTGGCGTGAAGGTGCCGGGGCATGTGGATGCGGTATTGGCTGCCGCCCAGGCTCTCAATAAGGCCTGATATCTAAAAGATCGCAGCCTTCGGCAGCTCCTGCATTGGATTGAGAAGGAGCTGCCGAAGGCTGCGATCTTTTTTGTGCCGCGCACAATCTAAAGCAGCGGCGCCACCATCGGCTCCTTGCGCGGCCACGCATCCAGCACAGCCTTGAACAGCGTCGCCAGGGGAATCGCAAAGAACACTCCCCAGAACCCCCACAACCCGCCGAACAACAATACCGCGCAGATGATCGCCACCGGATGCAGGTTAACGGCCTCAGAGAACAACAGCGGTACCAGCACGTTACCGTCCAGGGTCTGGATGATCCCGTACACCGCCATCAGATAGATGAACTGATCACTCCAACCCCATTGGAACAGCGCAATCAGCAACACTGGTACGGTCACCACCACGGCACCGACGTAAGGCACCACCACCGAAATCCCCACCAGCAATGCCAGCAGCGCTGCGTAATTGAGCTCCAGGACAACAAAGGCGATGTAGGTCACACCACCGCAAATGAAAATCTCGATGACCTTGCCGCGAATGTAATTGGCGATCTGCCGATTCATGTCATGGGCGACACGGGTGATCAGCGCTCGCTCACGTGGCAGATAACCGCGCACCCACTGACCGATCATTGCCCGGTCCTTGAGAAAGAAGAACACCAGAATCGGTACCAGCACCAGATAGATCATGATGTTGACCAACAGCGGCAGGCTCGACAGCGAAAACGTCAGCGCCCACTGGCCGAATTTGCCGATCTCGCCCCGCGCCACTTCTATGGCCCGTAGCACCTGCTCGTCGGACACCAGATGCGGATAACGCTCCGGCAGCAGTAGCAACAGTGATTGCCACTTGGCGAGCATGCCTGGCAACTCATTGAACAAGGTGATCAATTGATGCCAAAGAAGCGGCACCACGACCACGATGAACACCAGCAACACGCCCATGAACAGCGCAAAAACCAGTCCCACCGCCACTGCGCCAGGGACGCGCAGGCGTTCCAGGCTCAGCACGAGCCCCTGCATCAGGTACGCCAGCACCATCCCGGCCAACACGGGTGCAAGCATGCCTCCCAGCGTCAGGACGACGGTGAATGCCAGAAAGAGGAGGACGGCCAAAACCACGGCTTCCTCATCGGAGAAGTAGCGCTGAATCCAGTCGCGTAACACTTTGAACATCAATAATCCTTAAGAACAAACGCCGCGTGTTTCAGGCCTTTTTCAACCAGTAGCGGTACACGCCCGCCTCATCGTCTTCACGAAGCAGCGTATGACCCGCCAATCGGGCAAAGGTGCGAAAGTCGCGCTGCGAGCCAGCATCGGTGGCGATCACCTTGAGCACTGAACCACTGGCCATACGATTGAGTTCCATCTTGGCCTTAAGCAACGGCAGCGGACAATTCAGGCCGCTGGCGTCCAGTTCAACGTCATGGGCTACAGCATCGATCATTGCATCACTCCGGGTCACGTAGTCGAGTTGCCTAGAATATCTGGTCGCAAGGCTGGTGTCCGGCTACAGTAAGCTCTTTGTCGACTAAGGCATTGTGCATGACTTTTTTGCGCCCTACCCTGCTGACGCTCGCTTGCCTGCTCGCCTCACCGGGCTTCGCCGACGACCTGCCGTCACTCGGCGACGCCAGTTCTGCCATCGTCTCGCCGCAGCAGGAATACCAGCTGGGTCGCGCCTGGCTGGCGCTGCTACGCGGCCAGGTGTCTCAACTTAACGACCCGCAACTCAAGGACTATGTCGAATCCAGCGTTTATCGACTGGTGGAGACCAGCCAGGTCAATGACCGGCGCCTTGAATTCATCCTTATCAACAGCCCGCAGCTCAACGCCTTTGCGGCACCGGGCGGGATTGTCGGGGTCAATGGCGGCCTGTTCCTCAATGCTCAGACCGAAGGCGAATACGCCTCGGTACTGGCGCACGAATTGGCTCACTTGTCCCAGCGCCACTTTGCCCGCGGGGTCGAAGCCCAACAGCGCATGCAGGTGCCAATGATGGCCGCGCTATTGGCCGGCATCCTGGTTGCCGCCGCCGGTGGCGGTGATGCGGGTATCGCTGCGATTGCCGGTACGCAAGCGGCAGCGATTCAGGAACAACGGCGCTTCTCTCGCCAGAACGAACAGGAAGCCGACCGCATCGGCATCCTGAATCTGCAAAAGGCCGGCTACGATCCGCGCTCGATGCCCACCATGTTCGAACGACTGGGGCGTCAGTACCGTTTCGATGCCAAGCCACCTGAATTCCTGCTGACTCACCCGGTGACCGAATCGCGGATCGCCGACACTCGAAACCGCGCCGAACAGGCTCCCCAAGGCGGCATAGAAGACACCCTGCGCTATCAACTGATTCGCGCCCGGGTGCAATTGATCTATGAGGAGACGCCGGGATTGGGCGCCAAGCGCTTCCGGGCACAGCTGGAGGAAAACCCGAAAAACGATGTCGCGCGCTACGGCCTGGCCATCGCCCAGATCAAGGGCGGCCAACTGAACGAAGCACGGGAAAACCTCAAGCAGCTGCTGGCAAAGGCACCGAACGAGATCATCTACAACCTCGCTCAAATCGATCTGGACACTACCAACAACCGTCTGGCGGATGCGCAGTCTCGGGTTGACCGGATGCTGACTCAGTATCCCGGCAACTATCCGTTGAATCAGGTGCGTGTCGACCTGCTGCTCAAACAGAACCGTGCCCCCGATGCGGAGAAGGCGCTGGAAGGTCTGCTCAAGTCCAGACCGGACGATCCGGACGTGTGGTATCAAGTGGCAGAGACCCGTGGGTTGTCCGGCAACATTATCGGCCTGCATCAGGCACGAGCCGAATACTTCGCATTGGTCGGCGACTATCGTCAGGCGATCCAGCAATTGGATTTCGCCAAGCGCAAGGCCGGCAGCAACTTCCCGCTAACGTCCCGAATCGACGCCCGCCAGCGAGAGCTGATGGAGCAGGAACGCATGATCAAGGACATGATGGGGTAACTTGTTTGCGACATGAAAAACGCCTCTTTCGAGGCGTTTTTTATTTAGCCGACCAACGATTTACTCAGCCAGCTTGAACGTGATGAAGCTGGCTCGACCCTGGCGCAGAACCCGCATCGATACCGAGCGATTCTTCGGCAGCGCTTTGGCGATGTCAGTGAACTGCTTGGTGGATTCGATGGCCTGATTGTTCAGGTGAGTAATGACATCACCCGGTTGCAAGCCGATCATCGCAGCAGGACCGTCCTGCACTTCCTTGATCACCACACCACCCTTGAGGTCGTAGGCTTTCTTCTGCTCGGCGGCCAACTCGACGACCGAAACACCCAGGCGGTTGCTACTGCTCTCCGCGCCCGATTTCGGCAAGGCATCAAGCTCTTTGTCTTCGTCAGGAATAGCGCCGACCGTCAGCTCGATGTTCTTGCGCTTGCCCTCACGAATCACTTCCAGATTGGCTTTGGAGTCAGCTTTCAGAGCACCCACGAGATGTGGCAGATCGGCAGACATGACGATCGGTTGACCGTTCATGCTCAGGATCACGTCGCCAACCTGCAAACCACCCTTGGCGGCGGGACCGTCATCCTGGATCTGGGCGACCAGCGCACCGGCGGGCTTTTCCAGACCAAACGACTCAGCCAGGTCCTTGTTCACTTCCTGAATGACTACACCCAACCAGCCACGGCTGACTTTGCCACCGCTTTTGAGCTGATTGGAAACATCCATGGCCACATCGATAGGAATCGCGAACGACACGCCCATGAAACCACCGGAACGGGTGTAGATCTGCGAGTTGATCCCGACCACTTCACCATTGAGGTTGAACAATGGACCACCGGAGTTACCCGGGTTGATCGGCACGTCGGTCTGAATGAACGGCACATAGTTTTCGTTCGGCAGACTGCGACCGACGGCACTGACGATACCCTGGGTCACCGTATGGTCAAATCCGAATGGCGAACCGATTGCCACAACCCATTGGCCGGCCTTCAGATCCTGGGATTTGCCCAACTTCAGCACCGGCAGATCCTTGCCTTCGATTTTCAGCAGCGCCACGTCGGAACGCGTATCTGTACCAACCAGCTTGGCTTTCATTTCACTGCGATCGGAAAGACGCACCAGAATCTCATCAGCGTCCGCGATTACGTGATTGTTTGTCAGGATGTAGCCGTCAGACGAGATGATGAAACCCGAACCCAGGGATTGGGCTTCACGCTGGCGATCACCGCGAGGCGAACGCGGCTGTGGCGGCATGCCTCGCTCGAAGAACTCACGCAGCATGGGGGGCAAGCCTTCGAGGTCAGGCATCTGCTGGTTCACTTTGCGATCCGGCAGTTTCTGAGTGGTACTGATGTTCACTACCGCAGGCGAGGCCTGCTCAACCAGTTGCGTGAAGTCAGGCAATTCGACTGCTTGCGCAGCAACTGACTGGCCCAGCACCAGTACGGTGGCAAAAATGGAAAGATAAGTCTTCAAACGTGGTATCGACATACGGCTCCCGTTACGACGAGCATGGTTAAGCGATATGGATCAAGGAACACCGGGAAAGATACGCCGGTATTTTTGTTCCGGGAACAACAAACAAGGCCAGAGCCGAGGGGCTCTGACCTATAAAAAATTCTAGGGGGATTTGCAAACTGAAATGCTCACGAAACATTTCGATTTCGGCTCACTGCTTGGTTGCAGCGGCGTCGGTGCGCATGGACAAGGCGATCCGTTCAGCAGTGCCAATCGGAATCTCACCCACAACTGTCACCATCATTTCACCTTGCGGGGTGGTCAGTCGCCGGGAGACAGCAACCGTTGGCCCCAACTGAGTGCGGACATCGAGACCTGTTTCGCCACCCAAAGGCTCAAGGAACACCGAAAAACGCGCCAAACCATCGTCATACATCAGGCTACTGACCTGGGTTTTGGTCTCGGGATCCTTACGAGCCGAACTGCTGGTCAGTTCGAATCCTGGCGGCAACCAGTCCGAATGCCAGACCTGGGCGACTTTGGTCGCCGAAGGCTTGTCATTTTCGAGGCTGACCGTTTTGCAATCGTTGCCCGGCTGCAGATCGCTTTCGGACGGAACGTCCGCAGTGTCCAACCGGGTGAACTGGAATCGCTCAAGCAACTGCCCTTTGTCACTCAACAGCAACGATTTCAACGGCAGACCGGTTTCCTTGTCCAGATGCAGTTCAAACCCGTAGCGATGCTGGTCACGAGGCGTGAGTGAAACGATCACTGCCGGACGCCCGGCGACACGCGACTTGCCAATGACAGCAAGGTCGTACCAGTTCTTGAGTTTTTGTGGATCGAGTGCACGAGCGGCGGAACTGGAAGAATCACCAAGCCCTGCTATCAAGCTGCCGCTGACACATTGAGTACGGCCATCGACGCGCACCACCTCCTGAGCGGATCCGTCGAGCTGGAGCAATCGCTCGCGGACCTTGCCATCCTGGACACGGTGCCAGATGTTATGGGTAGAAAAACTACCGTTACGCTCGTAGACGAAGGTACCTTGAAAGCTTTGCTGTTGCTCGGCCTGACCAAGACGTGTCAACCAGTCCTGAGCCTCATCGGCGTGGGCTGGCACGACAAACCAGCCACCAAGCAGAAGCGAAAGTAGAGGTATGGCGCGCATGATCCTCCTTAACGGTTTTCCAGACTTGCCGCACGAGCGTAAGGCAGAGCGCTCTCAGTCCCTTTCAGTGCAGCTTGTTGTGCATGTTGGCGCAAGTAACCCGGCAGACGCTGATCGTGCCAGCCTGGCTGACCTTGCAAAACGCCATTGGCCATTGGGCCTGTAGCTTCCGAACTCTCATTGTAGCCTGCCAGAACAGCAGGGCCTTTTACTTGAGGAACGGCCAATGCGGGCTGACTGGATTGCTGGGCCAGTTCGACACCGGCGATCTCATCCTGGTTGTAC
>NZ_JBOIBY010000700.1:0-39558 GCF_050739655.1 Pseudomonas sp. | reverse complement strand
CGCGACTGGAGCGCCTTGTTGGGTTTGCTTAGCCGGGTAGCTTGGCCGCCAGGACGTCAACCTTCTCGATTGACGGCGGTTTGGCAAACAGCTCGGCAGCCTTTGCCATAAGCGCCGCTGCGACCTTGCCCGAAAGATGAGCCTGCCGACCTGCTTCATCCGGGAAGGCGTCAAAGATGCCAAAGGTGGACGGCCCCAAGCGGATTCCGAACCACGCCGTAGTGGCTGGCTCTTCCTCCACTATTGGAAGGCCATCCAAGAGAAAGTTCTCTACCTCTTTCTCTTTCCCAGGCTTTGCTTCCAGACGAACGAACAACGCTACTTTGACCATGACGTACCTCCTGTTGTTACGACGACATCACCATGCGTGACGTATTCCAGTAAGCCCAACGCGATATTCGCCGATTTGCCGCCCAGCTCCAGCGTGGCGGGGATGAAGGGGCAGCGTCGAGTCATTTCCGCAGTCGCGGGAAAGGCGACTCTGCCCTCTCCTGGTCTTTCACGAACTGCCTCTACCGAGATACCGTGACGACGATCTTGCCGAACTGCTGGTTCGATTCCATGTAACGGTGCGCTTCGACGATCTGCTCGAAGGGGAAGGTCTTGGCAATGATCGGCTTCAGCTGTCCGGCCTCGAGGCCGCGCGTGATAAAGGCTTGCGCAGGCGCCAAGCGTTGCGGATCACCGGTCAGTTCGAACAGCGTGTAGCCGCGCACGCTCAGGGCCTTGTTCATCGCTACCAAGGCCGGGAACGGCGTCTCCTGACCGCTGAGATTGCCATAGATGAAAAGCAGGCCCTGCTGACTCATCGCTTGCGCCAGTGTTTCGACTTGCGGCCCCGCGACCGGGTCGAAGGCGATGCGCGCGCCGCGGCCGTCGGTGATCCGCATTACCTCCGCGACCAGGTCCTGCTCCTCGGTGGCGATCACATGCGCCGCCCCCGCCTCGCGTAGCGTCGCCTCCTTCGCGCGCGTCCGGGTCGTCGCGATCGGAATGGCGCCGACGCTGTTGGCGATCTGGATCGCGGCCAAGCCGACGCTGCTCGAAGCCGCCGTGATGATCACCGCATCACCGCGCTTGAGTTGGGCAATCTCGATCAGTGCGCCATAGGCGGTCAGATACTGCATCCAGATCGCCGCCCCCTTCACCGCGCCGACGCCCGCCGGCCGCTTCAGAACCCCCGTGGCCGGCACGATCGCCTGCTCGGCATAGACGCCAAACTTGTTCATGGAAAAAGCCGGAATCACGCTGACCGCTTCGCCAACCTCGAAGCCGTGAACGCCGCTGCCCAGCGCCTCGACGATGCCGGAAGCTTCGTAGCCGAGCCGGGCCGGCAGATGCGTCGGCTCCAGGTACACACCCGAGCGGAACATGGCTTCCGCGCGATTCAGGCCGATCGCCTCGACGCGGATGCGCAGCTCGCCGGAGCCCGGAGCGCCAACTTCGAGCTCTTCGATCTGCAAGACTTCGGGGCCGCCGATCTGATGAAAACGGACAACACGGGTCATTTTGGGTCTCCTTCTATTGAGGGATGGGAGCAGCGAGCCAGCCCTTGGCTGGCGCAGGTTAGCCGCCCCGCGCGTTACAACGTCGCTTCGGTCTGTGTGTCCGGTGCGTGGCTACTTCACGGACATGCAAATGCTATTCGCCATATATAGATTTGTAAATATGTAATTTTAATAATTTTATGCCCGTCCCTGCTCCCCCTATCTACGCTGCCTATGAACTCTCCCTGTCGAAAAAAATGCTGCCATCCGCTAAGTGCGCCACGGCGTGGTTCGCTCTTCGCCGGTCATCTGGGTCGCCTATGTAATCATGCCGTTATTTGCGCTCGCCAATGCCGGCGTAAGCCTTGATGGCGTCAATCTGGCCAATGAAGGCTCTTTGACGGTCATGCTCGGTGTGTCGTTGGCACTGCTCCTGGGCGCAAGAGCGCCAGCTATTCAGCCCAGCAGGTTTGCCTCACTCGGACGGCCGGGTACCTGGCAAACCTTCGGCTACTTTCATGCACGAAGGCAAACGCATGACAAACACCCACACTGACCACCACAGCCCGTGGTCTGTCTTTCTCATCTTTCTGCGCCTTGGACTGAGCTCCTTCGGCGGCCCCATCGTGCACTTAGGCTATTTCCGTGACGAGTTCGTCACACGACGGCGCTGGTTGTCCGAACGCAGTTATGCAGACTTGTTGGCACTGTGCCAATTCCTGCCAGGGCCTGCAAGCAGTCAGATTGGTATGGCCTTGGGTCTGTCCCGCTCGGGCTACGCTGGAGCCATGGCGGCTTGGGCAGGATTCACACTGCCCTCAGCCATTGCCCTGGTCCTGTTCGCGCTGGGTATATCTAACTAAGGCGATGCCGTCTCGTCGGGAGCGCTCCACGGTCTGAAAGTGGTGGCAGTACCTGTGGTTGCCCAAGCTGTATGGGGCACGCAACCTGTGCCCGGACGTGTTGCGTGTCACCAGCATGGCGATTGCTGCCTGTGTCGTCCTACTTATGCCATCTGCGTGGGGGCAGGTCAGCATGATTGCTGCTGCTGCCATCGCTGGCCTGCTGCTGTTCAAGCCCACTCAGGACTGCGCACACGATCCGCTGCCGATCGCGGTAAGCCAGCGTGCCGGAGTGATCTGGCTAGCACTGTTCTGTACGTTGCTGATGGGGTTGCCTGTCTTGGCCCAACTGCTGCCGAGTCATGCCGTAGCAATGGTGGATGCCTTCTTCCGTAGCGGGTTACTGGTCTTCGGTGGCGGCCATGTCGTGCTGCCGCTGTTGCAAGCTGAGGTGGTGCCCTCCGGCTAGGTCAACAATGACGCGTTTCTTGCCGGATACGGTGCTGCGCAAGCGGTGCCCGGTCCTTTGCCCCAGTTCGCATGCTGAAGATTCCAGACTGAATGGGATTAGACCAGTCAATGGTAAGCTTTTCACAGGCTCGCCCCCCCCTATCAACAGTGACTTCCGGATGAATGGTATTCTCTCGGCCGGCTATGTCACTGTTACGACGATACGCCAGGACGGTTCGCGGCAAGTGTTTAACTATGCAGACAGCCGGCTTTCTGGAAACCACCAGCGAAATTCCGGAGCCGCATGGGTTCAAAAGTAGCCGTTGCTCTGCCATCTAGTGAACGGACCGTCGAATTCACGGAGCATGCTCACAACAACCTTGAAGTGGATAGCCGTGACCACAACATGCGAGCTGCTTATATTCACATTATTGGGAACACGGCCGTGTCGGTGAGGACCATCATCGGCTGGCTGTTGGCATAGGCGCTTGGCTGGCTGTGGATGGCCCAGCGGTTCGAACATCTGCGCCACGTCGCCATAATCCGGATCGTAGAAAAGAATGTCACGCATCCAGAGCGCACCAAAGTCCAGCGCTTCGACGCGTTGCGCCATCTCGAAATGACCGCGCATGGTCGGGGCCGCTCGGCCGGGATGGGTTTCCAGCGGCAAAATCGGACCGATAGTGAGTGCTTCTGGTTGAAACAGGCGTTGAAAAACGGGATGACGCTCCTGGGAAGGATGAGGAGTCGGCTACATCTGTGGTAAAAAGGGCGTCGACAAAGCGATCGGTAAACCACAACTCCACGTGCAGCTCAGGCCACTGCTTCAGATAGGCATCAAGGATCGGCAGGACATGGCGCTGACCAAAGGACAGCGGGACCGTGAGTTTAAAGGTACCGGTCGGCCGCCCACGGCCCGGACCATGGTCACCTCGACCTCATCAAGATCCTCGATAATCTGCCGCCAGCGCTCATACGCAATCTGCCCCTCGTTTGTCAGGCTCAGTTTGCGCGTCGTGCGATTGAGCAACCGTGCGCCCATCCGGTCCTCCAAGCGAACAATGCGGGTCCATGCCCAGTGTAATCGCCGCGGCGGTAAAGCTTCCCGCCTTCACGGTAAAAACAAACGGGTTGATATCACCGATATTGGTTGGCTTGCGTGGAAGTTTGGCTCCAGGCCAGACATTCGAAGTATTCAATAGTGCTAAAGCTTAGTCGCTCGCGCCCGTGCTTTTGCGCAAGGGCACAAACGGCACAGGTTAACTATCAGAAGTCTTGCGCCGTCGGACGCAGAACAATCTCGTTGATATCGACATCGGCAGGTTGCTCGATCGCGTAAGCGATGGCCCGTGCAACCGAATCAGCCGGGATGGCCTTCTTGTAAAACTCGCCAACGACCTCGGCGCTCGGCTGGTGCCCGCTGCCGAACTTGAGCTCGGAATCCACCGCGCCCGGCTCGATGGTCGTCGTGCGAATATTCCCGCCGACTTCATGACGCAGGCCATCGGAAATAGCGCGCACCGCAAATTTGGTACCGCTGTACACCGATCCACCGGGGCTGAACACCTTGATGCCGGCAACCGAAGAGATGTTGATGAAGTGACCGCTGGCCTGTTGTTCGAAAAGCGGCAACGCGGCCGCGATGCCATACAACACGCCCTTGATGTTGATGTCGATCATGCGATCCCACTCTTCGACGCGCAGCTGCGAAATCGGAGAGATCGCCATCAGCCCTGCATTGTTGATCATCACATCGATGCGACCGAATGCCTCGACAGCCTTGGCGACCAGCGCAGACAAGTCCTCTTTGTTTGTGACATCGATCGGATGGGCAATCGCCTTGCCGCCTGCTGCGGCGATCTCCCGGACAATCGCGTCCAGACGATCCTGGCGACGGGCGCCAAGCACTACATGGGCGCCGAGCGCTGCCAGATGACGCGCCGTTGCTTCGCCCAGACCGCTACTCGCACCGGTGATAACGACCACTTTACCCTGGATGTTTTTACTCATGTTCAGCGCTCCTGTTGAGACCTGTTTGGGTTGATGAGTGCAGTCTGCGCTGGTTTTATTCGTCAGAAAATGGAAGAGTTCGGATTTGAGAATTCCATTTTCTGGAACGGGAGTTGACGCCAATGCTCAATCGCATGGAGCTGATTCGGATCTTTTCGGTGGCGGCGCAATCGACCACGTTTCGCGATGCAGCCACCCGCCTCGGCACCTCTCCGCAGACCGTGACACGCGCCATCAAAGAACTGGAGCGCACGCTTGGGGAGCTGTTGTTCCACCGCAGCACGCGGCAGGTTCACGTCACCGCTTTTGGTGCCAAACTCGCCTTGCAAGCCCGGGAAACCCTGGAACGGGTGGATCAGTTGTTTATCGCCAACAGTAAACAGGAGGCAAAAGGCGTCGTCGGCATCACGGCCCCCCACGCCATTGGCAAGCTGTATCTGATTGAGTTTCTGAAACCGCTGATGCGGGAGAATCCCGGCCTGAGCATCGACCTGAGCCTGGATGACCAGCTCACCGACGCGGTGGCCAACACGATTGACATCGGTATTCGTGTCGGAGCTGTGCGGGATCGGCGCTATATCGCCAGAACGGTGGCCCATGTCGCCCTGAAAATCGTTGCAGCGCCGTCACTCCTCAACACCGTGCAACGTCCTGGCAACATCGAGGATCTGAAACGCTTGCCCTTGTCGATGCTGATCGATCGCAACAACGGTCGCCCCTGGCCGTGGGTGCTTGCCGAGGGGCAAGCGTTCCTGCCTGCCTCCCCGGCATTTACCTGCGACGATCCAGAAACCGAGCGAGAGATTGTTCTGGCGGGAATCGCCTTTGGGCAAATGCCCGGTTATCTGGCAGAACCCTATCTGTCTGAAGGGCGACTGGTCGAGGTCATGCAACACGATGCCCCGCCGCCTTCCGAATTGATCATGTATCGCCCGCAATCAGGGCCCGTGGCACCGAGAGTGAGGCTGGTGTACGACCACCTGGTCAACTGCTTCTCAGATCCGCGTGTTTTTGCGCAGAGCGCGCGCTGAAAGAGTTGGGTGGAAAAACACCCGTGAGCCTCATCTTCCTTTTTCGTCGTACTGGGACAGGATCGTTTCCAGCAGGCCCGGAAAACGGTGACTCAAGTCTTCCCTACGCAACGAGTTCATGTGGGTCGTGCCGATGGTCTGGGTTTGAACCAGTCCGGCATCTCGCAGCACCCGGAAATGGTGGGACATGGTGGACTTCGCACGGCCACCGTCCAGCTCGCCACAGCTGGCCTCTCCCAGCTCGGCGAGACGCCGGACAATCTCCAGGCGCACAGGGTCGCTCAAGGCGTAAAACAGACGCTCAAGAACGAATTCGCTGAGAGGAAGGTGTTTGAAGGGGCGCATGAGCGAATCATACACGGGTTTGCTCTATGCCAATAGTTCGAATATTATCGAACAACGGAAATATAAACTTCGGAGAAAAACCTGATGTCTGCGCTGTTCCAACCTTTCACGCTCAAGGATATTTCCCTTCGCAACCGGATCGCGATTCCCCCCATGTGCATGTACTCGGCTGATGATGGCCTGATCAACGACTGGCACACTGTGCACTATGCCACCCTCGCGCGGGGCGGGGCGGGACTGGTGGTCGTCGAGGCGACCGCCGTGTCCCCCGAAGGACGGATCACGCCTGGCTGCGCTGGTATCTGGAATGATGAGCTCGCCCGCGCCTTCGTGCCGGTGGTGCAATCGATCAAGGCTGCCGGCGCAGTGCCAGGTATCCAGATTGCCCACGCGGGGCGCAAGGCCAGTGCGAACCGCCCTTGGGAAGGTGACGATCATATCGGCGAGGATGATGCGCGTGGCTGGCAGACCATCGCCCCGTCGGCTGTTGCCTTTGGCGCTCATCTCGCCAAGCTGCCCAAAGCCATGACGCTGGAGGATATCGCCCGGGTGCGCGAGGATTTTGTCTCAGCCGCTCGCCGTGCACGTGAGGCCGGCTTCGAGTGGCTGGAGCTGCATTTCGCCCATGGCTATCTGGCCCAGTCATTCCTCTCTGAACACTCCAACCTTCGTGACGACGCCTACGGCGGAAACTTCGATAACCGTAGCCGCTTTCTGCTGGAAACACTGGCGGCGGTTCGCGAAGTATGGCCAGAGCACTTGCCGCTCACCGCTCGCCTGGGTGTCATCGAATACGACGGCCGGGACGAGCAGACCTTGTCAGAGGCTATCGAACTGACACGTCGTTTCAAGGACGGTGGATTGGACTTGCTCAGCGTCAGTATCGGGTTCACCATCCCTGAATCCAACATTCCTTGGGCCCCCGGATTCATGGGCGAAGTTACTCAGCGCGTAAGGCGCGAGGCGGGGATTGCGGTGGCCTCGGCATGGGGCTTCGGCACGCCGAGCGTCGCCGAAGAAGCGGTGAGAAGTGGTCAACTGGACCTGGCGATGATTGGCCGGGCGCACCTGGGCAATCCTAACTGGTCCTATTCAGCCGCCCAGGCGCTGGGTGTAGAGCGTGCTGCCTGGACCTTGCCCGCTCCCTATGCCCATTGGCTTGAACGCTACAGGTGATCCCGCCGGAGCGAGAGCGCTCGCGTGGCCTTAGGGCTATCAACTTGGTCGAATGCCCAAGTTGGCAAGATTGTTGTCGCGCTCTCACCCGGATTCAGGTTTTTGGCCGCATGGCCGGCATGGACATCTTCGATACACCCGTGCCAGCCAATGCTCCCTCTTCATATCGCACACAGACAGGAGGTTTGATGACCACCCCTCTGACACTGATTGCCACCTTGGTCGCCAAGGCCGGCTTCGAAGTCGAGCTCGAGCAGACGCTGCAGGGCCTGCAAGGCCCAAGCCGAAGCGAAGCGGACTGCATCCAGTACGATTTCCACCGTGATGCCGAGCAGGCTCGCACTTTCCACATGATCGAGCAGTGGCGGGACGAAGCGGCGCTGACTGCTCACGAAGCGACACCGCATTTTCAGACAGCGCTCCCTTTCATCGAACGTGCTGCTGAAAAGCTCACCATCACGAAAATGTATCGCATCTCCTGAGGATCTTCGAATGAAAGCCATTGCACACTTCAAATGCCTGCCTGTTGAACATCCCGACGCCTTGGTGGAGATCGATATACCCGAGCCAGTGCCGGGGCCGCGCGACTTGCTCGTAGAGATAAAGGCCGTATCGGTCAATCCTGTCGATACCAAGGTGCGGCAGGGATACGTACCGCACGAGGACGAAAGCCAGCCGCGTATCCTCGGTTGGGACGCTACCGGCGTGGTCAAGTCGGTCGGCAGCGACGTGACGCTATTCAAGCCCGGTGACAAGGTCTGGTAAGCCGGATCGCTGATCCGCCCGGGCAGCAACAGTGAGCTGCAACTGGTGGACGAACGCATCGTCGGCTCAATGCCCCAGTCGCTGGATTTCAGCCAGGCTGCGGCATTGCCGCTGACTTCCCTGACCGCCTGGGAATTACTTTTTGATCGCCTGGGTGTTGCACGCGATACCACCGACCGAGGCGAAACGCTGCTGATCATCGGCGCTGCAGGCGGGGTGGGTTCAATCCTGACTCAGCTGGCTCGTCAGCTAACCGGGTTGACGATCATTGGTACGGCTTCGCGCCCTGAAACGCAGGCCTGGGTCACCGAGCTTGGTGCGCATCATGTCATTGACCATACCAAGCCACTCAGCGAGGAGCTCAAACGCTTCGGTATCGCACAAGTCAGCTATGTCGCCAGCCTGACCCAGACCGATCGGCACTTCGAGCAAATTATCGAGTCACTGAAACCTCAGGGCAGGCTGGGCCTGATCGATGACCCGGCCACGCTTGACGTCGTACCGATGAAGCGCAAGAGCCTGTCGTTGCACTGGGAGCTGATGTACACCCGCTCGCTTTACGAGACAGAGGACATGCAGGAGCAGCACAACATCCTCAACGAAATTGCGCGGCGCGTTGATAGGGGCGACTTGCGCACCACCGTTGGCGACAACTACGGGCGCATCAGCGTAGAAAATCTTCGTCGAGCCCATGCTCTGCTGGAAAGCGGCAAGGCGAAGGGCAAGATCGTGCTGGAAGGCTTCTAAGAGGGCGTAGACAAAATAAATCAAACCGGCTGCACCACCTACCTAATGTCCTGAGCGTCGGGCGGATAATCCTGCACAGAAGCACCCGTGTTATCGGGTGCCTTCCTCAGCGTGGCCGGACTGAAAGCGGCTATTCGTCCTCATGACACTCGTTAGAGAAGCGGAATGCTATAGCTTACAAAAACTCGGTTCTGATCTACGTTACGAGCCGCTTCGCTGTTGGACTTGCCGTTACGCCAGCCGAACCCGACACCTTTAAGCGCTCCGGACTGAAGGACGTAGTCCAGGCTAATGTCTCTTTCCCATTCCTTTTGGTTGTCGCCGGACGTAGTTTTAATATTATCGCCGGAGAGGTACATGACCGAGCCTTTCAGGCCAGGAACTCCCAGAGCGGCAAAGTCGTAAGCATACTGACCGAAAGCTGTGCGCTCGCCTGCGCGGGTGAACGTTTGGATCAGACGGTCTGTATACAGATACAGGCTTGCTCCACCGGCGCCCTTGTCTATCAGGCTGCCCTGATTGAGTTGAGTGAAGTTGCTGCCATCCGACACACTTTGGTACCCCGCAGTAATCGCGTGGCCACCCAGCGTGTAAATCAACGCGGCACTCCAGGTACGGTTGTCGATCTCTCCATCACCGTTTTTGGTGTAGCCATTAATTCTGTAGCCTGACGTACCGGAGCTATTTGCACCTGACGAGTCAGTTTTGAAGTAGCGCAGGTCGGTTTTAAGGGACTGATTGTCCGAGAGCGCAAGGGTGTGAATCAATCCAAAAAAATGCTGCGTATAGTAGTTATCGAGGTTTGCGTAGTAGTACTGAGCTGTCAGATCCTTGGTGACGTTCCAATCGCCCCCGGCGAAGTCAAACTGATTGCTCTCACGCGTACCACCAGCAACGGCCAACCCCGTCTGATCGCTTGAACCACGCCCTGTCGCATGTTCGATCCGACCTCCAGTCAAGGTCAGCCCCTTGAACTCGCTCGAGGTGATTTGACCGCCCTCGAAGGTTTGTGGAAGTACGCGCCCATCGTTGGCAACCAGAATTGGGAGTTTCGGAATCAAGGTGCCGTAGCGAAGTTCAGTTTTCGACATTTTGACTTTTCCGGTCAGCCCCACCCGGCTCCACTCGTCGACGGCACGGTTGTCACTGTCAGAAGGCATCATGGTGCTGCCGACATGCCGTCCTTTGCCGCTGTCCAGGGTAACCCCCAGCAATCCCAGGCCATCGACACCAAAGCCAACCATGCCATCGGTATAACCCGATTTGAAGTCCAACATGAAACCCTGCGCCCATTCTTCGGTTTTGGAAGGGGCGGCAGTGCCATCGCGGTTGTCGTTATTGAAGTAGAAGTTCCTCATCCCCAAGGTGGCCTTGCTATCACTTAGAAAGTCAGCATGCGCCTGTGCACTCAGGGTGATACCAAGAAACACCGAACTTGCAGCAATTTTTTTTCTACTCAATTGTATAGCGCTCCCTTTGTTATTTTAAAGTAATAGAAGCAACGCAAAATCTTAGAGGTCAACGCAACGCACACGAAGGACCGGTACTTAGTCAATTTCAACTAACCCGATAATTGGCACGCCATTTTATTCTTCTGAACATCCTGCTCCATGGCAGCGGGATGGAAAAAACCACCGAGGTGATCTGCACATGAGCATGAGGTGAACGGATGATCGTCGCATGTAGCGTACCCGGAGGGCGCCGATATGGCAGGTCTGCCTTTCGATAGCAGGTGGGAATCTGGTCATTTTTCGTGGCTCCTTGTTGTTTTACAGCGCGAGAGCGCTAGAGCCAAGTGTGTGTGAAAGGCGCAGGGAGCGCCTTGCCTGGGGAGATGGAGTTTTGCGCCGAAGTCTGGAAATTTGTCTTTGCGTCTGATTTAAGGGGCTGGGACCCGACACAATTCCGGTCATGTTCGACGACTTTGATGACTTTATGGATAGCGACCGGGCTCTATAACTTTTGAATTTTGAGTGTTCATCACATAAGTGGCGAATGCAGATCCTTCGCGGTTTTCCACAAGGCACTTTGGCCACGATATTTATCTTAAATACAAGTATTTCATAGGATTAACCTCTCCCATTCTGATATGGTTTTTTTCGACTATCTGAGCCTTTTTCGTGAATCAGTAGTCTATAAAGTGCACGCCCGATGTTCTTTAAAACAACAAAAAGCAGCCAACTAATTTTGGCGCTTGGGCACACTGACGCGCTCGAGAACTCAGACCATCTCAGGATCAGAAATAAAACCTTTCTTTATAAAAAGAAATGGCACAAATAACTATTCACTTGATTTGGAGAGGGCGCCGTGCGAAAGCTTAGCTTGGGCTTACTGGTAACTAACGTTTTATGGCAACTATCAGCTCTACTATGGATCTACACGTCCACAGGACCAACTTGTGAAAATAACGTCGACAATTCATACATCCAGCAAAAAGTGACAGACTTCGAGCACGAATTTGACGACATTGCTAATAAAGTTGCGACAGAGATCAGTACAAATCTTCCCGACGAACTCACGCCCCTTGCAAAAAACGAATCCCGCACACCCGACTCAACGGAGGCTGACGCCGTACAGTTTTTGTACGAAAAGCCAGACGAAACACCAGTACTTACGCTGTCCTCTTTACCCGCACAGGCACGCATATGGACAATCATCCTCAGCGGGCTGATTGCCTTTACCGGCCTGCTCTTGGCAATCTTCGCCCGCAAAAGAACCGATGATCCGCAATGGCATGTCTTTGGCACCGTACCAGGCTCGCTAATCACGCTGGAACGCACGTGCTTGACGTGCGGCGGCTACATTTTCCACGCTAAAAACGCAGCTCCAGCCACGCCTTCATTCGGCCTTTGGGTGATCGAAATTGCATTGAATACGCCCAGCCGCCATCGCGCACTAAAAGCCATTCAGCAACTGGAGTTGCCGGTAGCGCGTAAAGAAAACAACTTTGTCGTCATAGGCCCATATAAACATAAGCAGGACGCGGCTCGAGTCGTGAAAGAGCTGAGTGAAAGTCATGGCGTTCGAGGATGGATGACGGCAGGAAATTGACATAGTCCAATTTAGCGCTGGGCCGACCTTGAACAACCAGCTACTTATTGCATGCCACAAGAGAGCATTCATGATCGCAAAAGAACTTAGAGCCGAACTTGCCCTGAAGAAATTCCTGGACGCCAATCTATGGATTCAGCTTGAACTCAGCGAGCTGAATTACAGCCTCGCTGAAAACTGCAGGCTCTCGCCAGAAGAATATCGCCTTAAATTTCTGAAAGAAGCTTTTGAAACAGAAGCG
Source organism: Pseudomonas sp. (assembly GCF_050739655.1). Classification (GTDB taxonomy): domain Bacteria; phylum Pseudomonadota; class Gammaproteobacteria; order Pseudomonadales; family Pseudomonadaceae; genus Aquipseudomonas. Next base: position 27,413 of record NZ_JBOIBY010000700.1, on the reverse strand, counting down.
GATGCTCACGACTGCGATTGCTGGGATTTTATCCTGCAGTGGGTAGCTGAAACCAAAGAAGAACTTGAGTTGATGCGCGAAGAACGCATGAAAGAGATCTATGATTCTCTCGACAATTAATAGACTCTACAAGTTTGGTCATCTATAAAAACCGGCAATTTCAAGATGAAAGACTAACTTCATCGGCGGGAGTATTGCCCAATACCCCCCGCCCTCCTCTCGGTTCAAGCCGTCGTATAACAATCCACTACGCGCCGATACTGGCTGGGTGAAGCTCCGATGTGCTGACGGAAAAACCGTGTGAAATGACCTTGCTCGGAGAACCCGAGGTTCTCCGACAACAGGCCCAACGTTCCACTGCGCTCACGTTCCAGCCAGGCAAAAGCCCGCCGCATGCGCGCATCGTTAAGCAGCAGGGTCGGCGTCAGGCCGGTATCTTTTTTGAACAGCGCAAAGAAGTGCGCCCGCGACAGACCACAAGCTCGCGCGGCGTTGTCGATCGGGTTCGGATCATCGAGGTGCTCAAGCAACCATGCGGTGCCACGACGCACGCGCGCGTCACGGAACTCAGCTGAGTTCGGCGCACCGAGTAGCGATAAATGCCGCCAGCTGGAAAAGTCCTCGATCAGTTCAATCAGGAAGTCGAACAGCATGAATTCCATGCGCTCCTTCGGCACGATCCCGCAGCCATGGGCTTCGGCGACCAGGATGTCGGCCAAGGTGCGATTACGGCTCTTCAATTCGATGCACGACTGGGCAAAAAAATCAGGTCGGGCGCTGAGTGCCAGCGACTGCTGAGCAGTGGCCAGCCAAGCGGGCTCGATGTAAAGCGCCAGGATTACGGTGGCACCGGCGCCTGGCTGCGGATCGTAGAAATGCGGCTCCCAGGCGTTGACCAGCACCGCCGTGCGATCGCTGAGTGGAACCCGCCGACCGTTGACGTTGAAATAAGTGTCTTCGCCGGACACCTTGACCAGCACATGGCATTCGGAATGGGTGTGGGTAACCAGCGAACGATCCATATTCAGCAAGGCGACCCGGCCAAACCTGCCGTGGAAAACCCGTTGGGCTATGGACATCAGATTCCTCCGCTCGCTTGAAGCGATGTTGTTATCGGCCACAATGAAGAATAATCGCGGCGCCTATCTGTTTCTAGACCCCGGCGATCTCTCAATGTTGGCTGGCCACTATCGCGCACGAATGACCGAGCGTCTACCTCGACTTTCGCAGCCCCCGGAACAACCACCAGCAGCGGAAAACGCTTGGTCACCCTGTATCAGGCCAACGCCAATTGGACCCCGACCGCTAACGTTTTCGTTGACTCCGACTATTTGTTCTAAGACATCGGTTCCGCGATCAAAAGCGCCGGCGGCAACAACTCGCAAATACTGGTGCTGCGCTCCACGTTTTGCTTTTAGGCATCAAACACATCCGGCACGCCACGACCGCGGTTACGGCATCAGCCGATAACCGCGGATTCGCCGCTCTCATTGCAAGAGCCTGATCTTCAGAGCACCGAGCGTAAAAAGTCTGCCGTTCAGCTTTTTTTCGGACGGTCGAAGATCTGCTCGGGAGTTCCTGACTCGTGAATCTACCCTTTTGCCAGAACGGCGCCCGGCATGGACATCGACGCAACAGCCTTACCAGAGCGGGAGGCTGTAGCTGACGATCAGGCGATTCTCGTCGATTTCACTGGCAAAGCTCGAGCGATAAGTCGCGTTGCGCCATTTGATGCCGACATTTTTCAGCGCGCCACTCTGGATCACATAGCCGATGTCGGTATTACGTTCCCACTCCTTGCCGGTTCCCGAAGCGACTCCCAGGTCGACCTGGTCGCCTTTTACATAGCGGGTCATAAAGGTCAGGCCAGGAATGCCGAGGCCGGCGAAGTTGAAGTCGTAACGGGCTTGCAGGGAGCGCTCGTCCTGATTGCCGAAGTCGTTGATTTGCAGCAGGTTGACCAGGTACGGATCGGTGCCCTGAACGTTGGCGAAACCGGTATCGCCGCTCATTTTCTGGTAGCTGAGACCGAAGGCGTGCGCACCCATTGAATAGGTGAACATGGCGCCGAGCATTTGGTTGTCGACATTGCTGCTGCCGTCATCGGTCGAACGGGCCCAACGCAGATCGGATTTCAGCGCCTGCCCCTCGGCAATAGGCAACACATGCATCACCGTCAGATAATGCTGCTTGTACAGGTCGTCCAACTGCGCGTAGTGGTAGCCAGTACTGAGCGTCTTGCTCCACATGAAATTGCCACCGAGAAAGTCGAACTGGTCGGTGGTGGCCCTCGCCCCGGTCACGATGTTGCGCCTGGGGCCTTTCATGACGGTCATGTCTTCGCGATTGGTCGAGTCGCGCTGGTTCACCTGGGTGAGGCGACCGGCGTCGAAGGTCAGACTCGCGAGGTCCGTCGAGTTCAGCCAGCCCCCCTGGAAGGTCTGCGGCAGCAGCCGTGTATCGTTGGGCTGCAATACCGGCAGCTTGGGAATCAGGGTCCCCACTTTGAGGGTGGACTTGGAGACCCGGAGCTTGGCAGTCAGGCCAAGCTCGCTATTGTCATCGGGTGCCCTCCTCGACTCGGCGCCACGCGGTAGCAGACCGGTGGCGCCCGCGCGATCCGGGCTCGAATCCAGCTTGATGCCGAGTAAACCAAGCGCATCGACCCCCACGCCTACGGGTCCTTCGGTATAGCCGGATTCGTAGCGCAACAGGAAGCCTTGCGCCCACTCCTCCCCCTTGTTTTGTGGGGCCGCTGGCTGGCGGAAGTCTCGGTTCATATAGAAATTGCGCATGTCCAGACTGGCCTTGCTGTCCGCAAGGAACTCAGCCGAAGCGGATGAACAAACGCCAAAAACCCCAGTAAGGCCGGACAGCAGAAAAGTATGGGTGGGACGAAGTACGTGCATAGTTCTCTCTTCTTGTTAGGTGGTAATCGGCGATTCCAAACGGCATTACGTCGAGATACCCGGCGAACCGACATCCATCAGCATCTGCGGATGACGCCTTATATCGCCTGGGTGGTACTGCAACCGTCCAGCAGACGCTGAATGCCCAGCGGGTTGGCATTCCTCAACGCCTCCGGCAGTAGCGTGTCCGGGTAGTTCTGGTAGCACACCGGGCGCAGGAAGCGGTCGATGGCCAGCGTACCGACGGAGGTGCCGCGCGCATCCGAGGTGGCGGGATAAGGCCCGCCGTGCACCATCGCGTCACACACCTCGACGCCGGTCGGGTAGCCGTTGAGCAGTAACCGGCCGGCTTTTTGCTCCAGCACAGGCACCAGTTCGGCGAATGCAGCCAAGTCGCCTGGCTCGGCAATCAGGGTCGCGGTAAGCTGACCGTGCAGGCCATGCAGCGCCTTGATCAACTCGGCCTTGTCAGCCACTTCGACCAGCACGGCGATCGGTCCGAAAACCTCTTCCTGGAGCAACTCGTCGTCTTCCAGCAACAGGCTGACATCGGCCTGGAACAACTGCGGCCTGGCTTGCTCACCTTCCTGTGCCTGCCCCCCCAGATGCTTGATGGCCTTATGTGCATGCAGTACCGCCAGCCCCTTCTCGTAGTTGTGCAGGGTGCCGGCATTGAGCATGGTTTGCGCTGGCTGATCACCCATCAAGCCGGCGATTTTTTCAATAAAGCTGGAGAACTCCGGCGAGCGAATGCCGATCACCAGACCGGGTTTGGTGCAGAACTGGCCACAGCCCATGACCACCGAAGCGGCCAGCTCGTTGGCCACGCTGGCACCACGCTGTTTGAGCGCTTCGGGTAGCACCAGAACCGGGTTGATGCTGGACATCTCGGCGAACACCGGAATCGGCTGCGGCCTCGCCGCGGCCATGTCGCACAGCGCGCGACCGCCTTTGAGCGAGCCGGTGAAACCAACGGCCTGGATCGCCGGGTGTTTAACCAGTGCCTCGCCAACGCCTGCGCCGTAGATCATGTTGAACACGCCTTTGGGCATGCCGGTCTGTTGCGCGGCACGGATGATGGCATCGGCCACGCACTCGGCGGTCGCCATATGGCCACTGTGCGCCTTGAACACCACCGGACAACCAGCAGCCAGGGCGGCGGCGGTATCACCACCTGCCGTGGAGAATGCCAGCGGGAAGTTGCTGGCACCGAATACAGCCACCGGGCCGACGCCCATCTTGCACTGACGCAGATCGACACGCGGCAGCGGCTTGCGATCGGGTTGCGCCAGGTCGATACGGGCACCGTAAAAATCGCCACGGCGCAACACGTTTGCAAACAGCCGCATCTGGCCGCTGGTACGGCCACGCTCACCCTGGATACGGCCGGCAGGCAGCGCGGTTTCGCGGGTTACCAGGGAAACGAAGTCATCACCCAGTGCATCCAGTTCGTCGGCAATAGCGTCGAGAAACTCCGCACGCTTGACAGCCGGCAGTGCACGATAGGTGGGATAAGCCGAAGCGGCGGCCAGGGCAGCCGCATCGACTTCGGCGGGGCTCGCCTGGACGAAGTCATAGGGTAACCTCTCGCCAGAGGTCGCATCGTAGCTGTGCAGATTGACGCCGCTTTCACCGCGACGTGTACCGCCAGTGTAGTTATGCCCGAGAATTTTCATGCGTGTCTCCTCGCTCAAAAGGCAGGGATGCCGAAACCACCAGACCGTCGTGATCGCCGCCGACAATATCCGCGGCTGCAACGTCACTCGACTTGGATGAGGCATCCAGTTGAATTTTTTTTGCACAAAATCGCGCAAGCCCGAACAGGCCTACGGAAACCAGAATTTCAATCTCAAACTTCCTTCAATCGATCGGGATGGCCGCATCTTTCGAAGCCAGCCGCAAGGCGTGTTCACGCAGTTCGACTTTGCGCACCTTGCCAGTTGCCGTCTTGCTCAAATCCCCCACGATGACCCGCGTCGGCACCTTGTAATGGGCCAGGCAGGAACGGCAATGGGCGATGAGTTCCGCTTCGCCGATGCTCGCGTCAGGGCTCGTCTCGACAAAGGCACAGGGGGTCTCGCCCCACTTGGCATGGGGCATGGCAACCACCGCCGCGGTACGGACAGCCGGATGCCGGTAAAGCACTTCCTCGACCTCGACCGAACTGATGTTCTCACCACCTGAAATGATGATGTCCTTAGCCCTGTCTCTGATCTGGATGTAGCCGTCCTCATGCACCACGGCAAGATCGCCGGAATGAAACCAGCCACCCGAAAAGGCCTCGGCGGTGGCCTGCGGATCCTTCAGGTAGCCCATCATCGTCATGTTGCCGCGGAACATCACTTCGCCAATGCTGCGGCCATCGCGCGGCACCGGCGTGAAGTCCTCGGGGTCCAGGACCGCCATATTTTCCTGAGCCGTATAACGCACGCCTTGTCGACCTTTGCGTTCGGTCAGCAAGTCGGTGGAAAGCTCGCTCCATTCCTGGTGCTCGGCACATACCACAGCGGGACCGTAGACCTCCGTCAGACCGTATATCTGCAAAAGATCGATGCCCATTCGATGCAACGCCGCAATCACCGGCAGTTGGGGCGGAGCGCCACCGATCAGGCCATGAACACGGTGGCTGATCCCGACTTTCCACTCCTTTGGCGCATGGGCCAGCATGGCGTGCACCACTGGCGCGCCGCAGTAATGGGTAACACCGTGTTGTCGAATCATCGACAGCACGCGTTGCGGTTCACAGCGGCGAAGACACACGTGAGTGCCGGCGTTGACCGCCATGGTCCAGACGAAGCCCCAGCCATTGCAATGGAACATGGGCAGGGTCCACAAGAAGATGGAGTGCCGCGGCATTTGCCAGTCGAGCATATTTGAAAGCGCCGCCAGATAAGCCCCCCGATGGTGATAAACCACCCCCTTGGGACGCCCTGTGGTGCCCGAGGTGTAGTTCAGGGCAATCGGCTGCCACTCGTCCACAGGTTCCTGCCAATGCTCGTCTGTAGAAGCCGCGCCGATGAACGCCTCGTAGTCGAGCTCACCCAGACGCTCGCCGCCCGGCCCCTCGCTGTCATCGATGTCGATCACCCTTGGCCGGTGCTCCAAAAGTGCCAGCGCCTGGCCGACGGCGCTCGCGTATTCGGTGTCGCTGATCACGAGCCGGGCTTCGCAATGCATCAGGATGTAGGCGATTGCCGCAGGATCGAGCCGGGTGTTGACCGTGCACAAGACCGCGCCACACATCGGTACGCCGAAATGCGCCTCGATCATCTCCGGGGTGTTGGCGGCGATCAATACCACCGTATCGCCACGGCCAATGCCCGCGGCCTTGAGCGCAGATGACAGGCGGCAGACCCGGTCGTAGGTCTCGGACCAGTTGTATCGACGCGCACCATGGATAACCGCCAACCGCTGCGGATATACCTGGGCGGTGCGGGCTATGAAGCCCAGCGGCGTGAGAGGCCGGTAGTTGACCGGACTTTGCTCAAGGCCGAGGTCATAAGGATTGGAGCCTGGCATGCTGATTTTCCCCGAGAAAGCTGAACGACCGGCTCCCCAACGGAACCGGCACAGGCTGCAGGACGCGTTTAGCTCAGCACTTGCCTGGAAATGATCATGCGTTGGATTTCGGAAGTGCCTTCGACGATCTCCAATACCTTGGCGTCGCCGAAAGCGCGTGCGACCGGGTATTCAGTCATGATGCCGTTGCCGCCATGGATCTGGATCGCCTGGTGAGCCGCCTCCATCGCCCTCTCGGTAGCGAAGAGCTTGGCCATGGACGCCTCGACATCACATGACAAACCGGCGTCCTTGCGCGAGGCCGCGTCGTAGAGCATCAGGCGGGCGGCGTGGGCATGGGTGGCCATGTCGGCGACCTTGAACTGCAGCGCCTGAAAATGTTCGAGCCGCTTGCCGAAGGCGCTGCGATCCTTCAAGTAGGCGACCGAGCGTTCCATGGAGCCTTGCAGAATACCCAGCCCCAGCGCACCGATCAGGATGCGCCCGGTGCTTATGTTGCCCAGGGTCTGCTTGAGCCCCGCGCCTTGTTCGCCGAGTAGATGGTCGGCCGGCAGCACGCAATCTTCGAAGAACAGTTCATAAGTGGTCGATCCGCGCCAACCGATCTTCTGCAGCTTGCGCCCCAGGCTGAAACCGGCGGTATCGGACGGCAGGATAAAGTTGGAGATTTCCTTGCGCCCGTCGTCCCGCGTGCCGGTAACGGCTGCGATCACGATCGGACCGGTGATGTCGGTACCCGAATTGGTGATGAAGGTCTTGGAACCATTGATGATCCACTGACCGTCTCGCAGAACGGCACGGGTCTGGATATTGGCGGCGTCCGAGCCTGCATTCGGCTCGGTCAGCCCAATGCAGCCGACCTGCGTCCCGTCGATGATGGGGCGCAAGTAACGCTCCTTCTGCGCAGGAGTGCCATAGTTGTTGATCAGGCTGGCGGGCGTGGAATTGGCCATCATGGACGATGCCACAGCCGCGTCTACCCGGGCGATTTCCTCCAGCACAATGGTAAAGCCAAGCCAGTCCCCGCCACCGCCACCGTGCTCCTCCGGGTAGGGAAGGCCGAGGAAGCCCAATTCTCCGGCCTGCTTCCAGACCTGATAGGCAAACTCCTGCTCCTCCCAAAGGCGTTCGGAGACCGGTGCAATCTCCTGCTCGGCGAACCGCCTGACGGCATCGCGAATCATTACATGTTGCTCATTCATCAATAAGACTCCTCGAGCATCCGCAGGTAGTCCTCTGCGGTGGCAGGACGGGGGTTGGTGGCGTGGCAGTGGTCTTTAAGGGCGGCCTGGGCAATCTCAGGCAGCGCAGCCCGGTCCAGACCCATCGCGCCAAGGCTCACGGGCAGACCCAGGCGGGCGGTCAATCGGGCAATGGCTTCATCCGGGGCGACGCCTGCACTCAGTCCCATGGCTTGGGCCAACGCCTCGTACTTGGCACCGACGGCTGGCCGGTTGAAACGCATCACTGCCGGCAGCAGCACCGCATTGAGGGTGCCATGGTGCAAGGAAATGCCGGGCACGGCCCCCAGGGGATGGGACAGGGCATGCACCGCTCCCAGTCCTTTCTGAAACGCCATCGCGCCTTCAGTCGCCGCCATCATCATGTTCCAGCGCGCCTCCCGGTCACTGCCATCGATCGTCGCGCGCTCGATATTGGCCATGCCCCGACGCAAACCATCCAGGGCAATGGCCTCGGCCGGCGGGTTGATGGCAGGCGCCAGGAAGGTCTCGATGCAGTGGGCGATCGCATCCATGCCGGTAGCCGCTGTCAACATCGGCGGCAGGCCCAACGTCAGATCCGGGTCGCAAATGGCCACTTTAGGCAGCAGATAAGGGCTCAACAGGCCAAGCTTGCGCCCGGACTTCATCACGATAACGCCGGCCCGCCCTACTTCGCTGCCGGTCCCTGCCGTCGTGGGAATCGCCACCAGTGGCGCGACTTTATCGGTGATTCGCCCGACACCGCCATCCACCACCGAATACTGCTGCAGCGGCGCAGGATGGGTGGCCAGAAGCGCCGTCGCTTTGCCCAGATCGATCGGCGATCCGCCACCCAGGGCAACGATGCCATCGCAGTCATTGTCCTTGAACATCGCAGTAGCGGCGACGACCGCCTCCTCGGTGGGATTGGCTGGCGTCTGGTCGAAGATCGCGGCGGGAGGCGAGGCCAGGGTCCCGAGTACGCGATCAAGCAGCCCGGCAGCGCGCACGCCCTGGTCGGTGACGATCAAGGGCCGCCGTATGCCCAGGCGATCAAGCTCGGACGGCAATAGCTCGATTGCGCCCTGTTCGAATTGGATGGTGGTCAAATAGTTGATAACAGCCATAGCGTGGAATCTCCTCGTTTATTGGCGCGACGATGGCGTGCTCAGGACTTGAACACGGCCGCATTCATCAGGGGCAAGGGGTCGGCTATGCGCACCGGGGCATAGTCCATCAGATCGAGTACCTGGCTTTGCAGGTCGATCCCGGGAGCGATTTCCGTCAGCACCAGCCCTTCGGGCTCGATGGCAAACACCGCCCGCTCGGTGATGAGCATGGCGCGCTGGCCACGGGTGGCGACGTTGAGGCGCACCGGATAGGTAATTTCCTGCACGTGGCGGGCGAACTTGCGTACCGATCCCTCACGCACGATGCGCAACTCGCCACCCTCGTACGCCACCTCCAGCCCACCGGTCGTGAAGGTGCCGGTGAAAATCAAGGTTTCAGCGTTGTAGGCGATATCGATGAACCCGCCAGGCCCCGGGTTCGCAGCGCCGAATCGGCTGACGTTGACGTTGCCGTTTTCATCGAACTGGGCGAACGCCAGCGCTGCGACCTTGCAGTTGCCGCCATTGATGAAGTCGAACTGGGCCGGGCCATCGAGCAGCGCCTCCGGATACTTATTGGCGGAGAACTGCCAGCCGCTCATGACGATGCCACCGAACGGACCGTGCTCCGTCGTAAAGCGGTGACGCAGGAGTCCGTCGCCATCGAAGGCGCCATCTTCCATCATCACGCTCGGGATATCGGAAGATGCGCCGAAGCCAAAGATGCTCGGCACGCCCGGACGAATCTCGCAAGCCGCCCGCCGGGCGATAATCTTGTCGGCACCGGCAGGCAGTACTGCCGTGCAGCCACCAGGAAAGAGCTGCCCCCCCAGGTAGCTGTCGTCATACACGACCTCGGTGGTCATCATGGCTTGAGGGGCAACGACAACACGATCCACCAGTTCACCGGGAACACGCACAGCGTGCACCGGCCGCGCCTGGCGGGGGACGATCTTGCGGACCTGCGCGATCACTGTGCCGCCACAGGCCTTTACCGCGAGCGCCATGGCCAAGGCGCTGGAAGTGATCGGCTCGTCTTCGAAGCTGAGGTTGCCGTACTCATCGGCACTGCTTGCGCGCAGCAAGGCTACGTCCACTGGCCGAGCGGGATAAAACAGATATTCCTGGCCTTCGAACTCCACCAGCTTGACCAGATCTTCCTCAGCGCACGCCGTATATTTACCCCCTTGCTGGCGCGGGTCGATGTAACTACCCAGGCCGATGCGCGTGAGGTAACCCGGACCGCGGCGCGCCACTTCCCGGAGCCAATGCATGGTCGCGCCGATGGGCCAGCAATAGGCTTGGACCTTGTTCTCGCGGATCAAGCGCATCATTTGCGGACGCTTTCCGGTCTTCGGATCCAGCGTATTGATGTAGTTGCCCGAGATGACGCGCTTCATCAAGCCTTCTATCGCGACATGATCCATCCCGCGGATGTCCATCGCGTCGCCAACGCTGACCGGAAAGAAAAAAGTCAGATCCCGGGGCGAGGCACTCTCCTCGAAACGCTGCGCCAGCGCCAGCAGCAAGGTATCCGGCGTGAGCCATCCGATAACACCGACACAGCCAACCGTCTGGCCAGACTGAATATCGGCCACGGCCTCGGCAGCCGAGCATATTTTGGTCATTACACTCTCCTCTTGTTTTTATGAGTGCCGAGGGCGTTACTCTTGGAAGTGAATGATGTGGGTGCCGACGCACACGGTGTCGCCGTGCTGGTTGGTCAGTACCGCCTCTGCCCAAAGCCGCTTCTTCTCATCATCGGCACGGGCGATGCGGTAGCTCACGGTCAAGGTGTCACCTATGAATACGGACTGGGTGAAACGTACCCGGTCGTATCCGTAGGAAACGGCCGGGCGGTCGATCAGCCCCAGGTACTTGGTAACGGCGCCAGCGATGTAACCCACCAACATTGCCCCCTGGGCCACCCGAGCGCCCAAGCCGACGCGCTTGCAATACTCCTCGTCGACATGATTGGGATGGTTGTCACCGCTGATCCCGGCAAACGCGTAGATATCGTATTCACTGACTGTGCGGGTGTAGCTGGTCTGCGTGCCGATGAGGGACGAAACCTCTCCGCGATGAGGACTATTGAACTCAGGCATGGCTGTCTCCTTGTGACTGATTTGTGTGCTCATACCCGCTCGGAAGCCAGGCGACCGTCGAGCACCAACAGTGCTTCGAAAAGAAAGTAGTCACCCCAGATCAGCTCGTTTTCCATTGCGACACCGAGCTTTCGATTGAAACAACCATGGGTGAGGATGCCGACGGGGCGGGAGTCGCTGGCATCGACCGGGGTCTGATAGCGCAGCACCAATGCCTCGACGATCGCCTCTGCGGACTGCCGATAACGCTCACGTCTTTCCGGCAGGCAGACAGCAAGCTTTAACAATGCAGCCGCGGCGATGGCAGCACCCGAGGTGTCGCGACTGGTATCGGGAATTGCCGGATCATCGAAGTCCCAGTACGCCACATGGTCCTTGGGCTGATGTTCCAACCACCAGTCAGCAACCTGAATGGCGACGTCTCGGAATTCCATTTCTCCGCGATTGAGCGCCTGAGCGAGGGAAACCATCGCCCACGCCTGGGCACGAGTCCACGTGCTTTCGCCGTGAATGCCCTTGTGGGTGTAACGGCGCAGCAACGCCCCGGTTTGCGGATCGAAACTGGCGGACTGACAGACAGATCCGTCATCGCGCACGCAGAGTGCGATATGTTGGCGAAGGTGATTGCGAGCAATCTCGAGGGAGTCAAGCGCTGCCGCATGCTTGATCAATAAAGGAACCGGCCCTGGCAGCGCATCGATGTTTGCCTCGTTGCTGCCGACATCCGAGGCCTCCTCGGCCTCTTTGCCCAAGGGAATCAATTGCGCTTGGGGGTTGTACATGTCGAGCAATCCGCGAGTGCCTGCCAACGACAAATTGCGCGCCGTTTCGTCGTTCAGAAGCTCAGCGCCCAGCTCGGTGCCATACCAGAAGAGAAAGCCCTTGAACGCCGATTGGGACGAAGCGCGTGGCCCAAGGCGCTCGGCCCAGATCCGCGCTTGATCATGGTAACGCGGCTCTTTTGTATGCCAGGCGGCAAGCCAAAGCATGCCCACCCAAAAACCCCCCGTCCAGTCGCCTGCCGGACTACGAGTCCATTCACCAGTGGTTTGGTCGGCGTAATGGGGAAACCCTTGGCCGGGCTGATCGAGGGTCGCGTCAATGCGTGTCAACACTCTATCGATTGCGCGCTTGAGAATCTTGTTATCCAACTTATCTCTCCTATAGTTGCGCCGTTTTCAAATGGCAGAAAATGTCTTCCGATAAGAGCCGAATCAATGTATTGAGCCACTGTCTTGAGGCCACGGAAGACATGTTACGAGTTGACTTCCGAGACTTCCAATATATAATTTGATCAAGAATAATATTAAAAAGGTATTAATATGAACCTGCGGCACATGCGCTATTTTATTGCAGTTGCGGAGGAGCTGAGTTTCACTCAGGCCGCGTTACGACTGCACATTGCCCAGCCGCCTCTGAGTCAACAGATTCGTCAATTAGAAGAGGAGCTCGGCGTAACGCTATTTCAACGGACCAAGCGCCATGTGCAACTTACAGATGCTGGCCAGGTATTTTATATTCATGCCAAGCAGATTCTACGGGCCACGGATGTCGCGGCACTGGAGGCTCAACGCGCCGAACGCGGAGAGATTGGCCGGCTGTCCGTGGGCTTCTTCGAACATATGTCCTATACCCTGCTGCCGCCGATTTACCGCGCCTTTTGCGAACGCTTCCCGGATGTGGAAGTGGTCCTGCGCTGGTTCCCTGTGGTGGACCAGGCCGATGCGCTCCTGCGAGGCGATGTCGATATCGCCTTCATGCGCCCCACATCGCAATTCGACGGAATCAGCACCGAGACGCTGCTGACAGAACCCTTCGTACTTGCGATCCCGGAGCACCACCCGCTGGCGTCCCAGGACAGCGTGGCGCTGAGTCAGTGCGCCACCGAGCGCTTTGTCCTGTACGCGCCCAAACTGGCTCCCGATTTTCATACCATGATTTATCGCCTTTGCGCGGAAGCAGGTTTCACACCCAACGCGGCACTGGAGGTCGGCCAGATTTATGCCTGCCTGGGCCTCGTCAGCTCAGGCGTAGGCCTGGCCCTGGTACCGAGTTCTGTTCAGCGCATTCACCTTGAGCACCTTACATACCGGCCTATTCAGGGGCAGATGCCCTTGGTAAAAGTGATGCTTGGATGGCGCAGCAGTAACACTTCGCCGCTATTGCAGTCGTTTATTGATACCGCAAAAGAAGTGATGACGGCCTTCGAGCACGAGCGACTTTAATAATTGACAAGGCGCCCTCTGTGGCGCCATAACTTGCAAGGAAAATGTTTTAACTCTTATATCCAGCCACCCAATATCGCTACCGCGAATAGCACTATAGCTCTCCCTTTGTTCTAAACCGGCCAAGCCAATGCTCGACCGGTTTGAAACCCCAGTGCTTATTTCAAAGTAACAAGCGAGCAACCGCCTGCGGACATCGGCCGAAATGCTTCATCGGCAGGTATTGTGGACAGCAACTTGTAATAGTCGCCAGGGTACTTGGACTCGGAGGGCTTTTTCACTTCGAAGAGATAGAGTGGGTGGATCTTGCGACCATCGGCACGAATACTTCCCTCGCCGAAGAGCTTATCCTCGGTTTTGACCGCCTTCATCCGGGCGACGACTTCGGCACCATTCCCATCGTCATTGTTGACGGCAACTGCTCGCAGATAGTTCGTGACGGCGGAGTAAACACCAGCCTGCGCCATTGTCGGAAATTTCCCGCCGTTGGCAGCAGCGAATGCTCTACCGAATTCACGGCTCGCGTCATTCATGTCCCAGTACCAGGCAGCAGTCAGCATCAACCCTTGTGCCGCCTCCAGGCCCAACGCTTGCACGTCGCTAATGAACACCAACAAACCGGCTAGCTTCTGGCCACCAGCGGTGATGCCAAATTCAGACGCTTGCTTGACGGCAACAATGGTGTCCCCACCGGCATTTGCCAACCCGATTATCTGCGCCCCGGAAGCCTGGGCCTGCAACAAGTAAGACGAAAAATCGGTGCCCGGGAACGGATGGCGAACCTTGCCCATCACTGTTCCGCCACTTTTTTCAACGACCGACGCCGTATCACGTTCCAATGCGTGACCAAAGGCGTAATCCGCCGTCATGAAAAACCAGCTTTTGCCGCCACTCCCCACCACCGCTTTACCGGTACCGTTGGCAAGCGCCCATGTGTCGTAGGTCCAATGAATGGTGTTCGGGCTGCACGCCTTACCGGTCAGATCGGAACTGCCGCCACCGGATACCAGGAGCACCTTGTTTTTTTCCCTCACCACTTCATTGACGGCCAGGATGACCGACGAAGTCGGCACGTCGACGATCACATCCACCTTATCCACATCGAACCAACGACGGGCCACACTGGCCCCTACATCTGGCTTGTTCTGGTGATCAGCCGCCACGACCTCGACCTTCAGGCCATGTTTTTCAGGCTCGAAGTCGGCCACCGCCTGCTTTGCGGCCCACACCGAGCCCGGACCGGAAAGCCCGGCATAGGTACCTGACAAATCATTCAATACGCCGATACGCACTACACCATCTGAAACCTGGGCTTGCACGGCCGGAGCGGCTACCAGCAGCCCGAAGCAGATCTTGCGCAGATGAGTATTCAGTTGTTTGATCATTATTATTTTCTCCTACTCTTTCATTCGGGTGTTTAGTACGGGTTTTTTTATATTTTTCGAAGTTGAATGCTCGACATCCGCATCACGGGTTCGCCTCCCTCGCCGAACCATCCGCTCCCCTTGCACCGCCCCCTTTGCGAGAGGCCCCAAGAGACTTTCGGCGGTTTGCATCAGCGCGCCTTGCCGCCAGCCTGCTTTGGTAGAAAGCCGCAAACTCCCCGGCAATACCGCGGCGAAAGAGCAGCACGCAAACGATGAAAATGACGCCCATGATGACTGGCAAGAGCGCGCCCACCTTATCGGCCAATGCGTTCTGCAGAGTCACAACGATGGCGGCCCCTATCAGTGGGCCGAAGACGGTGCCCAGGCCTCCGAGCAGGGTCATCAGCACTACTTCGCCCGAGGTCTGCCAATGGGCGTCGCTCAAGGTCGCGAACTGAAACACCACGGCTTTGGTACCGCCAGCGAGCCCCGCCAGAGCAGCCGAAAGAACGAAGGCCAACAATTTGTATCGGGCTGCCTGATAGCCCAGGGAAATCACCCTCGACTCGTTTTCTCGAATGGCTTTGAGAATCTGGCCAAAAGGAGACTGGATAACGCGATGAATCAACCAGAAGCCAAAAACAAAGATGGCAAACACCAGGTAGTACAGATTTACGTCGTTGCTGAGGTCGATAAACCCAAATAACAGCCCGCGCTGCACACCTTGTAAACCGTCCTCCCCTCCGGTGAACGGAGATTGCAGGAAGACGAAATACATCATCTGCGCCAACGCCAATGTGATCATCGCAAAGTAGATGCCTGAGCACCGTATCGCCAACAGGCCGAATCCCAACCCCAGCACGGCGGCAGCCACAACCGCTGTGAGGATCCCCAGCTCGGGCGGGAAGCCCCACACCTTGATGCTGTAGGCGCTCACATAAGCGGCTGCGCCGAAAAAGACGGCATGACCGAACGAAAGCAAGCCGGTATAGCCAAGCAAAAGATTGAATGCACAGGCAAACAGCGCAAAACAAAGCACCTTCATGGCCAGTATCGGGTATATGGCGAAGGGGACAATAGCGCCGCAGATGAGCAGAAGGATACAGCCTAATAGTCGCGTTCTCGATGACATGTTACTCAGCCCTCCCAAATAGACCGGCCGGCCGAAATAACAGGACGATCGCCATGATAATAAAAACAATGGTTGCGGAAACTTCCGGATAGAACAGTTTGGCCAAACCCTCAATCACGCCGAGTGAAAGACCGGTAATAATGGCGCCAAAAATTGAGCCCATCCCGCCAATCACCACTACCGCAAATACCACAATAATCAACTGCGAGCCCATCATGGGACTGACTTGTAATACTGGCGCAGCCAGCACCCCGGCAAAACTGGCCAGCGCGACGCCGAAACCATAAGTCAGCATCACCATGACAGGTACATTAATGCCGAAGGCCTGGGTCAATGCCGGGTTTTCCGTGGCAGCACGCAAGTATGACCCCAAGCGTGTCCTTTCGATCATGAACCACGTCAGGGCGCATACGGCAAGCGAGGCAACAATCACCCAGCCTCGGTAGACGGGTAGAAACATGAAACCCAGATTCATTGCCCCTTTCAGTGCCTCAGGGACTGCGTAGGGTTGACCTGAAACACCAAATTCATTACGGAAAACGCCCTCGATGATGAGCGCCATCCCAAATGTCAGCAATAAACCGTATAGATGATCGAGCTTATACAACCACTGCAGCAGAGCGCGTTCGATCACAACGCCGACAATCCCCACCGTGAGTGGTACAAGCAACAATGACCACCAATAGTTGACGCCAAAATAATTGAGACACATCCATGAAAAAAACGCTCCCATCATGAAAAACGCACCGTGCGCGAAATTGATGATGCGAAGCATGCCAAATATAACTGCCAAGCCCAGGCTGAGGATCGCGTAAAACGAGCCGTTAACCAGTCCTAGCATAAGTTGGCCTGTCAAGGCCGACAATGGAACATCGAAGAGTGTTGCCATATTGTTTATCCTGACGATTTGTTATTAGTAGGATATTCGCCGAAGAGCCTGGAATACTTATAGAGCCACACGCTTCAGCCTTGTACCCAGAAGGTGCGTTGTAGGGGTTGCAGGTTTTAAATCCCTTGGCTCGCCGTTGGAACCGTCTAAACCAGACAAGTGCTTTAGCCGATATTAGATCCCTAAATATTCTTGAAGCAGATCGCTTTTTTGCCCAACTTCGTGCTGGTGAATCTCAGCGATAATCTTGCCGTGCTCGACGATATACATGCGATCCGCGAGGGGGGCGGCAAAACGTGAATTCTGTTCGACCAGAAGGATTGTGAAGCCCTTGCTCTTGAGCTGGCGGATGATTTCGGCGAGCCGCTGGACGATGACCGGTGCAAGTCCCTCGGATATCTCGTCAAGCAGTAGAAGGCGCGCACCAGTGCGCAGGACTCGGGCCAGGGCCAGCATTTGCTGTTCACCACCCGACATGCGGGTACCTTGGCTGTGACGACGCTCGTAGAGGTTGGGGAACATCTCATAGATTTCCTCCAGGCACATTCCATTGTTTCCTAAACGCGGCAGCAACAGCAGATTTTCCTCACACGAAAGACTGGCATAGATGCCTCTTTCCTCTGGGCAATAACCCACACCCAGGCGCGCAATCTTATGGGGCGATAGATCGATGGTTTCAGTACCGTCTATTATGATCGAACCCTGGCGCTTCCCCGTGAGCCCCATAATGGCTCGCAAGGTGGTGGTGCGGCCTGCGCCATTGCGACCTAACAAAGTAACGCATTCACCCTGCTTCACAGTGAAGTCAATGCCGTGGAGAACGTGAGACTCACCGTAGAAGGCTTGCAAGTTGGCAACTCGCATGTATTCGGTAGCATTGGTCATATCAATGGCTCCCTGGAGAGCGCAGCTCACTGTCGGCACTCCCCATATAGGCTTCGACCACGAGTGGATTGACTGAAACTTCAGAATAACTGCCCTCGGCGAGCACACTGCCGCGAGCAAGTACCGTGATAGTGTCGCAAATCCCCTCTACAACCTTCATGTTATGCTCGACCATCAGGACAGTGCGGTTGGCGGCGACATTCTTGATCAGCTCCATGACCCAATCGACGTCTTCATGCCCCATGCCTTGGGTGGGTTCATCGAGCAACATCAACTCAGGGTCCAGCGCTAAAGTGGTGGCTATTTCCAGCGCTCGCTTGCGGCCATAGGACAGTTCCATTGCTACTAGATCGGCGAATGACTCCAATCCCACTTGGGCGAGCAACTCCATCGCTCTATCGTCAAGAGCGGCAAGTGCAGCGCGCGACTTCCAGAAATGGAAGGAAGTCCCCAGGCTTCGCTGTAGCGGAATATAGATGTTTTCTCGCACGGTAAGGCGAGGAAAGACTGCCGATATCTGGAAAGATCGAATCATCCCTCTGCGCGCTACTGCAGCTGGGTGCTCACGAGTGATGTCCTGGCCGTTGAAGCGAATAGTCCCTTGGGTAGGATCGAGAAACTTGGTGAGCAAGTTAAAACATGTCGTCTTTCCGGCACCGTTGGGACCGATCAGGGCATGAATTGAGCCACGCTTCACACGCAAGTTGACATTTTCAACAGCGGTAAATCCTTTGAACTCTTTGGTCAAACCAACAGTTTCCAGAATCGCATCATTAGCCATATTATTTTCAACTCACGTTCTTGCTTTTCTTGTAATGTGAATCTAAGTCGTCGACTAATACTGGTCCAATATTATTTTAAGGAACCATTTATACGTAAAAAGTCTTTATTTTCTCGAGTCCAGCCATTTTTCAGTATTGTGACCGGGGATGGTTAAGCGGCTATAGACATAGCCAACGCTTTTGCCAACCACACCCGGCCCCTGGCATTAGAGCCGAGTGTGGGAGAAAGGCACGGGGAATGCCTTGCCTTGAGCGATGGAGTTTTGCGCTGCCGTCTGCAAGTTTGCCTTGGAGTCTGAATTTCAGGAAAGAACCTGAGCAGACCAGGATTCAGCTGAGGCGATATTCAAACCCCCGCATAGCTATCCACTACCCTCCGATACTGGCTGGGAGAGGCGCCGATGTGTTGCTGAAAAAACCGCGTGAAATGACCTTGCTCGGAGAACCCGAGGTTCTCCGACAACAGGCCCAAGGTTCCACTGCGCTCACGCTCCAGCCAGGCAAAAGCCCGGCGCATGCGCGCGTCGTTAAGCAACAGGGTCGGCGTCATGCCGGTATCTTTCTTGAACAGCGCAAAGAAGTGCGCCCGGGACAGACCACAAGCCCGCGCGGCGTTGTCGATCGGGTTCGGATCATCGAGGTGCTCAAGCAACCAGGCGGTGCCACGGCGCACGCGCGCATCCCGGAACTCACCTGTGTTGGGCGCACCCAGTAGCGACAAATGCCGCCAGCTGGAAAAGTCCTCGATCAGTTCGATCAGGAAGTCGAACAGCATGAACTCCAAACGCTCTTTCGGCACGATCCCACAACCATGCGCTTCGGCGACCAGGATGTCGGCCAGGGTGCGATTTCGACTCGACAGCTCGATGCATGATTGGGCAAAAAAGTCCGGCCGACCGCTGAGCGCCAGCGATTGCTGGGCAGTGGCCAGCCAGGCGGGCTCTATGTAAAGCGCCAGGATTAGCGTGGCACCGGCACCCGGCTGCGGATCGTAGAAATGCGGCTCCCAGGCGTTGACCAACACCGCGGTGCGATCACTGAGCGGAACCCGTCGACCGTTAACGTTGAAGTAAGTATCCTCGCCGGACACTTTGACCAGCACATGGCATTCGGAATGGGTATGGGTGACCAGCGAATGATCCATATTCAGCAAGGCGACCCGGCCAAACCTGCCGTGGAAAACCCGTTGGGCAATCGACATCAGATTCCTCCTCGCTTGAAGCGATATTGTTATCGGCCTCAATGCATATCATCGGGGCGCTTATCTATTTCTCAAGCCCGTCGATCGGTCCATGGTTCAGCCAGACTTGGCTGGCCACTATCGCGCGCGAATGACCGAGCGTCTACCTCGACTTTCGCAGCCCCCACGTTCGTCGGAAAAACCGCCTTACAAGGCATGGCGTTCTTTGCCGTGATAAACGCGCAGGATATCGGCCACCACCGCCAGAGCGATCTCCGCCGGGGCCTTGCTGCCCAGATCGAGGCCGATGGGCATGTGCAAACGGGCAATCTGTTCATCCGTCAGACCACCGATGCGCTTGAGCCGCTCGGCGCGCTTGGCCGAGGTTGCCTGAGAACCCATGGCACCGATGTAAAACGCCGGGGTGTGAACCGCTTCCATCAGCGCCAGATCATCGATTCGAGGATCGTGAGTCAGCGCCACCACCGCAGTCGCCGCATGGCAACCACCAGCGGCGATGTACATCGAGGGCAGCACGCGTTGCATCTCCACGCCTTCGAGCTGCACATGCTGCATCTCATCCCGGGGGTCGCAGGCGATGACTTCGCAGCCGATGGCGCGGGCGAAACTGGCGCAAACTTCAGCGACCGGCGACAGCCCGGCCAGAATCAGTCGCAACGCAGGGCCAACACTGATGCGCACCGTCTCGTCGACGACTTGCACCCGCTCGCTGCCGTGTCCGATGTCTGCGTCCAGGCGCAAGGCTCCGCTGCTCAACTCGACATGGCGCAGCAGACGCCGCTGACCCAGTAACGCCGCTTGCAGACTCTCCAGGTGCTCGATCCATTCGAGACTCGCAGCGCGGTGCTCGACCAGCACGATCAGCACGCCACCACAGGGTAATCGCAGACGGTGGCGTTGCTCGACGCTGTCGCCATAACTGACGATCTGCGCCGGTTCGCGTAATTCACCGCGCGTCAGGCTTTCGAGAAACTCCTCCTCGACGCAGCCACCCGACAGCGAGCCGACGTGTTCGCCCGAGCCATTGGTCACCAGCATCGCCCCCGGCGCACGCGGCGCCGAGCCATAGGTGGAGAGCACCGTACACAGCCACTGGGCCTGCCCGGCGCGAGCCCATTGCAGTGCCTGGTCGATCACCTGAACATCGAGATGACGCATGTTTTCTGTACCTCAAGCAAAGCGTGGTGCTGCAGACAGGGTTACGTTTACGGTAACCTGCGAGCAACCTTGTTCAATCGTTGATTCAACATGTCGCCACAACAATTTCTGCAACTTGGGCCGCTGCGCCTGGAATATCGCCAAATTCCTGCGGCTGACCCATCGCGACCGACGCTTGTGCTGTTGCACGAAGGCCTCGGCAGCGCCGATCAATGGAAAGACTTCCCCCAGCGCCTGGCCCAGGCCAGCGGTTGCGGTGTGGTCACCTACAGTCGTCAGGGTTATGGGCAATCGAGCCCGGTAACCCTGCCGCGTCCGCTGAACTACCTGAGCAGCGACGGCCCTCGTGAACTGCGGCAATTGCTCGATGCCTTGCAACTGCCGCAAGTGGTTTTGCTCGGTCACAGTGACGGCGCCTCCATTGTCCTCGCCTATGCCGCCGCCAATGATCCCCGCGTATTGGGCAGCATTGCACTGGCGCCTCACGTGATTGTCGAGACCGAGAGCCTCGATGGCATTCGCCATACCACCGAGGTTTGGCATCAGGGCGAATTGCGCGAACGCCTGGCACGCCACCATGGGACCAATGTCGACGGCGCCTTTCACGGTTGGAGCGACAGCTGGTTGCACCCGGACTTTTCCTTGGACGATCTCGAAGCGCAGTTGGCTTATATCGAAAGGCCGCTGCTGGTCATTCAGGGTCGCGAAGACCACTACGCCACGCCCGAGCAACTGATGGTCATCCAGCGACAGGTGCCTGGGCCGTGCCGCTGTGTGTTGCTGGATAACTGCCGGCACTTTCCCCAGACCGAAGCGACCGAGCGGACCTTGCAGCTGATCTGCGAATTCCTGGAGCGCCTCCCCGCCTGAATGCCCCGAATGTGACTCAACCATCGATCACCTCATCCAGCGTTGCTACGCGCTCCGGTCGTTCGCGCCAGCGACGGACGACACCCAGTTCGATATCGAACATATCCAGCACCCTTCCTACAGTGTGATCGATCATGTCATCCAGGCTGGTCGGCTTGGCATAGAACGCAGGCACTGGCGGCGCGATCACCGCACCGAGTTCAGCCAACTCGGTCATGCTGCGCAGGTGATTGCGGTGCAGTGGCGTCTCGCGAACCATCAGCACCAGGCGCCGGCGCTCCTTGAGCACCACGTCGGCGGCGCGGGTCAGCAGCGTTGAGGTCACGCCGCTGGCAATTTCTGACAGGCTGCGTATCGAACACGGCGCGATGATCATGCCCATGGTTTTGAACGAGCCACTGGCAATTGCCGCGCCGATGTCCTGATTGATGTAGCTAACGTCAGCAAGGGTCTTGATCTGAGACCAGGACATCTCGGTTTCATGGGCCAAAGTAATCAGCGCCGACTTGCTGACCACCAGATGGGTTTCAATCGGCGTGTCGCGCAACAGCTCCAGTAGACGTACGCCATAAACGGCGCCGGAGGCACCGGAAATTCCTACGATCAGCCGCTGCGGCCGGCTATTACTGGGAACGCTCATGGTCGCCTTCCTCTATCGGGCCTTCTTTGTAGAAATGGATGGCGTCGAGTGCGGTGGTCATGGTTTTGCCGATCATCTCGATGAACAGCATTGCCGCCGGGGTCAGTGGTCGACGGGCGTCGTGCACACAGACCATGCGCCGGCTGATCCCCGGCGCGGCCAGCGGATAGGCGCGCAACGCGCCTTCGTGCAATCCGCGATGCAAGACGGTTGCCGGCAGCACGCTGACCCAGTCGCTGCGACGCAAGAAGTCCTCAATGACCGCCAGATCGTCCACCTCCAACTGCGGGGTGACTTCAATGCCCTGGGCGGCAAGGTGCTGGTCGATGACCATACGCAGCCCGTGACGACGCGAGGGCAGCACCAGTTTGAATCCCGCCAGACTGGCCAACGGCAAGGGCAACGCTCCGTTAAGGCGATTGGCTGCACCGGTGGCGACCAGTAGCTCCTCATCGAAAATGTCGTGGCCGATCAGGTGCTCATGCTGAAAGCTTTGGTTGATGACCGCGAAATCCAGCACGCCGGTCAGGACCTTCGCGATCAACTCCTGGCTGTAGCCCGAGGTGACGCTCAATTCAACCTGTGGCTGATGCTCGACGAAATGCGCCAGGGTGCTGGCCAACGCGTTGTTGGCGGCAGACGCGATCAGCCCGGCACTGATGCGTCCGCCGATCTGGCCGCTACGGTCGATCAGGGCCTGACGCGCCGCCAGCAGCTGGCCAAGAATCGGCATGAACAAACGATAAGCCTGATCGCCGGCCTCGGTCGGCGCCATGCCCTTGGAGCTGCGCTCGAACAACGTCTGCCCGAGTTCTTCCTCAAGCCTGGCGATCTGCATCGACAACGCCGGTTGCACGATATTCAAGCGCTGCGCAGCCCGGGTGACGGAGCCTTCCTCATAAAGGCAGGTAAAATACTTCAGATGGCGCAGCTCCATGGTCACCCTCGCGTGCGCGCTCAACCGAGCGTGCCGACGTTCTGATAAATGTGTTTGAGCTCGCTGAAATCCAGCAGCGCATCGACGCCATGCAAGCGCCCCAGGCCGCTCTTGCGGTAGCCACCGGTTTCCGCCTCGGCGAACAATTTGTTGTGGTCGTTCAGCCACACCGTACCGTTGCGCAGTGCCCGAGCGACACGCCAGGCGCGAGCGCCCTGCCCGGTCCAGACACTCGCCGACAGACCGAACTCGGTATGGTTGGCGCGCGCTACTGCCTCGGCTTCATCTTCGAAGGACTCCAGCACCAGCAACGGGCCGAAGATTTCCTCCTGGCAGAAGAACGCGCCGCTGTCGCGGTGGGCGATCAGTGCAGGGGCGAGGAAGGCGCCCTGACTCAGCGCGCCATCCGGGCGGCCGCCGGCCAGCAGCACCTCGTCGCAACAGTCCAGCGCATCGGCGATGCGCCTCTCGACCTTGTCGCGCGACTGCCAGTCGATCAGCGGGCCCATTTGCGTCGCCGCCTCCAAACCGTGGCCCAGGCGGATTTCGCCGAGCGCGGCACTGAGCGCACGTTTCATCTCGGCAAAACGGCTGGCCTGCACCAGCACGCGCCGTGCGGCGGTGCACTGTTGGCCGGAAATGATGGTTGCTGCTGCCGCCAGTTTCGGTGCGATAGCCTCGACGTCGGTATCCTCGAAGACCAGGCAACAGGATTTGCCGCCGAGTTCAAGGGACAGCTTCTTCATGGTCGCTGCGGCGTCTTGCATGATGCGCTGGCCGGTTGCGGTGGAGCCAGTAAAGCTGAGCACATCTACCAGCGGCGAAGCCACCAGGTACGCCGCGCCGACATGCCCAGTTTCAGCGAACAGGTTGACCGCGCCGGCCGGTAGGCCCGGTAGGGCGAATAGCGGCTCGAGCATGGCCGCGTTGAATAGCGCGGTCTGCGGCGCCGGCTTGATCACCGCGGTGCAGCCGGCCGCCAATGCCGGGGCGAGGGCGCGCACCAGCAGCACCGCCGGGGCATTCCATGGAATGATCAGCCCCGCGACCCCGGCCGGTTCACGCAGCATGTTGGAGAACTCGCCAGGCGCCACCTCCATCACATGGCCGGGGTTGTGTCGGGCCAGACCGGCATAATAGACAATCTCGGAAATCGCCCCGGCTATCTCGCCGCGCGATTGCACCAGGGCCTTGCCATTCTCGCGGGTGAGCAGCTGCGCCAGTTCCTCCTGGCGTGCCTTGAGGCCTGCGGCCCAGTCCAGCAGCAATTGCTGACGCAGGCGCGGATTCTGTGACCACTGCGGGTTGGCGAAGGCGCGGGCGGCGGCGGAGACCGCCGCTTGCGCCTCGGCTTCGCCGCCATCGGCGAAGCGGCCGATCAACTCGCAGCTGGCCGGGTCGAAGCTGTCCGCCCAATGTCCCGCGTCGGTCCATTGCCCATCGATGAAATGTCTGCTTTGCATGAGTCCTCCGGTATTCCGTGGGTCAGCGAGCAGCGGTCGACCACCAGAACCGACCGCTCATTGAGTCGCTGTCAGAGCTGGTGTTCGGTAGCCGCTTTGGACGCGCGCTCGACCTGCTGCGCATCAACGCGAGCCTGGTCCTCGGGTTTGCGCGCCGCATCCGACATGCCATTGAACAGCGTGCCCAGCACGCCCTTGTTCAAGTCGCTGGTGCCAAACAGTGCATCGCAGATCGGAAAGGTCAGGTTGAAATTGCGCGTGTGCATGAAGTCCGGGTTGTGATGCAGGACATGCATGCGGCGCACCGTGTTGACCAGCGGCATGGCATCGAGCAGCGGATGCTCGAGGTGCGACAGCGTGTGCAGGCCTTCGTACATCAGGAAGTAGGCCGCCATCGTCAACATTGCGATATAGCCGGCGTTGGCCGTCCATAACGTGCCCAGCAGCAGGGCCAGCGGCAGCGCGGCCATCACGAACAACACCGGAGCGAATGGGGGAAACAGCAGAGCGCGCCAATCCTGATGGCCGTGATAGTCCAGCGTCTTGTGCGAGAAGAACTGATGGTGGGTGGCGACATGCCGCTTGTAGGCCGGCTTGAGCCAGCTCCTCGGGCTGTGTAGCAAATAACGGTGGCCCGCCCATTCGGCCCAATTGCCGAACAGGAACATCGGCACTACCACCAGCAACCACTCCTGCCAGCTCGCATCGACAATCTGGCTGGCGCAGTACCAGAGCACCCCGCCGGTGAACAGCAGGGTGAAAGCCAGGTGCATTTCGCCGCGATACCAGCTGGGTGTGGACGCACGATAGCTCTCGCGGTATGCGTGCGAACGCTCAACGATTTGTTGTTCACGATTCATAACGGTTTACCCTTTCAATGAAATATCGGCTGCGCATGGACTCCCCCTATCAGTGGGTCACCGAGCCGCCGTCGACCACCACAGTCTGGCCGCTCATGAAATCGCTGTCGGCGCTGGCCAGAAACAGCAGCGCGCCGACCAGGTCTTCCGGTACCGCCTCGCGCTTGATGCAGCGGCTGGCGATGTTGTTGCGCACGATGTCGCCGGCCCAGGCGGCGTTGGCCTGGACGTTGGCGCTCATGGTCAGGCCGGGGGCCAGGCAGTTGCAGCGGATGCCGGCGTCGCCGACTTCGCGCGCTATCGAGCGTGTCAGGGCAATCACCGCGCCCTTCGACGCGACATACGCCGCCATCATCGGCGCGCCTTTGAAAGCCGTTGCCGAGGCAATATTGACGATCTTGCCGTAGCCCTGACGGCGCATCACCGGCATTACCGCCTTCGCGCACTCGAAGGAACCGCGCACGTTGACTGCCATGATCCGGTCCCATTCCGCCGAGCTGGTCTGCTCGAAAGGTTTGAGTTCCAGGGTGGCGAACAACGCCGCGTTGTTGATCAGCACGTGCACACCGCTGAACTGCGCCACGGCTTCCTCGACCATGGCTTGCACCGCGGCACCGTCGGTCACGTCGCAAGCGATTGCCAGGGCCGTACCGCCCTTGTTGCGGATCGCGGCAGCGGTTTCGTCAGGCGCCTTCAAATCGCAGAGCACCACCTTCGCGCCCTCGGCCGCCAGCGCCTTGGCGTAGGTGGCGCCGATACCTTGGGCCGCGCCGGTGACGATAGCGACCTTGCCGGTCAATCTGTTCATTGCCATCTCCTTCACTTGAAGTTGCCTTGGGTTTCCGGAATCACCACGCTGCCGATCAGGTAGATCACCGACAGGCCGGCGGCGAAAATCGCCAGTACCATGGGGATCTGCGCGGGGCTGCTGCTGAACAGGGACACAAAGGTCGGCATGGTTCCACCGAGGGCGAAACCGATGTTCCAGGACAATCCTGTGCCGCTGGCGCGCAGCTCGGTGCTGAAGCGTTCGTTGAGGAAGATCAGGATCGGCGCGATGATCGCCCCGCCCATGAAGGCGATGCCCACGCAATACAGCGCAGTGCGGGTCAGCGAACCCGGCTCGGCGACACCGAGGAACATCATCGGCAAGCTCACCAGGTTAATCACACCCAGTAGCATGAAGGTCTTCTTGCGACCGATCAGGTCACTCAGGTAACCGAAGGCCAGTGCTCCGACAATGGTTGCCACCGACCCGTACATGAGCATCTGCGAAGTTTGCGTATGGGGCACTTTGGCGACCACGTTGAGCAAGGTCGGCAGATAACCGCAGGCCAGGTAATACGTTGCTCCGCCGCCGAATGTAATCAGCAGATTGACCAGCATCACGCTGCGGTACTCGCGACCAAACAGACGCTTGAGCGGCGACACGACCACTACCGCCGGCCCCTTGGTCTTGCGCGCTTGTTGCAGTTGCTGCCAGACCGGGGTTTCTTCCAGATAGCGGAACATCACCAGCCCGAAAAACGTGCTGAGCAGCCCGCAGAAGAACATGAAGCGCCAGCCCCAGACGTCAAATTCATCCCCGGGGAAAATTTCCGACAACACCAGGTAAGTGAACGACGCCAACAGCGCGCCCATGCCGGCACCGGCACCACCGATCAACCCGGACATCAGGCCGCGATAGCGCGGCGAGATGGATTCGGTGCCGATGGTGTGAGTGGAGGCCACGATGCCGCCAACGAAAATGCCCTGAATCACCCGCAATAGCAGAAACAGTATCGGGGCCAATATGCCGGCCTGATGAATGGTCGGCAGCGCGCCAAACAGTGCCGTGGAAATACCGACGCCGACCATCGACACCATCAACGCTCGCTTGCGGCCGTGCTTGTCGGCATACGCGCCGAAGATTGCCGAACCCAGGGGGCGCACCAGCAGGGCCACGGCGAATGAGGCGTATACCGCGGCCAGCGACAGTGTCGGGGTGTCCGAGGGGAAAAACATGCGGCCGATGATCGGCGCCACGTAGAGCAGAATGAACAGGTCAAACAAATCCAGCGCCCAGCCGAATGTCGAGGCAAATGCCGCCAGTAAGGCCTTGCCCGGTGGAATCTGCGGTGTATCGATAGCGGCGCTGGTTGGCGATGCAGTTGTTGTTGT
>NZ_JBOIBY010000699.1:0-1823 GCF_050739655.1 Pseudomonas sp. | reverse complement strand
GCCGCACGGCGCGGCTGGGACGAAGCTTGAGGCTTCATGGGTCGGGCTCCTTTGGTTATTTTTCTGGCAGGAGAGAAACGGCAAATCCGCGGCGCTCTGGCGGCGCCGGTCTGGGGATGATTTTTCGTTTCAGGACCATGATTAGTCAATTTTCTATTTATTATTTGAAGTATCACGGCAACTTATAATTGAGGACAGCAGCAACAGCCGAACGCGACGTGCCGTAGGCGTTCAGCAGAAAAAAAAACGAATTCACCAGAAATTGAAATGAGCTGTCGCCACCTAAACTGCAAACCGTCCGGGTTTACAGCGGAAGGCCTCTATACCAGCGAGATGGCACGGGCCGAGGCTAACCATCGGCTCGCTCATAAATCAGATGCCTGATTCCCAAAGAGCACATGCGATTAAAACGCATGACTCCCGCTTGCCCCCGAGGCTAACGACTTTTCTATTCGATAAGACTGCATGAGCCACAGTCGTCCAAGCGATCAATTGGAAGGCATGGAAATTGGTTGGGCGCGGTTACCCGCAGATGGCTGCGAAACAGAGGCATTGGAGTGGCTGTGATCAGAGTAGGATAAGATGCCTGAAAATCAGGCTCGCTGTGAGTAGCCCCGCATGACAGATAACAGTCGGAACACCACCCGTCTGATCAAGAAGTACCCGAATCGCCGTCTATATGACACGCACACCAGCAGTCATTTGACCCTTGCGGATATACGCCAATTGGTCGTCGATAGAATCCCGTTCGAGGTGGTCGACGCCAAGACTGGCGAGGATCTGACTCGAAGTATTTTGCTGCAGGTCATTCTGGAAGCCGAAAGTGGCGGTGAGCCGATATTCTCCAGTGAGATGCTCATGGGGATTATCCAGTTCTACGGTCCCTACCAGAGTGTCCTCGGCAGCTACCTGGATAAAAGCATCCAGACGGTCATCGACATCCAGTCCCAGACCGGCGCTCAGTCCTCTGAAGCCTGGAGCGCATTCATGCACCAGCAAGCACCGGTCATGCAGGATTTGATGCGCCAGTATGTCGACCAGTCAAAAGCCCTCTACATGAACACTCAGAACCTCTTCGGCCTGTTCGGCGCCATGCCGGCAGGCAAGCCGGGGGCCGGTGGCGGGCCAAAAAAAAATGACGATGGGGAATAAACCCATCGCCATCATGTAACCGTTCTAATCCGACTTATTTGCTATCGCTTGCAGCCTTGGCACCAGGAGCGGTTTTGCCGGCTGCGGCGGTCGCTGCGCCAAAACCGCTCTGGGCAACATCAGCAGCCTGTTTTACGGCTTTCTGTGCACTTTCAAAAACGGTACTGGCATTCGCCAGCGATGACTTGAATCCGGCCACAACAGACTCGGAGCCAGCCGGTGCATTCTTGCTGATCTCTTCAACGAACTCTTGCACCTGCTTGGTGCCCGCCTCGACCTGACGCGTGGTCAGTTGGGCAATTTCCGATTGGGTGCCAACAATCAGCGCGTGTACTTGACGATTGAACTCAGCCAGGCGTTCGGCTTGCACATTAGGCTGGGTGAAAGAAGCCTGGAGCTCAGCGAACCCTTGTGGATCACGCACCGCCAGCAGTTTGCGAAAACCGTCGAACTGCTCCTCGGTGGAGGCCTGCAGGGTCTTGAACTGCAACTGGCTCAGCTGCTCGACACTGGAAAAGATTTTGCCGCTGATTTGCTGCAGGAGGTCGAGGTTGGCTTTCTTAGCGTCTTGCAATTTTTCCGAGTTGAAAAAAGACATGCTTGAATCTCCTGGTTTGAAGGCCGACTCGGGCCTGAGGACGCGAGAGCGATCCTGCCGGTCATCGCGTTAG
>NZ_JBOIBY010000698.1:0-3255 GCF_050739655.1 Pseudomonas sp. | reverse complement strand
ACCCACACGAATTGCTTGATTCAGTTGTTAAAGAGCGGTTGGTTAAGATCTTTCGTCTCAACCGAGGCGCGCATTCTACAGCAGCCTCATTTGCTGTCAAGTGATTATTTTCAGAAGTTTTCAAGGAATCCTTAACAACTTCAACCACTTGCGCTTCAGATCTCTCGTCAGCGGGAGGCGAATTCTACAGCGTTACCCGCTGCTGTCAACACCTCTTTTTCAACTTCCTTTGTGCTTCGATGACCTGAAGCAACCCGCTGCCGAAAGCTGCGTAACTCTTTGTTTATCAAGGAGTTTTCCGTTTAGACTGCGCCGGAAGTGGGGCGAATTATAGGCCTCCAGAATCTGCCGTCAACCACTATTTACGCCTTTTTGGCAGAAGAGCCCTTTTTAACCATCAAACGCGGGATTCGACGGGCTAAAGGCGGTAGCCGCAGCACTAACAGCAATGCACCTATAGAGGCATAGATCGCCCACTCCTTCAGGTCGGCGCGCACAATCCAGAGCATATGCAGCAATCCAAGCCCGAGAATTACATAAGCCAGGCGATGCAACTGCTTCCAGCGAGCACCCAATCGCCGCTGACTGTATCGATTGGACGTCACCGCCAATGCCAGCAAACCAAGAAAACCCAGCGCCCCGACAATAATGTAAGGCCGCTTGCGCAACTCGACACCCAGCTGCGACCAGTCAAAACCAAGAATGAATGCGCAGTAACCAGTGAGGTGGAGCAGCGCATAGGTAAAACACCACAACCCCAACTGTCGCCGCACGTCGTTCCACCCCGCCCAACCGGTGAGTTTCTGCAAAGGCGCCATGCTCAACGTGACAAGCAGAAGAACAAGCGCCCCCAAACCCAATCGATCGACCAGCACCTTGCCCGGATCCGGCCCAAGGACATCTTCCCAGGCCTGGTACAACCACAGCAACGGCCACACCAACACCACGATAAAGACGCCGATACGCCAAAGCGGATAGCGCATCAGTAATTAGCCCTCAGGTCGAGCCCCGTATATAGAGAGGCGACTTCCTCTGAATAGCCGTTGAACATTTGCGTGTCGCGCACATTGGGCTTGAACAGGCCGCTGGGCAGGCGGCGCTCTCGAGCCTGGGTCCAGCGAGGATGATCAACCTTGGGATTCACGTTCGCATAGAAGCCATATTCATTCGGCGCAATGCTCTGCCAGGTGGTTTTCGGCTGCTCGCCGACCAGACTGATGCGCACAATGGACTTGATGCTCTTGAAACCATATTTCCAAGGCACCACCAATCGCAGCGGCGCACCGTTTTGATTAGGCAACTCATGCCCGTACATGCCTACCGCGAGAATCGCCAACGGGTTCATCGCCTCATCCAGACGCAGCCCTTCTATATACGGCCAGTCGATCAAGGCAAAACCGGAGCGCTGACCCGGCATGCTCGCGGGATCCTGCAGGGTTTCGAAGCGGATGAATCTGGCTTTCGAGGTCGGCTCGACCTCCTTGAGCAAAGCCGAGAGGGGAAAACCGATCCAGGGAATGACCATCGACCAGGCCTCCACGCAACGCAGTCGGTAGATTCGCTCCTCCAACTGATACGGCTTCATGAAGTCTTCCAGCGCATACCGCCCAGGCTTGCCCACCTCCCCATCCACCACCACCGACCACGGCTCCGTCTTCAGCGTGCCGGCATTGGCGGCTGGATCACCTTTGTCGGTGCCGAACTCGTAGAAGTTGTTGTAATGGGTCGCATCCTTGAACGGCGTTATCGCCTCATCCTTGACGTTGACCGCGCCCCACTTGGTAGCCGCAAGCTTTTCGCTGAGCCAGGAAGGCGCCTTGCCGGATTCGACATCCGGGTACCGCGCAGCATCACCAGCGCTGGCCCATTGCGGCAGGCCGCCCAAAGCAAGACCGGCAACCGTGGCACCGAGCACTTTGCGTCGAGACAGATAGAGGGATTCAGGCGTGACGTCCGACTCATGGCAGTCGGACGCTTTTGAGACTTTGATCAGCATGGTTACTCCGCAGCTTTGGAGGACAGATGCACCCATAGACTGCGGAGTATGAGGGAAATTACGCGCTCTTGTTACGGCGAAGGCGTAACAGGTATTGAACCGGACCGGAGGCTGCATAGGCGAGAAACACCAGCAGCAGGATGCGCGGCGGATCACTGAACACCACTGCGAAGACCAGCACCACAGCGAGAATCGCCACGAAAGGCACTCGTCCCTTCAGGTCCAGCTCCTTGAAACTGTTGTACTTGATGTTGCTGACCATCAGCATGCCGGCCGCAGCAACCATCAGCGCCACCAGGAAAGACATCTTGGAGCCCTGGATACCGTAATCGCTGAAGGCCCATACGATGCCCGCAACAACACCCGCCGCCGCCGGGCTGGCCAGGCCGATGAAGTAGCGCTTGTCCGCCGTACCGACTTGAGTATTGAAACGCGCGAGACGCAACGCCGCACCCGCGACATAAACGAAGGCGACCATCCAGCCGACCTTGCCCATGTCACCCAAGGCCCAACCGAAGGCCAGCAATGCCGGGGCAACACCAAAGGCAACCATGTCCGACAGCGAGTCGTACTCGGCACCGAAGGCGCTCTGGGTATTGGTCATGCGCGCAACCCGACCATCAAGGCCGTCGAGTACCATCGCGACGAAAATGGCGATGGCGGCAAACGCAAAGTACTTGCTCGCATTGACCGAGTCGCCGGCGCTCAAGGCAGCCTGGGCGCTCATCGAGTTGATGATGGAATAGAACCCTGCGAACAGGTTCGCAGTGGTGAACAGATTCGGCAGAAGATAGATACCACGATGCCGGACTTTACGACCTTCAGCGTCATGCCCTTCCTCGACATGTTCATCGATGGGCAGCAGGCTTTCGGCGTCAGAAGCCTGGTTTGGCTCTTCGGGGCGTTCGCTCATGGACATTACCTTGCAACGGGGTGGAAAGTCTGGACAGGTGTCTGGGACGACGGATCGGCCGCAAACGATGCAGCTTTATACCAGAACCGGCCTCCCAAACGAAAAAACGCGGCCTAAGCCGCGTTTTTCGTACAAGCGCGTGACTTAGTTTTTGGCTTTGTCGACGATCTTGTTGGCACCGATCCACGGCATCATGGAGCGCAGTTGCTCGCCGATGATTTCGATACCGTGAGCGGCGTTGTTACGACGCTTGGCGGTCATCGAAGGATAGCCGGTAGCGCCTTCGCTGATGAACATCTTGGCGTATTCGCCGTCCTGAATACGTTTCAGGGCGTTGCGCATGGCC
>NZ_JBOIBY010000697.1:0-6998 GCF_050739655.1 Pseudomonas sp. | reverse complement strand
TGGAGATTTACCCATGACACAACAGATTGTCGTGGCGGCACTGTATAAGTTCGTCACCCTGGAAGATTACGTCGCCCTGCGCGAGCCACTGCTGCAAGCGATGGTCGACAACGGCATCAAAGGCACGCTGCTGATCGCCGAAGAAGGCATCAACGGCACCGTGTCCGGTAGCCGCGAAGGCATTGACGGGCTGATCGCCTGGCTCAAGAACGACCCACGCATGCACGACCTTGACCATAAAGAGTCGTACTGCGACGAACAGCCGTTCTACCGCACCAAGGTCAAACTCAAGAAAGAAATCGTCACCCTCGGTGTTGAAGGCGTGGACCCCAACAAAAAGGTCGGCACCTACGTTGATCCACAGGACTGGAACGCGCTGATCAGCGATCCGGAAGTGCTGCTGATCGATACCCGTAACGACTACGAAGTTTCGATCGGTACCTTCGAAGGCGCCATCGACCCGAAAACCACCAGTTTTCGCGAATTTCCCGACTATATCAAAGCCAACTTCGACCCGGCCGTGCACAAGAAGGTCGCGATGTTCTGCACCGGCGGCATTCGCTGCGAGAAAGCGTCGAGCTATATGCTCAGCGAAGGCTATGGCGAGGTCTTTCACCTCAAGGGCGGTATTCTGAAGTACCTCGAAGAGGTGCCGCAGGAAGAAACCAAATGGCAGGGCGACTGCTTTGTGTTCGACAACCGCGTCACGGTTCGCCACGACCTGACTGAAGGCGACTACGATCAGTGTCATGCCTGCCGCACGCCGGTGAGCGTCGAAGATCGCACCTCCGAGCATTATGTGGCCGGCATCAGTTGCCCGCATTGCTGGGACAGCCTGAGCGAGAAAACCCGTCGCAGCGCCATCGATCGGCAAAAGCAGATCGAATTGGCCAAGGCTCGCAACCAGCCTCACCCGATCGGCTACAACTATAAGCAAGCATCTTCCGAGGCCTGAACCATGTCAGCATGCCGCCTGCTCTATGTGATGGATCCGATGTGTTCCTGGTGCTGGGGCTTTGCTCCGGTTGCAAACGCATTGGTAGAGCAGGCCGCGGCTGCGGGGGTGGATGTGCATCTTGTGGTGGGTGGTTTACGCACCGGCAGTGGCGCCGCGCTGGAACCCTCCACCAAGCGCTACATTCTTGAACACTGGCAGGCGGTCACCGAAGCCACCGGCCAGCCGTTCAAGCGCGAAGGCGCGTTGCCTGACGGTTTTGTCTACGACACTGAACCCGCCTGCCGGGCGTTGGTGACCGCACGCCACCTGGCGCCGGATTGTGCGTGGAAACTGCTCGGGCTGATTCAGCATGCGTTTTATGCGCAAGGTCGCGATGTCACCCGCGCCAGCGTTCTGGTGGAACTGGCGGAGCAGGCCGGCCTGCCGCGCATCGAATTCGCCGCCGCGTTCGACCGTGCCGATATGCACGCCGCCACCGCTGCCGATTTCACTTGGGTGCAGGATCTGGGTATCGCCGGTTTTCCAACCTTGCTGGCCGAGCGAAACGGTCAACTGGCGTTGCTGACCAATGGCTATCAGCCTTTGAGTGTGTTGTCCCCGCTGCTCGGCCGCTGGCTGGAGCGCGCTGCCTGTGCATGATCTGCCCGACGAGTGCCCAAGCACTAAACGTGTCGATCGGTTGAGCTGGGCCGAAATCCGTCGTCTGGCCCTTCATCATAAAAAATCCCTGTGGATCGCCAACGGCGTGGCCGTGCTGGCGACCTTGTGCAGCGTGCCTATCCCTTTGCTCTTGCCGTTGCTGGTGGACGAAGTTTTGCTGGGCCACGGCGATGCTGCGCTGAAAATCATGAACCTCGTACTCCCCGAGGTGTCGCAGAAGGCCGCCGGCTACATCGGCTTGATGCTGTTGGTAACCCTGGCCCTGCGTTGCGCGGCACTGCTCTTCAACGTGGTGCAGTCACGCTTGTTCGCCGCGTTGGCCAAGGACATCGTTTACCGCATTCGCCTGCGCCTGATTGAGCGGCTCAAGCGTATCTCGCTCGGCGAGTACGAGAGCCTGGGCAGCGGCACCGTGACCACTCACCTGGTCACCGATCTGGACACCCTGGACAAATTCGTCGGTGAAACCCTCAGTCGTTTCCTCGTGGCGATGCTTACGCTGGTCGGCACCGCCGGGATCCTGATGTGGATGCACTGGAAACTGGCGCTGCTGATTCTGCTGTTCAACCCGTTGGTGATCTACGCCACGGTGCAGTTGGGCAAACGGGTCAAACACCTCAAAAAACTCGAGAACGACAGCACGTCGCGCTTTACCCAGGCGCTGACCGAAACCCTCGACGCGATCCAGGAAGTGCGCGCCGGTAACCGCCAGGGCTTTTTCCTTGGGCGCTTGGGGCAGCGGGCCAGGGACGTTCGTGATTACGCGGTGAACTCGCAGTGGAAAACCGACGCCTCGAACCGGGCCAGCGGCTTGCTGTTCCAATTCGGCATCGATATTTTTCGCGCCGCTGCGATGCTCACGGTGCTGTTCTCCGACCTGTCCATCGGCCAGATGCTCGCCGTGTTCAGCTACCTGTGGTTCATGATCGGCCCGGTGGAGCAGCTGCTGAACCTGCAGTACGCCTATTACGCCGCTGGCGGCGCACTGTCGCGCATCAATGAGCTGCTGTCGCGCGCCGATGAGCCGCAATACCCCAATGGCGTTGACCCATTCGTTGGGCGCGGGACCGTGGGTATCGAGGTTCAGGGTTTGAGTTTCGGATATGGCGACGAACTGGTGTTGAACCAGATGAACCTGTCCATTGGCCCCGGCGAGAAGGTCGCAATCGTCGGCGCCAGCGGTGGCGGCAAGAGTACGTTGGTGCAATTACTGCTGGGCCTGTACACGCCGCAGGCGGGGACGATCCGCTTCGGCGGTTCGACCCAGCAAGAGATCGGTCTGGAAACGTTGAGGGAAAATGTCGCCGTGGTCCTGCAACACCCGGCGCTGTTCAACGACACCGTACGCGCCAACCTGACCATGGGCCGCGAACGCAGCGATGAGGCATGCTGGCAAGCCTTGGAAATCGCCCAGTTGCACGCCACGATCCGCGAATTGCCCAATGGGCTGGACAGCATCGTCGGGCGTTCCGGCGTGCGTTTGTCTGGCGGCCAGCGCCAGCGCCTGGCGATTGCGCGAATGGTGTTGGCCGAGCCCAAAGTGGTCATCCTCGACGAGGCCACGTCGGCGCTGGACGCCGCCACCGAATACAACCTGCACCAGGCACTGGCGCGCTTCCTGAGCAACCGCACCACGTTGATCATTGCTCACCGTCTTTCCGCAGTGAAACAGGCGGACCGGGTGCTGGTGTTCGATGGCGGGCAAATCGCCGAGGATGGCGACCATCAGCAATTGATTGCCGATGGTGGTTTGTACGCCAAGCTTTATGGGCATTTGCAGCAGTTGTAGCTTGTTTGCGCAATACCGGGCGCATGACGGGTTTTGCACTTGAATGGAAGAAGCGTCTGCTTCAAGACTTCAAGTCGCTTTCAGGCAGAAATATATGTACACGTTTCAGAGGATCCCCGCTTGCCGGGAATGAGATCGCACCCTAGTCTTGCTGTAGCGATTTCGTCCGGAAGACGAACAAGCAGTGCTAATACAAGGGACCTCATGAATCAAACGCGGACACTCGGAACGCCACGGTTGTTGGGCATCGTCTGGCCATTTATCGCCGTTGTGGTATTTCAGGCCCTGTTGGGTGGCGTTAGCCTCTACGTGCTGTCGGCGGTTCGGGGCTATGTAGCGGGCGAAAGTCTCTGGTCCAAGGGCCAGAAAGACGCCATCTATTACCTCAATCTCTACGCTGACAGTCGCGACGAGTCGATTTTCCGCAAATACCAAACCGCAATTGCCGTGCCCCAGGGCGGCCATGAGCTGCGTGTCGCGCTGGATCAGCAACCGCCAAACATCCAGGCGGCGCAGCTGGCGATTCTCAAGGGCGGCAATCACCCGGATGACGTTTCCAGTCTGATCTGGCTGTACCTCAATTTCCGCCACTTCAGTTATCTCGAAAAAGCCATCGATCTCTGGACAGTGGGTGACGCCTATCTGGTCAAGCTCGACGACGTTGCGCGGGACATGCATCAGCACATCACTGCCAGCCCGGCCTCCGATGCGGATATCCGGCGTTGGAAGGTGCAGATTTTCGCCATCAATGATGAAGTGACCCCGGCTGCTAGAGCCTTCAGCGATGCACTGGGGGAGGGTTCGCGGGTCATTCTTCGTTTACTGCTGCTGACTAACATTGCCACCGCCCTTGGCTTGATTGCGCTGGCGCTGATGCGCACCCATAAGCTGCTCAAGCAACGCCATGCGTTTGCTGATGCCTTGCAACTTGAGAAGGACCGGGCGCAGATCACCCTGCAATCGATCGGCGACGGGGTCATTACCACGAATGTCGACGGTACCATCGCCTACATGAACCCGGCCGCCGAGGTGTTGACTCACTGGAGGGCCGAACAGGCGACGGGATTGCCGCTGGCAGCGTTGTTCAACGTGCTGGATGAGAACGCTCAGTCCGACGGTTTTACCTTGATCGAGCGCATCCTGAGCGGCCAGCTCAGTGGTGGCAGCGAGCATTCCAAATTGATTCAGCGCCTGGATGGCAGCACGGTGTCGGTGACCCTGGTAGGTGCGCCGATCAGCAATGCCGGCAAGGTCAGTGGCACTGTACTGGTGTTGCACGACATGACCCAGGAACGGCAATACATCGCCAATCTATCCTGGCAGGCCACCCATGATGCCTTGACCGGGCTCGCCAACCGCCGTGAATTCGAGTATCGCCTGGAGCAAGCCCTGCACAACCTGACGCGGCAGTCCGGGCGGCATGCGCTGATGTTCCTCGATCTGGACCAGTTCAAACTGGTCAACGACACCTGTGGCCATGCCGCGGGCGACGAGTTGCTGCGGCACATCTGTGCGCTGTTGCAGTCGGGTTTGCGAGAGGGCGATACCCTGGCCCGGCTCGGTGGCGACGAGTTCGGAATCCTGCTGGAGAACTGTGGGCCGGATGTCGCTGAGAAAATTGCCGAAAATCTGCGCCAGACCGTGCAGAACCTGCATTTCGTCTGGAAGGGCAGGCCATTCGTAACCACCGTGAGTATCGGCCTGGTGCATGTTGCACAGAACCCGACCACCCTCGAAGTCTCTCTTCGCGCTGCCGACATGGCGTGCTACATGGCCAAGGAAAGGGTCGCAACCGGGTTCAGGTCTATCATCCCGACGACTCGGAGCTGTCCCTGCGTTTCGGCGAAATGGCCTGGGTGCAGCGCTTGCACATGGCGCTGGAAGAGGATCGATTCTGCCTGTACGCACAGGAAATCGCGCCATTGGGCGTCAACTCGGGTGGTGGGCACATCGAGATTCTGCTGCGCCTGCATGACGAAGCCGGGCGCATGATTCTACCCAGCAGTTTCATTCCGGCAGCCGAACGTTATGGCCTGATGAGTTCTCTGGATCGGTGGGTCGTGCAGAATGTTTTCAAGATCATTGCCCAGTGCCGCGCTGAAAGACATCGCGGGCCGCTGGCCCTGTGTGCGATTAATCTGTCAGGTACCACCATCGGAGACGAGGCATTTCTGGACTTCCTGC
This sequence comes from Pseudomonas sp., assembly GCF_050739655.1. GTDB lineage: Bacteria > Pseudomonadota > Gammaproteobacteria > Pseudomonadales > Pseudomonadaceae > Aquipseudomonas. Next base: position 1,407 of record NZ_JBOIBY010000697.1, on the reverse strand, counting down.
GCGAGCAATTCGTGACGTATTCAATTCCGCCTGAAATGATTTGTTTTGAAATTACTGAAACCAGCGCGATTTCCAATCTGGGCAGTGCAATTAGATTCATCAATGAACTCAAAGGCTTAGGCTGCCTGTTTTCGCTGGACGACTTTTGCGCCGGTATGTCTTCATTCGCGTACCTGAAACATTTGCCTGTAGACTTCCTGAAGATCGACGGGAGTTTCGTAAAGGATATGCTGGACGACCCGATTAACCGTGCAATGGTAGAAGTGATCAATCACATCGGCCATGTCATGGGTAAGCGTACGATTGCCGAGTTTGTCGAAACACCTCAGATCGAGCAGGCATTGCTTGAGATCGGAGTGGATTACGCTCAAGGGTATGTCATTGAACGCCCGCAACCGTTTACCTGCGATAGCCTGCTAAGTCGTCCTGCCAGACCCCGGCCTTTATTGTTCAGGGCCCCTGGCACATTTCGTTGAAATCTCTCGCTGATCCAATAATCACAATCAAAAGGAGCCCGACAGTGATCGACACATTCAACCGAACCGGACCACTCATGGAAGCTGCCAGTTATCCTGCATGGGCCCAGCGCCTGATCCAGGACTGCAGCGAGAGTAAGCGCCGGGTTGTCGAACACGAACTGTATCAGCGCATGCGAGACAACAAGCTCAGCGCAAAGACCATGCGCCACTACCTCATAGGTGGCTGGCCGGTGGTCGAACAGTTCGCGTTATACATGGCACAAAACCTGACCAAGACGCGCTTTGCCCGTCATCCCGGCGAAGACATGGCGCGTCGCTGGTTGATGCGTAATATCCGCGTCGAATTGAACCATGCTGATTACTGGGTGAACTGGAGCCGCGCGCACGGTGTCAGCCTGGAAGATCTGCAGGCACAACAGGTTGCCCCTGAACTTCACGCGCTGAGTCATTGGTGTTGGCATACCAGTTCGGCGGATTCGCTGATCGTGGCCATTGCCGCCACCAACTACGCCATTGAAGGTGCGACCGGCGAGTGGTCGGCGGTGGTCTGTTCCAATGGTATCTACGCCAACTCGTTCCCCGAGGAGGAGCGCAAGCGTGCGATGAAGTGGCTGAAGATGCATGCCCAGTACGACGATGCCCACCCATGGGAGGCACTGGAAATCATCTGCACGCTGGCAGGTATGAACCCAAGCAAATCCCTGCAGGTGGAACTGCGCCAGGCCGTGTGCAAGAGCTATGACTACATGTACCTGTTCCTGGAGCGTTGCATGCAGCTTGAGCATGCTGAAAAAACGCCGGTAGCCCGCGAGCGACTGGAGTTGGCAGAAAGCTGATTCAGCTAAAACGCAATACAATTGTGGGAGCGAGCCTGCTCGCGATGAGGTCGTGTCAATCAACGGTGATGTTGAATGACACTACGCTATCG
>NZ_JBOIBY010000696.1:0-3104 GCF_050739655.1 Pseudomonas sp. | reverse complement strand
TCTCTCGTCAGCGGGAGGCGAATTCTACAGCGTTACTCGCTGCTGTCAACACCTCTTTTTCAACTTCCTTTCGACTTCGATAACCTGAAGCAACTTGCTGCCGAAAACTGCGTAACTCGTTGTTTACCAAGGAGTTTTCCGTTTCGACTGCGCCGGAAGTGGGGCGAATTATAGAGATCTGAAATCTGCCGTCAACCACTATTTACGCCTTTCTGGCAGAAATACCCTTTTTTACTTTAAAACGCAGGATTCGCCGAGTAACGGGGGGTAGCCGCATAGCTAATATCAGCGCACCTATAGATGCATAGATCGCCCACTCCTTTAGATCAGCGCGCACAATCCAAAGCATATGCAGCAATCCAAGCCCAAGAATCACGTAAACCAGACGATGCAGCTTCTTCCAGTGCACTCCCAATCGCCTCTGACTGTATCGATTGGAAGTAACCGCTAGCGCAAGCAGGCACAGAAAGCCCAACACCCCAACGATGATGTAAGGGCGCTTACGCAACTCAACACCCATCTGAGACCAGTCAAACCCAAGGATGAATGCGATATAAGCACTCAAGTGCATGACTACATATGCAAAACACCACAAGCCCAACTGACGCCGGACAGCAACCCATCCAGCCCACCCAGTTAGTTTTTGCAGTGGAGTCATACCCAAAGTAACAAGCAGCAAAACCAGCGCCCCCAACCCTAACCGGTCAACCAGCACCTTTCCTGGGTCAGGCCCCAGCACATCTGACCAAGCCTGATACAACCAAAGCACCGGCCACACCATCGCAACTACAAAAACCCCGATACGCCAAAGCGGATATCGCATCAGTAGTTCTTCCGCAGATCGAGCCCTGCATATAAAGAAGCGACTTCATCTGCATAGCCATTGAACATTTGCGTATCACGCACATTCGGCTTGAACAGACCACTCGGTAGTCGGCGCTCACGGGCCTGGGTCCAGCGTGGATGGTCAACTGTAGGATTCACGTTCGCATAGAAGCCATACTCGTCCGAGGCGATACTCTGCCAAGTGGTTTTGGGTTGCTCGCTCACCAGGCTTATCCGCACGATTGATTTGATGCTTTTGAATCCATATTTCCACGGCACGACCAAACGCAGGGGCGCTCCGTTCTGATTAGGCAACTCACGCCCGTACATTCCCACCGCCAGAATCGCCAACGGATTCATGGCCTCATCCAGGCGCAACCCCTCAACATACGGCCAGTCGATCAAGGCGAACCCGGACCGTTGCCCTGGCATGCTTTGGGGATCCTGCAGCGTTTCGAAGCGTATGAATTTGGCTTTTGACGTTGGCTCTATCTCGCGAAGCAAAGCCGAAATAGGGAAGCCAATCCATGGAATAACCATCGACCATGCTTCCACACAACGAAGACGGTAAATGCGCTCCTCCAACTGATAAGGCTTCATGAAGTCTTCCAGTGCATATCGCCCAGGCTTGCCCACCTCCCCATCCACGACAACGGTCCATGGCTCGGTCTTCAGCGTACCAGCGTTAGCAGCCGGATCACCTTTGTCAGTACCAAACTCATAGAAGTTGTTGTAGTGGGTTGCATCCTTGAAAGGCGTGATCGCTTCGTTCTTGACGCTGACCGCCCCCCACTGAGTGGAAGGAAGTTTTTCGTTGAACCACGAAGGTGCTTTACCAGGCTCGACATCTGCGTAACGCGCCGCTTCATCAGCCACAGCCCAGCGAGGTAGACCGCCCACAACCAAGCCGCCAACGGCAGCACTTAATACATTGCGTCGAGAACGATAAATGGATTCGGGTGTGACATCTGACTCATGGCAGTCGGATGCTTTTGGGACTTTGATTAGCATGGCTACTCCGCAGCATTGGAGAACAGATGCACCAACAGACTGCGGAGTATGAGGGAAATTACATCACTCGACGCTTTTGCGTCGACGAAGATGTAACAAGTATTGCACTGGGCCCGATGCGGCATAGGCAAGGAACACCAACAGCAGAATGCGTGGCGGATCACTGAACACCACCGCGAACACCAACACCACAGCAAGGATCGCCACAAAAGGTACGCGCCCCTTCAGGTCCAGCTCCTTGAAGCTGTTGTACTTGATGTTGCTGACCATCAGCATGCCCGCAGCAGCAACCATCAGCGCAACAAGGAAGGACATCTTGGAGCCCTGAATGCCGTAATCGCTGAATGCCCAGACAATCCCTGCCACAACGCCAGCGGCGGCCGGGCTAGCCAAACCAATAAAGTAGCGCTTGTCTGCGGTGCCGACCTGGGTGTTGAAACGTGCCAGACGCAACGCCGCGCCAGCCACATAAATGAAGGCGACCATCCAGCCGACCTTGCCCATATCACCCAGCGCCCAACCGAACGCCAGCAATGCCGGGGCCACGCCGAAGGCAACCATGTCCGACAATGAGTCGTACTCGGCACCGAAGGCACTTTGTGTATTGGTCATGCGTGCGACACGACCATCGAGACCATCAAGCACCATGGCGACGAATATCGCGATTGCCGCGAAAGCAAAATATTTACTCGCGCCAATCGAGTCACCGGCACTCAATGCACTTTGGGCGCTCATCGAGTTAATGATGGAGTAGAACCCTGCGAACAGGTTCGCAGTGGTGAAAAGATTCGGCAGAAGATAGATACCACGATGCCGGACTTTACGGCCTTCTGCGTCATGCCCTTCTTCGACATGTTCATCAATGGGCAGCAGGCTTTCGGCGTCTGAAGCCTGGCTTGGCTCTTCGGGACGTTCGCTCATGGACATTACCTTGCAACGGTGTGGAAAGTTTCGACAGATGTCTGCGACAACGGTTCGCCGCGCAAACGATGCAGCTTTATACCAGAACAGACCGTCCAAACGAAAAAACGCGGCCTAGGCCGCGTTTTTCGTACAAGTGCGTGACTTAGTTTTTAGCTTTGTCGACGATCTTGTTGGCACCGATCCACGGCATCATGGAGCGCAGTTGCTCGCCGATGACTTCGATACCGTGAGCGGCGTTGTTACGACGCTTGGCGGTCATCGAAGGATAGCCGGTAGCGCCTTCGCTGATGAACATCTTGGCGTATTCGCCGTCCTGAATACGTTTCAGGGCGTTGCGCATGGCC
>NZ_JBOIBY010000695.1:0-1579 GCF_050739655.1 Pseudomonas sp. | reverse complement strand
CGATTGGGGGTTTCACCAATTTCCGACCACAGCCGTCGGAATTGATCAAAATTTGTGCTATATTCCGCGCCCGCGAAATTCAATGAAAGCCAACACCGGTTATCGACATGCAAGCAGCCAAGCCGTTATTTGACTATCCAAAGTACTGGGCCGAATGTTTCGGGCCAGCGCCATTCCTGCCGATGAGCAGGGAGGAGATGGATCAGCTCGGATGGGATTCCTGCGACATCATCATCGTCACTGGTGATGCCTACGTCGACCACCCTTCGTTCGGCATGGCGATCATCGGCCGGCTGCTGGAGTCCCAGGGCTTCCGCGTCGGGATCATTGCCCAGCCAAACTGGCAGTCTAAAGACGACTTCATGAAGCTTGGTGAGCCGAACCTATTCTTCGGTGTCGCGGCCGGCAACATGGACTCGATGATCAACCGCTACACCGCGGACAAGAAAATCCGCTCCGACGACGCCTACACCCCAGGTGGCATGGCCGGCAAGCGTCCGGATCGTGCGAGCCTGGTCTACAGCCAGCGTTGCAAGGAAGCTTATAAGGATGTGCCGATCGTACTCGGCGGCATCGAGGCATCTCTGCGCCGCATCGCGCATTACGATTACTGGCAGGATCGGGTTCGCAACTCGATCCTGATCGACGCCTGCGCCGACATCCTGCTCTACGGCAACGCCGAGCGTGCAATCGTCGAAGTCGCCCAGCGTCTGTCCTACGGTCACAAGATCCAAGACATCACCGACGTGCGCGGCACGGCGTTCATTCGACGCGACACGCCGAAAGACTGGTACGAAGTCGACTCCACGCGCATCGATCGTCCGGGCAAGATCGACAAGATCATCAACCCGTACGTGAACACCCAGGACACCCAGGCCTGTGCCATTGAGCAGGAAAAGGGTCCGGTTGAAGATCCGCAAGAAGCCAAGGTCGTGCAGATTCTGGCCAGCCCGAAGATGACTCGCGACAAAACCGTGATTCGTCTGCCGTCTGTGGAAAAAGTCCGTAACGACCCTGTGCTCTATGCCCACGCCAACCGCGTGTTGCACCTGGAAACCAACCCGGGCAACGCCCGCGCGTTGGTGCAGAAGCACGGCGAAGTGGACGTCTGGTTCAACCCTCCGCCGATTCCGATGACCACCGAAGAAATGGACTACGTGTTCGGCATGCCTTATCAGCGCATTCCGCATCCGGCGTACGGCAAGGAAAAGATCCCGGCCTACGAAATGATCCGTTTCTCGGTGAACATCATGCGTGGCTGCTTCGGCGGCTGCACCTTCTGCTCGATCACCGAGCACGAAGGCCGGATCATCCAGAACCGCTCCCACGAATCGATTATCCGTGAGATCGAGGAAATTCGTGACAAGGTTCCCGGTTTTACCGGCGTGATCTCCGACCTGGGTGGTCCGACGGCGAATATGTACCGCATCGCCTGCAAGACCCCGGAAATCGAATCCGCGTGCCGCAAGCCGTCTTGCGTGTTCCCGGGCATCTGCCCGAACCTCAACACCGACCACTCGGCGCTGATCCAGTTGTACCGCAGCGCCCGTGAATTGCCGGGTGTGAAGAAGATCCTGAT
>NZ_JBOIBY010000694.1:0-18115 GCF_050739655.1 Pseudomonas sp. | reverse complement strand
GCTCCAAGCTGACCTGCCAAGCCATGGCCGAGAAAATGGCCGACAAAGTCGGCCAAGCCGGTTGGGGCGCGTTGGCCAAGAACCAGGAGATGCAGGGCAACCTGGAGCAAACCGGCGGTGATGCAGTGGCCGCGGTGAAAAACACCGAGGCCCATAACGGCAACAATGGAGTGTCCTGGGTCGGTGGTTCGAAGGCTGGAGGCAGCGGACAGTCGCCCATTCGGGTGACCGCCGACGTGGTCCGTGCGGGCTATAACCTGCTGCATAACCGGTCGGTGGACGACAGCGCCTCGATCAGTAGCAGCGATTGCCTGGGTGGCGCTATTTGCCAGACCTGGACCTCGCCCCAGGAGGAGTCCGAATGGGCCGTTCGCGTGTTGGGCGAGAGCGAAGTCTCGACCTGCGACAGCTGCGAAGCCCTGAGGGCGACTGCTGGCAGCGGATTGACACCGTTGATTCAGGAAGCCTACAGCGAACGCCTCAAGGCCCTGCAAGGGTTGCTGTCGGGATCACTGCCGCCTACTCCTGACAACCTGGCTAAAGCCTCCAGCCCGATGCTGCCGGTGACCCGTGGTGTGGTTGAAGCCCTGCGCGATGATCCCGACCAGGATCTCCTAGCACGCCGCCTGGCCAGTGAGACGGCCTTGTCTAGCGTACTCGACAAGGCCCTGCTGCTATTGCGCACGCTGCTGGCGGGCGGTCACGAACCGAACATCGCCTCCGCCGAGCCGGCCCAAACCGCTTTGGCGAAAAACCTCGACGCCTTGGAGCGCGAAATACGCCTGCTACAAACCGAATTGCAGGTCCGGCAGATGCTGGCCACCAATACCGCCAGCCTGGTGCTCGATCGGCATGCCGGTGGTGCCGATGCTTCGCGCACCGTCGAGCAAGGCGACCCCGAGCCCGATCGACTCAAAGACGCTGACGCCAGGCGCAAGTGAGCCATGAAACGCTTACCACTATTCACTTTGCTTTCGAGTCTGGGGATTGCCGCGCTGATGATTCTGACCGCCGCACTGATCGCCTGGATCGGCCGCAATGCGCTGGGCAGCTTTGAGGTCTGGCAGCAGGCATTCGAATCCATACGACCCTATTTGCGGTGGTGGCGTGCCCTGCTCTACGGCGCTCTGTTTGCGCTCTGGTGGGATCTGCTTCGGCGCTACCGCCATCGACCACAGGATCGACGGCGCATGAAACGCATCGGGGCATTAGGGCTCGTGCTCTTTACCTGCGTCGAACTCACCCGACTGTGAGGTCACCACCATGCTCATGAGCACCAACAGCTACCTGGAGTTTTATCTCTCGCTGCTGGCCTGGATCATCAACAACGGCCTCTGGAGCATCCTGTCCGATACCGGACTGTTTGCCGCGCCCTTTGGCGCAATCATCCTCCAGGAATGGCTGTCGGCCCGTCAGCAAGGCGCGGATGAAGGCAACAAGGGACTGCTCTCGGTGCCGAGGATCGAGAACCGGCTGTGGCTGGCCTACATCGTCGTCTTGTTCGGTTGCGCGCCGGTCTTTCCGCTGAGCCTTGCCTCAATGGCGTTCGACGATGCGGCGAGCCAGCGCTGCGGCGTGAGTGTGGCCAAGCCAGCGGAAACAGCCTGGGGAACCACCTTCAATACCATCGGCGAACGCTCCGCCAACGTACCGATCTGGTGGTTTCTGGTGCATGCCTTGAGCAAAGGGGTGACTGCCGCGGCTACTGCCTCCATCCCCTGCGCACCGGATATCCGACAGATGCGTATGGAGATCGACAGTTCGCGCATCAACAATCAGGTACTGCTGCAGGAAGTCGCCGACTTCACCCGCGATTGCTATGGCTATTCCCGCTCTCGACTGTTCACCAACCGTCCGCAGCTGGACAAGGCACAAAGTCACGACGCCTCCTGGATCGGCTCAAGCTATTTTCTCGACACGCCCGGCTATTACGACACCGATCGCTCACGCACACCGCGAGTCAACTGGCCGTATGACGAAAGCCGCGATGTTTCCTTACCGCGACTAGAGAATGGTGCGGGCTACCCCACCTGCAAGCAGTGGTGGAGCGATAGCGGTTTAGGGTTACGCGAACGTTTGATCGAGCAGGTTGATCCCTCGCTGTTGACTCAGCTGAAAGGTTGGTTGACTGGCCGTTCGAGCAACGAGATCGAGGATGCCACCTTGCGCGAGCTGGTCAGCCCGCGCCAGCAATCGATGTCCATGTCACCCGGAGAGGTGTATCTGGACTATGGCTCCAGCGCTCGTGGCGGCTCGATCAATCAGGGGCTCAATAACCTCGCCACCAACACCGGGTTGGCCCTCGGCTCCTTCAGCAACTTCCCGGCGATGAATGCGCTACGTGCCGCCCTGCCGATGGTGCAGGCTTTCCTGATCATGGGCGTGATCATCAGCTTGCCGTTGGTCCTGCTGGTCAGTACCTACCATCTGAAGACCGTCATGACGGTGACGTTCGCACTGTTCACGCTGCACATGTTGAGTTTCTGGTGGGAACTGGCCCGCTGGGTCGACTCCAGCATGCTCGACACCTTGTACAACCAGGTTTCGGCGTCCAATCAGGTGCTGCTGTCGCTGCCCACATCCGGGTTTATGGATGGGACTGTCACCGCGCAGGTGATCGAGTACGTGATGGGGGCAATGTTCGTCGTACTTCCAATGTTATTTTTGGCTGCGATGAGCTGGGCAGGATATAGCGTTGGCGCAATTGCCGACGGCATGCTTAGCAAAGGAGCAGCTCAGGCACAAGACGCTGGCGCAAGGGGTGCTAGTGCTCTGATGTCTGCTGGAAAGGCCTTGAGGAAGGGGTAAAGAACTCTACTACAGGTCTTTTAAATCAGGCTGACCAGGTGCGCGGCCATACTCATACTCACCATATGGGTCGCCATATGCTTTGTACCGGAGAGCATCCTTAGGTTTGATAGGCGTTCCATTGGCTATGGCCCAACACAAGACAATAAGGATCATCACCGATACGGTGAACCATAAGCTTACGAGAAGGAGTCCGGCAGCAACTGCCAACTTGATGACTAGAAAACCCCCGCGAACAAGTAATTTACCTGCGGGTATTCCTACCGTCACCGCACGCTCAGCCACGCGGGACTCAAACGTTTTCAACCTACGGTAACCACGCTTTACCGACATGCCACAGGCGTATGCCCAGCGGAGGGCACGCGAATTTCGAACAGGTTGCGGAGTCGGCATGCTCTCGCCCTCGTCTGAGCGTTTTCATGGTTGAGACAGGAATAATAGCCTACTACTGAAAACAGTCCGTGCCTGACCGTCTATCAGTTTGCCCAGCCGAAAAATCTTCACTGGAAGGCAGAAGACAAGCCCCGTGAAACAGCTTCTCTACAGTGTTTGACTCATGTAAATCGTACGGCTAAATACAAGGTACAGATCGCTGTTATCGACAGCACCTGCCCAGGTAGCCAAAACCTTCAAGGCTACGTCACTTCGGTGATGGTTCTCCCCAAGTGCGATGAGCGTTCGGTGGCTCGCACGGTGACCGTTTCGACGGTGATGAACGCCTACTGCTCTCCTGAGCGCCTTCCGAGCCCCGCTCGCGAGGCAAACCTTCTTGTTTTTTCAACCCGTGCGGGGAAATTCTTCCCCGCACGGGACAGGTTTCTTCGCGTTTTCAACGGAGGCACACCATGTCCGACTCACTTACGCCGGAAGCACTGAACACCCTACGGTTGCCCATTGTGTTCACGCCTGGCGCATGGCAACGCGCAGTACTGCTCGAGCGCTCAGATCATCCCGAGACGCTGCAGATCGATCAGCTGAGCCACATACTGCGCGCAGCCTTCGAGGCTCACCTGGCCAATCCACACGAACCCTGTGTGGTGTTCGAGGTAGTCCACATTCAGTCAACGGATCACTTAGACCACGACCCATTGCTGCAATTGAGTCTCAGCCTACTCCAAGAACCGGGTCAGCCTGGCGCCTTGTTGATAGCACTTGCAGGAGAGGCCAACGCTAAACGCAGATAACCGTATCTCGGCGCTCAAACTCACATTCGGAAGCAGGCAAGACCTGCATCAATCCAACCATCACCCACCGGGGAACCCTCCCCGACGGGCAAGGCTTTCCTCCGTTTTCTCTCGAGGAAAATGCCATGCGCGATATCTACCAAGACGTGACTGACAAGATCGTTACCGCTTTGGACCAAGGCGTAGCTCCCTGGATCAAACCCTGGTCCTCAAGTGGCTCAGCTGACGTCGGTCATCATCAACCCTACCCCATTAACGCCATCACGCAGCGTCCCTATTCGGGGATCAACTTGCCGTTGCTCTGGGCCGAGGCCCGATTGCAGGGATTCACTCAAGATCGTTGGCTGACCTTCAACCAAGCCAAAAAAGCCGGTGGGCACATCCGTAAGGGTGAGCACAGTGCCCTAGCAGTGCTCTACAAGCCAATGGAGCGCGAGGAGCAGAGCGAGTCAGGCCAACCCGTGCTCGATGAAAACGGCCAGCCCAAGGTCGCTCACTTTGGCCTTCTCAGGACGCATTTTCTGTTCAATATCGAGCAAACGGAGGGACTCGAAACGTTCAACGAAACCTTGCTCGAAGCGGACTCGACCGATCCCTTCCTGACCAACAGTGCTGCAGAAAGTCTGTTGTTAAGTTCGGGCGCAAAAATCGTTCATCGATCTGCCGACGAAGCCTTTTACCACCCGATCAGGGATCTCATCCAACTGCCGACAAAAGCACAATTTCACGATGAAGGCGGGTACTACGCCACCGCACTGCACGAGCTGACGCACTGGACCGGGCATCACTCGCGGTTGCAGCGCGAGGGTGTAACGTCATCCTGTCCGTTCGGCTCGCCAGGCTACGCGTTTGAGGAGTTGATCGCCGAAATGGGTGCTGCGTTTTTATGTGCCTACACCGGTATACAAGGAGAGCTTCGGCACGAGGGCTACATCGAGTCCTGGCTCAGCCTGCTCAAGGCTGACAAGCGCGCAATCTTTCGTGCCAGTGGCCAAGCGAGAGCCGCGTCAGAGTATGTACTCAATCTGAAGCAGCAATTGGAGCAAGCCGTATTGGAGGAGCCCGCCGAGCAGAAGCGCCAACGTTTAATCGTGAGCAACTCTTAACCTAACCGCATCAAATACTTCACAGGGCCCGACGCGAGTTGGGCCTTTTTCTACTCGGCGATGACACATTAGCAGAGATGACCTCGTGCCCTTGGGAGACGTTCTTCGATGTCAGGATCGCATGCCATCAGCCATCATGAGCGCTATCGCTCAATTAATAATCACTCCATCGCAATCAGTGTGCTCCGCGGCATGCCGAGCTTTATCCACAGACATACCCACGCTTTTCGTGGACAACTCACTCTCGCCACCGAGAGCCATTTCGAGAGTCAGTCATCCAGGTTCTCCGCTAGAAAGCCAACCAGCTCGAGGTCTCCGGCTGTCGATACCTTGTAGATCAGATCACGCTTACTGCGCGGCAACTTCTTGACCACGCTCTTCGCCGAGGCCCTGACGGCTTCGTCTGTCCCATGGATACGTGCCGCGAGCAGCAGCACGAGCGTGGCGTCAGTGAGGTTCATGGCAAGACCCAAGAAAATTCGCACCGCAGTGTACCGACTCTTTCCTTTGCCGTACCAGCACTCACCTCCAACAAAATGACACCAGCGCAAATCGATATTCCGATTGCCGCACAAAGGGACCCAAGCCAAAAGGACGGGTAAGGGTTGGAAGGGAATGGGGACTCAAGGGTAAGAGCGCTATCCAAAAAGGCTAAAAGGCCACTGACCCAGCCAATTCCCGGAGGCCACGATGCTCAGTCTGTTTCACCGCAAAAGGCAGAAGCCCCCTCCGCCACCGGCCGTCAACGTTGCCGACGGTTACCTGCCAATCGAGTCGGCCCACAGCTTGTTAGCCGCGGAGCACCGCCGCCAGTTGCTCGATCGCATCTGGCAGTACACCGCCCTCTCCCACGCGCAGTTCACCCAACTCTATTTAGATCCGATCCATCGCTATGCCGAACAGGTCCAGCAACTCCCGGCCAGCGAAACGCACCATCATGCGTATCTCGGCGGCATGCTCGACCATGGACTGGAACTGGTCGCCTGTAGTTTGAAACTGCGTCAATCCTATCTGCTGCCCACCGGCGCCGCGCCGGAAGACCAAGCCGCTCAGACTGACGCCTGGTCAGCCGGCATCGCCTATGGCGCCCTGCTACATGACATCGGCAAGATCGCCGTGGACCTGGAGGTCGAGTGCCAGGATGGCCGTGCTTGGCATCCTTGGCAGGGCCCGCTGGACCAGCCCTACCGCTTTCGCTACCTCAAAGGTCGCGACTACCACCTGCACGGCGCCGCTGCAGGCTTGCTCTATACCCAGATTCTCGACCGATCTATCTTGGACTGGCTCAGTGGATTTCCGCCACTCTGGGCCAGCCTCCTGTATGTCCTGGCGGGTCAGTACGAACGTGCCGGTGTGCTGGGGGAGTTGGTGATTCAAGCCGACCGCGTCTCCACCGCGCAGAACATTGGTGGCAACCCGAGCAAGGCACTACAAGCACCCATTCATTCGCTGCAACATCACTTGATCAGTGGACTGCGTCATCTGGTTCAGCACGAGCTGAAACTCAACCAGCCGGGGGCCGCGGGTTGGTTGACTCATGACGCACTGTGGCTGGTCAGCAAGACGGTCACGGACAAGCTGCGAGCCTATCTGCTGTCGCAATCGATCGAGGGCATCCCCTCATCCAACATTGCCGTGTTCGACGAACTGCAATCGCATGGGCTGGTCGAGTCGACTTCAGGAGGCAAAGCCATCTGGACCGCTCTTGTCGCGCAGGGAAACTGGGAGCAGACCTTTACCTTTCTGCGTCTTCAACCGGCGTTGATCTGGGGGAGCGAAGACCGCCCCGAAACTTTCAGCGGAACGGTGAGCGTTGCAGCCGATGGTCACTTAACTGACGCTCCGGCATCACCACCACCGCTCACGGCAATCAGTACAAGATCAACCCAAAACCCATCGCCGCCAGATAGCGTGCCGAGGGAGGATGCTGACTACTTAGGAACATTGCTGGATATGTTCGAAATGGTAGAACCCAAGACACATGATGCACCGTCAGAAAACAAACTCGAAATCTCATATCCGCATTCGGACAACCCAGGCCAGGCTTTCCTAAATTGGGTCAGGGAAGGCATCCAAAGCCACAAGCTGATCATCAATGACAGCAAGGCCAAGGTGCACACGGTGCGCGGCTCGGTGTTTCTAGTAACACCTGGTCTCTTCCAACGCTACGCGCAGGATTTTCCTGGCATCTCACAGGGGGCCAATAAAGAGATTGAAGAATGGCGTTGGGTGCAGAAACAGTTTGAGAAACTGAAGGTCCACAGGAAGCGAGACGATGGTCTGAACATCTGGACCTGCCAGGTTGAAGGCCCGCGGGGAAAGGCAAAACTCAAAGGCTATCTTCTAGAAAACTCAGCACTATTTTTCGAAGCCGGGTCCATACCTGCCGACAACCCCTTTCTTAAACTCGAAAAATAGTAAATTTCCATAGCTTCTACTGAAGTAATTGGTAGCGGCCAAAATATTTGGATCTGCAGTGTCCAAGGTCAGCGTAAACCAGCTTACTCAACGGCTAACCTGATTCGAAACGCTAAGGTAGTTTGTAGCGAACCCGCCAGCTAACAATAATTCCCTCAAGATAAGTAATTAGCAGATACTGTGCATTGTGAAAATCAGGCCCTAAAAGTTCCGTCGCCGTGTTGTGTATCACGGAGGGGGAAAATTAATCCCCTCCGCGATAACTTACTAATTCAGGAATGGTTCGACCGGCACTACCACCCCAAATTTTTCCAACTGCAGAAACTTTGCGCCCAAACCTTTTACTTTCGCGTGCGACCTTGATCTGTGCCTTCCCCTCTTTGCTTACTCGAATCGAGGTAGCTATTGAATGATGGCGTCATAAGCCTCCTTACCCGTCGCCTCATACCAGCCGGATTTATAGATCAGCAATCCCGTAGCAACCATTTCGTTTAGCCTAGGGTAGTTCGCTACTCGGTCCTTAATCAGCGTCTTCATATCTGCAACGTCTTTTTCTGTGAGTGGCATTGCTGCAACCCTCCTCTTTTAAACAATGATAATGAGAAAAAATTGGTCGCGAAAATAGGCCCAGCCCCGTCAGCGCACAGTAGCGTCTATCTAATCTCAGTGTTCTAACAAGGTGCGTAGATTATCCCGTACGGTCGCGGCGATCGTGGCAGGGGCAACGTTTTGCAGGCGCGCGAGCTTTTCAACAACCACCTCAACATCTGCTGGCTTAGAAGGCCTAGAGCCGGTCTTGGTAAAAGGTCCATCTGTTTCCGTCAACAATCTGTTTATCGGGATCGTGGAGACCACGGTCACGTGCCTCGGGTTTTCCAGCATCGCGGCGTTTATCGAGAAATAGCATCCCAGTTCGAGCGCGCGTGCAGCCTCCGATTTCGTGCCCGTAAACCAGTGGAGTACCACTTTTCCTCGTAGTGGTGGCAAATAGGACTCGATGTGATCGAGTACGATCTTAGCCGATCGGACGCTGTGGACCGTGATGATCTTGCCCCCTGCTTCCGCGCAGCGCTGCAGAACATGCTGAAAGACTTGCTTCTGCAGATCAAATGACTTGTAGAAGCGCGGCCCCGCATCTAGGCCTACCTCCCCAACATAACGCGTCTCTGGCAAGTATCGATCCCACAGATCGAGCTCGCCAAATCTTTCCTCAACCAACTGCGGATGAAGTCCCAGCGCGGCGCGCACGTAACGCGTGCGCTGGGCTAGCTCATGATTCCGTGGCCACGCTCGCGGAGTCGTCGTCACGGCCAACGTGAACACTCCCGCATTCTCCGCCTCTTGAACCGCGCCAGGATGATCCGGGTACAGATCCAAATGACAGTGAAAATCGACAAGGCCAGCTGTAACTTTTTTATCCGATCCCGACATCAGCGTGGCCTCGTCTCAACGCCATCAATCAGCCGAGCAACTTCTTCAAGGCCTCGGCGGTAAACATCGGCGAGCTGATCGAGGTGCGCAACCTCGTCGGCGAGCGAGCCCGGCTTATGAATTAGGAGGTTTGCGAGTTGTGGCCGCCCACGCAGACGTTCGATCGCGTACTGAAAAGACCTTACTTGCTTGCCCGTAGACTCACGGGTGTCCAGGATATCGGCGCGAAGATCGGGCACCGTATAGGTCGTCTTGTCCACTCCCACTCCCCATGCGCCATCCAATGCGGCACGTCGAATCAAACAGGGCAAACAGTACCCACAATGCTCAATACCTAAACCCTGCCAGCGTCCTTTTGTCGGCGATGAGCACGACAGCGAATCCGGTGCGAGTTGGGTCAGCAATGGCTGATTACGGCAATTTGATGCCATTTCCCCTTTGGTTTTGTCCCAGCAAGGGTTACTGATACGTCCGTTGATATCCAGCTCAACAAGCAGCTCGTTCCAACGCGCCATATAGTAGGGATGAGTGGTGCGTGTGCTGTTCGAACCTAGGCGCAATGGGTCAAGAGGAACGTTCAACGCAATCAGCCCGTTCTCAGGCACCTGCAGTACGAAGGTCTCATCCAGACCGGTTCCAGCAAACACACCCAGTGCGAAGAACAGAAATGAACGGCCCCGCGTGCTGTTCTCAGATCCGACATTCTCGACCAACCCATCGTCGAATGTCATGCCCACGCGCAAACGCTCAAATGACGACTTGTTGTAGTGTTTCTTTAAGACACCGAAGAGCTTACTTTGAGCATCGCTGGTTGCGCTTTCACCAAAGTGACTGACCAGAAGTGGTGTCGATCCGGCCTCCAAAAGATCAATTGCGCCAATCAAACTATCCAGACCACCTGAGAACAAACTCACGGAGTCGAACGGTGGTGCGATCAAAGTGGGAGGTGCTTCTTGCGCGATGAGAGCGAACTTAGGCGGTCGCGCCCGAAATCCGATTGTCCAGCGGTCGCCGGTCAAGAAATTCAATATTTTCGTCAGAGTTAGAACCGCGCCAGTCCAGCGCTCTGGTTCGCTAACTGGAATGACCAGGCGGATTTCCCGCGTCCACGAGTCCTGCGACTGTTCGACACGAGATATACGGGTGTCGGCCGCATGGACGTGCGCTGCGACCACCAGCAGATCAATGCCAATCTCCGATGGGTAAATGCCCAGTTTCTTCAAACTCGTCAGGGCACTTCCAATGCCGTGATCAAGCGACTTATCCCCCACAACCATCTGCAGCAAGGTCCGCTGTTCGTCCGCGCCCATAGGAATGTCGGTATCGTCGTCAAGTCCGAGACGACCAGCAATGAGTTGTCGCTTCATTGGTCCGCCTCTGCATCACCGAGCGATTGTAGGATAGCGAACGCGGACTCGTACACAGTGTCCACGAATGACTGGATGCGCTCCGGGTTCAAATGTGGAGAATCGCTACGCGCCCTCGTGAGCGCATCGCTAACACCCCCTCGGATAAAATCGCGTAGTTGGGCTTCCACACGGTGTGCAGCCTGCGCGCTTGTTGGCATCGTCACCGCCTTCGTGCCGATGTCGTTGCAGATTCTCGCTTCAATGGCATGTGTTGCATATAGCTCGAACACTGTTTGCATTTGGTCAGGAGTGAAGGTTGAAAGGTCCGTTAGCCCCTCGGTGGTCAATTCAATGATTGTTTCGATGTACGCCTCACGCGCGATACCTTCGTCGACGGTACCTGCCCCAGGACAGATGTAGTCGGCCAAACCGACGAAGATCTCTGCTATGGGACGTCCTGCGAGTGATTCAAGATCCAACGAGCGTAGAGCTTCACGCACACCACGGGTTTGCGCATCTGCCAAAAAACCCAGCAATCTAGCTCCGGCGCCGCGTGAAGCCCCCATGCGCTGTGCCGCTTGCCGTGCGCCTCCCGAGGATGTGGAAACGTAGCGCGAGACAGCGCGTCCGAGGCTAGCGCGGTCAGTACCACCCGACCCGGCAAAACGGGTAAAGCTATTTCGTGCTCCAGAAAAACGTTGAGGATCGGCCGAAGCTGGAATAGCCGGCCGATTGGGCGCTACTGGAGGCGATACACCATCAGCCGGTGCAACGCCGTCGGCTTCCCCCCCTTCGCCTGTGGCAGGCGACTCTCCCAACCATGAAGGCACCAGCGGCGTACCGCCGCCCGGACCACCGTATGCCGTCGACGTCCCCATTACCGAACTCCTTTCGTGTCTTTCAGTGCCAACTCGGCAGTCTGTTTCAGCAACGGATTGTCAGTCAGTTTGCTCCATTGTGTGAGCAGCGCTTTCAAGCGCGCTACGCACTCCGTGTCCTTAATGACGCCTTGCCAGCCGCGAACGGCCCATGGCCCACACTTACTGCTCGGTAGAGCCTCTAGGAAGTCCAGTAGTTTATTTTGAAGTCCAGGCTGCGCCTTGGCCAGTACGACGAGGCCATCTACACCCGCCGGCATGGTCTCAAAGGCACCAGCGCCCATGATTCGGGTACGCACTGCCTCGAAAACTTTGTCGGCTTCGGGCTGTACAAGAAGCTTCAGCTCGGCTTCATAGCCCTGCACCATCATTTTTCCACCGAACAATTTTTCCACCACGCTCGCCAAGTGTCCCAACACCGACACCGGACCGAAGTAGTCCTTTTTGTCCTTCGTCACGAAAAGATAGGGACGAAGATCAATCCCAGACAGCAGGGGCTTGACCTGCGCCCAGTCGCGTACCATTCCCGAAGAGCTCCACTCGGCAAATACTGCGCTCTCGGGAACGGGGAATACGGTTTCCATTGCTTTGGAGTCTTTACCTGTGTGAGTCCCAAGCGGTTTGCTGTCAACCTTCGCACCGGAATCATCGACAGCAAGGCTCCTCTCAAGCGTCTCAAGATCCTCGCAGCGCCCCTGAGGGTGGACAGCCGCTACAAATGCGATCTGCTCAAACAGTCGCGGAATGAAGCGCTCAGCGAGCATCAGTTTGGCCAACACAGGCAAGGTGATGTCGTCGCCGAATCCGCGCGCAGTGGCCATACGCTCTCGCAACAACAGCGTGTTGAGAAAACGCTTAATCTGGCGCGGATTGCCTTTGGCGCCACTTGCCAGGATGGGACCGAGCTGGTCGCTAAGCACAAGGGCGTTGTTGGCTTTCTCTGCCTGCTTTCCTAACGTCGATTTGATCGTCGCGGCATCAAGGCCAGCGTTCTCCCATGGTCGTTTTAAGCATTCGCGCGCGACAGCAATGAGCTTCGCGTAACCCGCATCCTCTTCACCGACCTCAGCTCCCGTCAACAACAGCGTCACGTATATCCGCGTTTCTGTTTCACCTAAAGCCGGGATGCGAAATGGTACCTGAATGAGTTTTTCTAGATAATTTCGAGCGTAGTCACGCGGTCCCGTCGTTTCTGGCAAGTCTGGAAAATGCTTACGCACCGCATACTCGATCATCGCCTCATCAGCGGCGACAACGAAGGCGGTGCGCGCGGTGAAGACGAACAGACGAATTGCTTCGAGTGTTTCGATAGCAGTATCTGGTAAACAGCGGTCAAGATCATCAATCAAGACGATGAGCTGATTGATTCCGGCATCCTTCAAGAGCTTGTCAAAGGCCTTCCTAAAAGCTTCGACCTCCTCCGGAACGTTTTTTGTTTCAGCCGGCTTTAACATTGACTTCACGCCGTCGATTGCAGACGAGAGATTTTCTTTCGTCGCCAATTTGGCAGGATCGGCGAACATTCCTTCGAGCGTTCCCACGATGGCATTGATCTGGTCCGGCGTTGGGATGCCGGTAAATGCAGTGAGAGCCAGGCCTCCTGCACGCTTGGCAACCTTTAACCAATCAATTCGATTGAAGACATCCTTAACAGCCCCTCCAGCCTTCGTCAGTGCAGGACGCTTTTCAACCAGACCAGTAACTATTCCCTCGATCAGTGCGATCTTGGCATCCTCAAAGCCCTGGAAGCGCCAGCCGTTGAACTTGAGACAAAGCACATCGTCCTGTCCCAAAAAACCTGTCTCGATCATTTCCAAAACACTGGACTTTCCGGCGCCCCAATCTCCATGAACCCCAATCGTAACCGGGTGATCTGGCTTTTCACGCAACAACTCGATAATGGTTGTTGCGATCGCCTCATTGTTGAGCAAGTCAACTTTTGTTTCGTTGTCAGTCAGAATCACTCGCCTAACTCTCCCAAGGTATTCCATTCAGAAATGCTGGCAGAAGGAAGCGGATACTGGCCAAAATCTCATCGCGCGATCCTTGCTGTCTAAGCACCAGGGTAATCTCCATTTGCGCCCTGAGCTCTGTGACGTTCAAGATTGCAAATGTCTCAGTTCAGTCGCAGGACATAGACCTACCCGTCATAACCGTTCGTAAATGCATCATTCGGACCAATGAATTGCATTCGCTCTGACCACCTAATTGCATGGATATGACCAGCGCTCACTAAGCTAAATGCCCTGCTGGGGTAAAGCCCGTAGCGTTGAAGTTGTACCACTGGCTGGACCACAGAGGGCAATCCGAAAAAAAACCTGCAAGCCATGGTTCTTAGACAATCCGAATGACAGGTTGCGAGCTGACGATCCTGATGGTTCTGGTTGCTCTTGTCAGGGCCACATACCAGTCCTTCGCGGACATATTGGCCGACTGCACAATCACTGCATGGTCGAATTCAAGCCCTTTCACTAGCAGCGTACTGCCGATGCAACGAAACGGCAGCTTGCGCCCCATATGACGTTGCCTATTCTGCACTTCCGCGACCGCGGACATTAGGGTCTACCCCTCCACGGTCCCCCTCAGAATCAGCGCCGAACGCATCGCGTAAAACATTTCGCGCCTGAACAGATATGTCCCCGGCATGCCTTTGAGAGCATCCAGGAACGTTACCGCTGCGTCCCCAGTATTGGTGCTGATCAGCGAATCAATGACAGGAAACAATGGGGCAAACTTCATCCCGGCTCGACCTCCCATGAGGCGAGAAGCAATGGCTTTTTCCATTGGAGTTTTGTCAGTACCCGTCATGCACTCACTGGCGAAATTCAGCAACGCGCCAAAAAGCTGCTGGCCCACAGCACCGTCGATTGCTTTTGCATTTTTGACCAGAGATTTACAGTTGATCGCTTCAATTGTGGAGAACGCTCTCTTTGAAAGCTTTTGCGCTAGTGATGCCCGGCTTGCCTCGTTGGTGCTATTCCCAATGACAACCACACTCTCACCGTCGTATATCGATTTCAGGCACTGCGCATAGATGACGGGCTGCTGATACATTGGATTATCAGGAAGCTCGAACCATTCGACACAAGCCGGAGCAGCCTTCAAATCGACTGCCATCCCAGCTTCAAGTTTATTGCGTACATCTCGTAACCAATCAGCAAGGGGGGTGTTGTTCGATGCCTTCCACCGCCATGGTGTGTTTAGCTCGGCTACCAACGGGAACGCGGGATAAACCTCCGTCCCCCAGCTCACTGGATTCTGCCCTTTGAAATCAAAGATCGCTTGCAGTGGGTCACCGAAAATACAGGTGGGAAGTTGATTGGCTAAAAGACAAACCACCTGATGCTGTACAGGTGAGCAATCCTGGTACTCGTCTACAAACAAACCTTCGTAGGAAGTACCAATGATTTCGGCGACCGCCTTGGTCTGAAGGAGTCTCAGAGCGGCATCGTAGACGGCATTCCATTCTGCCGAAGTAGTCGGTCGAAGAGCTTTAATTTTTGAGCGTAAGGGAAACGAAGTGGCGAACCTTAAACACCAGCCTGCTATGGTTTCGACCTTGAACTTGTCACTAGGAACCGAGAGTTTGTTGAGTCTCGCGGTGATCGCATCTACCCCAGCGTGTGTATGGGTGAGAATTAAGCGCCGCTGACCTGAATAAGCTACCGCCCGCGCTATCTGCTCAGTTTTTCCACACCCTGCTGCGGCAACAATGCTTGCACGTTCCAAACCAGAAATGTAAAGGCTGAGCGTATTCTCAGGCGACTCAAGCATCGATCCACTTCCGCAAATCGGAGATGATATTCGCGAAGGGCGTCACGTCGTTGGGAGGAAAATGGTTCACGATTATTTCCCCTAAACCTTCCCCTCTGGTGATGTCCTTGAACCAGCTTTCTTCCTTCGCTGTTTTGCCCAAAGCAAGTCTGAAATTCGGCTCATCTCTCCAAGGAGGCATGGCTAGGTCACCAATTTGCTCGATGCCCATGACTTTCAGTGTTTTGTTAATACCACTCAAGATACTGTCGGTGCTGGCACACCCACTCGCGTATTTGACTGCGGCCTCAACCCCTTCCCACGGCAAGTCAATAAACAGGCGTTCTTCAGTTGAATATTGTCCTGGCCACTGAAGGCAGCTAGCACCTTTGGTCTGCGCTCTCGCCATTGCGGCGGGGTTTGGCGGCTCGTCGGAGTCGAGCAACATCAACACTTCATAACCGAGGTCACAAAGATGCTCGGCGATCACCGGGGCACTGTCTTTGCCTGAACCATTGACCGCGACAACGCCTTGGGCGGCCAATGAGTCCATTCCTCGATCAACCCAGCAGTTATCAAGGCCACGAACAATGCCTTGCTCTGTCCGACCTTCTCCGACAACGATTCGTCTGGCGAGGAACGCTTCTGGTGCACCTCGCAGATGCCGTTGTGCGGTGCCTAGCTTCCGTACTGCCGCGGATATGGATTTAACTTCGGTAACACCAGCAGATGACCTGACAGAAAAAATATCCTCTGCCTTCAGTTCGCAAATTACGACTGGTGAGTGCGTGGTGATGAATATCTGTGCCTGGCTCACCCCTTCGCCTGCCGGAGCCGTTTTCAGAAGCTTCAGCAACCTGGCGATTCGATGAGGCTCAAGACCAAACTCAACCTCATCGATCATCGATATATGTTGGTGGCCTACCTCGTGCTGGAGAGCAGACACAATCAACCGGGAGGAACCGGTGCCAAGCATGCGCAGTGGTAATCCATCATCATGCAGAGAAACACCTCCAGCGGTGATGTTCACCCCATCGACGTCTAAAGCCGCAGCATAGCTCCCCCTAGCCGGTACGGAAAATTTCTTGCTCAGAATCTCCACGCGATCGATTACTGACTTGAAAATATTTTGATTGGTGTCCCCGAAAGCTTTCCTGGCAGCTCTTCCGGCATCAGCCAGCTGTAGCGAATACCCAGTGTTGGATTCCCCCACTCGCGTCAAAACAGATGACCGTCCCCAAGCCAAGTGTCGCTCTGCATAAGGGCCGAGACGTGTAACTGACAGCAGTTTCCAGTCCTTATAACGCAAGGTAGGAGGGTCTTTCTCGGCTGCGTTTATCCGATCGTTATAAAGCGACCAACGAGCCTCGAGTGATGCGTCAATAGTCATCCGCAGCGTTAGGGCGTAGTGCAGTCCCTCGTTTGGCTCGTCTTCAATTTTTAGCGTTTCGGCATTCCACCCTCGCATCTGCATCCCATAATGCTCTTCAGACAGGAATGCCGTGGGCAGGTCTACCACAGTCACCATGATATCGACAGGTTTCGAGGTGTCCAAATTATAGAAATCGCAGTCGTCTGCCAGCGTATAAGGCTTCGGGTTAAGACAAAGCTCGATCGCATCAAGTATGGAGGTTTTTGTCGAGTCGCCGGGGCCGATCAGACAGTTCATGCCGGGAGCGGGTGACCAATGAAGAGATTCAATCCCGCGAAAATGCTCAATATCGACTGAAACGATGCGCATGACATTTCCCTATGCCCGTTGATGGCATTTTGCTCAACAGTATCCAAATGACGTCAGAACTGCTAGCGATCTGTTTAACGACACGCAGTCGGAGAACCTCATCGCGGTGGGCTGTCTGGTGATCGGCCCAATTACAATTTCATCCACGCCGCCCTGGCGCTTGAAACTGTGGATATCCTGCTTTAGCCACTTCTCTGTTCCCGAGAGGCGCTCGCCGTCCTTTGTGGCGATCCAACAAGCACGGTACTTACCGTAAAAGGATCCTGGATAGTCCGCGGCAAGCGCCTGCGCGACTTTCTCCTTTACTTGAGCGTTAAGCTGTAAAAAACCACGCCTATCAGGTGGCAAAGCTATTTAGATCCAAAAAATTCGTGGGAGTAAATGTGGGAGTAATTTTCCAGGCATGAAAAAGCCCAACCTTTGCAGATTGGGCCAAGTCATTGAAAAATATGGTCGGGACGGAGTGATTCGAACACTCGACCCCTAGCACCCCATGCTAGTGCGCTACCGGACTGCGCTACGCCCCGACTAGGCGTGAAACCTGTTCTTCATCTCGAGGAACGCTCAAGAATATATCGCAAGCTTTTGAAAACTGGAAGTATTTAAAGCAGGAATTTATTTCTTGAGGACCACCAGAACATCTTCGAGCTCAGCGATCATCTGGCGAATCATTTGCTTGTATTGGGTTGTGTCGTCTTTGGCCTCATCACCGGACAAACGCAAACGTGCGCCACCGATGGTGAATCCTTGATCGTAAAGAAGCGCGCGGATTTGCCGGATCATCAGCACGTCCTGGCGCTGATAATACCGGCGGTTTCCGCGGCGTTTGACGGGGTTGAGTTGAGGAAACTCCTGCTCCCAGTAGCGCAGCACGTGCGGTTTTACCGCACACAACTCGCTGACTTCACCAATGGTGAAGTAGCGTTTGCCTGGGATGACGGGAAGCTCGTCGTTATGACTTGGTTCCAGCATAAGCCTCAACTCGGGCCTTCAACTTCTGCCCTGGACGAAAGGTGACCACACGGCGAGCCGTGATCGGGATTTCTTCACCGGTTTTCGGATTGCGGCCAGGCCGCTGGCGTTTGTCCCGCAGGTCGAAATTGCCGAAACCGGACAATTTGACCTGCTCGTTGTCTTCAAGAGCGTGCCTGATTTCCTCGAAAAACAGTTCAACCAATTCCTTGGCTTCCCGCTTGTTCAGGCCCAGCTCTTCGTACAGACGTTCCGCCATCTCAGCTTTCGTCAAAGCCCCCATACGTCACTTCCTTAACGTGGCGTCCAACCTTTGTTCGAGCGAGGTGAGGATGTTTTGCGTCGTGTTATTCACCTCATCGTCATTAAGAGTGCGCGATGGATGCTGCCAGGTCAAGCCGACTGCGAGGCTTTTTCTATCAGGATCAATGCCTTTACCCTGATACACGTCAAATAGCCTGAGGTCTGTCAGCCA
>NZ_JBOIBY010000693.1:0-2569 GCF_050739655.1 Pseudomonas sp. | reverse complement strand
CTACAGGTTTTTCGCGAGCAAGCTCGCTCCTACAAAGGGGGAGTTATTGCTTTTGAGGGGGCAGCTCTGGCAATGCACGCAGCGCGGCTTCGTACCATTCGGTATTGAACGCGCGGTCTTCTTCGAGGATTGCGTCGATTTCTACAGCTAAAACATGGGCCATCAGGTTGAGGATGTCTTCACGCTCATAACCCACCAGTGTCAGCTTGTTGAAGGTCGCCTTGGCGGCTGGCGGGTTTTCGCTTTCGATCTGGTTCTCGATGGCTTCGATCAGCGTATTTTCGGCGAACTCTTCTTCGTCGGCGTCGATATCGTTTGGCTCGCTCATGGCAGGCTCCTCAAGGAAAGGTGCTCAGTTTAGCCGCATTCAGCCGCGTGATGCTGCTGGCAAGAAATCCGTCGGCGTTCTATAAACAGGCACTGCCCACCCTGCACAGCCTGGAGGCTTTGTGATGATTCAGCTTTACGGATTCGCTGTCAGCAACTACTACAACATGGTCAAGCTGGCGTTGCTGGAAAAAGGACTGCCGTTCGAAGAAGTGCCGTTTTACGCCGGCACCAGCCAAGAAGCGTTGGCCATCAGCCCTCGCGGGAAGGTCCCGGTGCTGAAAACGGAGCAGGGCTTCATCAATGAAACCATGGTGATCCTCAAATACATCGAGCAAAGCCAGAAAGGCACGCCGTTGTTGCCAAGCGATGCGTTCGAGCGCGCCCAGGTGCTGGCGCTGGCGAAGGAAATCGAGCTGTACATCGAGCTTCCCGCCCGAGCCAGCTATCCCGAGGCGTTCTTCGGCTCGAAGCTGCCGGATGCGATCAAGGAAAAGACCAAGGCCGAGTTGCTGCTGGGTATTGCGTCCCTGGGCAGGCACGGTAAATTCAGCCCCTACGTGGCAGGCGAAAGTCTGAGCGTGGCGGATTTGTATTTTCTGTACAGCGTGCCGTTGGCCTGTGGGGTCGCCAGGAAGCTGTTTGATATCGATCTGTTGGCCGAATTGCCGGCGGCCAAGGCGCTGCTGCAGCGGCTGGAGCAGAATCCGAACGTACAGCGAATTGCGGCGGACAAGGAAGCGGCGATGCCTGCGTTTATGGCGATGGTCGCGTCCAAGAAATAGTTCTATAGCATGCCAAAACACATTCGCGGGCAAGCCTCGCTCCTACAGGTTCATACAGGCCCGTAGGAGCGAGGCTTGCCCGCGATGCTTTTAGCGGCTGGCGAGCAACGCCTGGCCGCGAGCCACGGCTGCCTTGACCTGCGCCGGCGCGGTGCCGCCGATGTGGTTACGGGCATTGACCGAGCCTTCCAGGGTCAGCACGGCGAACACGTCCTGGTCGATCTGGTCGCTGAACTTGCGCAGTTCTTCCAGGCTCATTTCCGCCAGGTCCTTGCCGCTTTCCACGCCGTACTTCACCGCATGGCCAACGATTTCGTGGCAGTCGCGGAATGGCAGGCCACGACGTACCAGGTAGTCGGCCAGGTCAGTGGCGGTAGAGAAACCGCGCAGGGCCGCTTCACGCATGATTGCGTGCTTGGGTTTGATCGCCGGGATCATGTCGGCAAAGGCTCGCAGCGAGTCGCGCAGGGTGTCGGCGGCGTCGAACAGCGGTTCCTTGTCTTCCTGGTTGTCCTTGTTGTAGGCCAGAGGCTGGCCTTTCATCAGGGTCAGCAGGCCCATCAGTGCGCCAAACACGCGACCGGTCTTGCCGCGCACCAGTTCTGGCACATCCGGGTTTTTCTTTTGCGGCATGATCGAACTGCCGGTGCAGAAACGGTCCGGCAGATCGATGAACTGGAACTGCGCGCTGGTCCACAGCACCAGCTCTTCGGAGAAGCGCGACAGGTGCATCATCGCGATGCTGGCCGCAGAGCAGAATTCGATGGCGAAGTCGCGATCGGAAACGTTATCCAGCGAGTTGCCTCCGACCGCTTCGAAGCCCAGCAGTTGGGCGGTGTATTCACGATCGATCGGGTAGGTCGTGCCGGCCAGTGCAGCGCTGCCCAGTGGCATGCGGTTGGTGCGCTTGCGGCAATCGACCAGGCGCTCGTAATCGCGGCTGAGCATTTCGAACCAGGCCAGCATGTGGTGCCCAAAGGTTACCGGTTGCGCGGTCTGCAGATGGGTGAAGCCCGGCATGATGCTGTCGGCTTCGCGCTCGGCTTGTTCCAGCAAGCCTTTTTGTAGGCGGGTGATTTCGCCCAGGATCAGGTCGATCTCGTCACGCAGCCACAGGCGGATGTCGGTAGCGACCTGGTCGTTACGGCTGCGGCCGGTGTGCAGTTTTTTACCGGTCACGCCGATGCGATCGGTCAGGCGCGCCTCGATGTTCATGTGTACGTCTTCGAGGTCGACGCGCCAGTCGAACTGGCCGGCCTCGATTTCGCCCTGGATGGTCTTCAGGCCATCGGTGATGCTGTCGCGCTCGGCATCGGTCAGCACGCCGACTTTGGCCAGCATGGTGGCGTGGGCGATCGAGCCCATGATGTCGTGGCGATACAGGCGCTGGTCGAAGGTGACGGAGGCGGTGAAGCGGGCGACGAAGGCGTCGACGGGTTCACTGAAGCGGCCGCCCC
>NZ_JBOIBY010000692.1:0-7329 GCF_050739655.1 Pseudomonas sp. | reverse complement strand
GTAGGTGACCTACAGGATATAACGGGACAGGTCTTCGTTCTGCGCCAATTCGCCCAGGTGGCTGTTGACGTAGTCGGCGTCGATCTGGATGACCTTGTCGTCATGCGTGCTGGCCAGGTCACCGGCGCTGAACGATACCTCTTCGAGCAGGCGCTCGAGCAGGGTGTGCAGACGACGGGCGCCAATGTTTTCGGTTTTCTCGTTGACCTGCCAGGCGATCTCCGCGATGCGCTTGATGCCGCTTGGCTGGAACTCGATACCCAGGCCTTCGGTTTTCAGCAGTGCGCAATATTGCTCGGTGAGCGAGGCGTGCGGCTCGCTGAGGATGCGTTCGAAGTCTTCCGGTGACAGCGCCTTGAGTTCGACACGGATCGGCAGACGGCCTTGCAGCTCAGGCACCAGATCGCTTGGCTTGCTCAGGTGGAATGCACCGGAAGCAATGAACAGGATGTGGTCAGTCTTGACCATGCCCAGCTTGGTGTTGACGGTGCAGCCTTCGATCAGCGGCAGCAGGTCGCGCTGCACGCCTTCACGGGACACGTCGACACCACCGGAGTTACCACGCTTGGCGACCTTGTCGATTTCGTCGATGAACACGATGCCGTGCTGCTCGACCGCTTCCAGGGCTTTGGCCTTCAGTTCTTCATCGTTGACCAGGCGGCTGGCTTCTTCGTCGCGCACCAGCTTCAGCGCTTCCTTGACCTTGAGCTTGCGGCTCTTGCGTTTGCCCTTGCCCATGTTGGCAAAAATGCTCTGCAACTGGTTGGTCATTTCTTCCATGCCCGGTGGCGCGGAGATATCGACGCCGGCCATTTCGGCGACTTCGATTTCGATCTCCTTGTCATCCAGCTGGCCTTCGCGCAGACGCTTGCGGAACAGCTGACGGGTGTTGGAATCGGCGGTCGGGGCGTCGTCACTGCTGAAACCCATGCGCGCCGGTGGCAGCAGTGCATCGAGGATGCGCTCTTCAGCGGCGTCTTCGGCGCGATGGCGAACCTTGACGATTTCCTGCTCGCGCAAAAGCTTGATCGCGGCATCGGCGAGGTCGCGAATGATCGATTCGACATCGCGGCCAACGTAGCCGACTTCGGTGAATTTGGTGGCTTCGACCTTGATGAACGGCGCGTTGGCCAGCTTGGCCAGGCGACGGGCGATTTCGGTTTTACCGACACCGGTCGGGCCGATCATCAGGATGTTCTTTGGCGTTACTTCAACGCGCAGCTCTTCAGGCAGCTGCATCCGGCGCCAGCGGTTGCGCAGGGCAATGGCGACGGCGCGCTTGGCATCGTCCTGGCCGATGATATGGCGATTGAGTTCGTGGACGATTTCACGGGGAGTCATGGACATAGTATTTAGCGGACCTCAAGCAAGAATGAGCGGTGGCGCGATGGCCAGCACGGGCTTACTCGGCGCAGTCCTGCTCCTCAATGGTCTGGGTGTGGTTGGTGAATACACAGATGTCGCCGGCGATGCCGAGAGCGGTTTCGACGATTTCCCGGGCCGACAGATCGGTCTTTTTCAGCAGTGCGCTGGCGGCTGCTTGCGCGTAGGCGCCGCCCGAACCCATGGCGATCAGGCCGTCTTCCGGCTCAACCACGTCACCGTTGCCGGTGATGATCAGGGATGCGTCTTTGTTGGCGACGGCGAGCATGGCTTCAAGGCGGCTCAGGGAGCGATCGGTACGCCATTCCTTGGCCAGTTCGACGGCGGCGCGAACCAGATGGCCCTGATGTTTCTCAAGTTGGCCTTCGAAGCGTTCGAAGAGGGTAAAGGCGTCAGCGGTGGCACCGGCAAAACCGGCGATGACCTGGCCGTGGTACAGGCGACGAACTTTTTTCGCGTTGCCTTTCATCACGGTGTTGCCAAGGGAAACCTGGCCGTCGCCGCCCATGACGACTTTGCCGTGGCGACGAACTGAAACGATGGTGGTCAAGGGAAGAGTCTCCACGCTGCGGGGCGAAAATGCCTTATGCCAACACATATGGGGGTGGTGGAAAGGATTTCAACTGTGAGGCGGGAGAGGGGACGAGCGGTGTTCTGGCAAATGGGGTGTGGTGTTCATTCTGACGCCTTCGCAGGCAAGCCTTGCTCCTACAGGTTGGTGGGATTCTGTAGGAGCGAGGCTTGCCCTAATGCCAGTCAGTTAAGCGATGAAGGTCAACTGTAGGAGCGAGCTTGCTCGCGAAAAACGTTAACGATAACGCGGAAATTCTGAATGAACGCGGCGTCCTTAAGTTTTTCGCGAGCAAGCTCGCTCCTACAAATGCCTTAACTGACTGGCATTAAGGCTTGCCCGCGAAGAACGATGACGCGGGACTGAATCAGCGGCTCTGGCGTTGTTGTAACAACAAGTTGCTGAACCCGGCACCAGCCAGTTGTTTCTGAGCGGTGGTCAGTTGTTCGCGGTTGCTGAACGGACCCACCAATACCCGATACCAGGTCTCGTCCTTCACCGTACCGGACTCGACCGCTACAGCCTGGCCAAGCAGGATGATCTGCGCCCGAACCTTGTCCGCATCGGTCTCTTTGCGGAACGAACCGGCTTGCAGGAAGAACTTGGTCACTGGCGCCGCTTTGACCGCAGGCGCTGGTGGCGGAGTAATCCCGGCCAGGGCTGCCTGGGCGCGAGCCGTGTCGATTTTCGCCGCTTCGGCCGGCGTTACCGGCGTGGTCGGGATGGCAGGCACTTGCGGCGTCGGCAAGGTTTTTTCCGGCACGGCATCCGGCGGCACGATGACTTCCGATTCCGGCAGCAAGGTGTAGAAGTCGTACTTGGGCTTCACCGGTTGCGTCGGGCTCGGCGGGGTCTTGTTGGCCTCGGCGATCTTCGTGGCTTTCTGTTGTTGCTCCACTTTTTCACGCTTGACCGTGTCGCTGCCTTTGCCTGGCTCCAGCTTCATCAAAAACACAATGAACGCGCCGACCGTCAGGCCGATGGCCATCCACAACCAACCCGGGATCGGTTGTTTCGCAGGAGCTTGATAACGGCTGGCGCCACGCTTGGGTGCAGGTTTTTTCTTGGCAGCCAACTTACATGCGCTCCAGAGTTTCCAGACCCAAGAGTTCCAGGCCTTGCTTGAGTGTGCGACCGGTCAGTGCCGCGAGGCGCAGGCGGCTTTGCATTTGTTCCGGGGTGTCGGCGGCGAGGATCGGGCAGTTCTCGTAGAAACTGGAGAACAGGCCAGCAACGTCGTACAGGTAAGTGCAGAGGATGTGTGGCGTGCCTTTTTCGGACACGTTGTTCAGTACTTCGCCGAATTGCGCGAGTTTCGCCGCCAGTTCGTGTTCGTGCGGTGCGTCGAGAACAATCTGGCCTTCGACTTCGCTGAACTCCTTGCCCAGCTTGCGGAACACGCCGGCCACGCGGGTGTAGGCGTACAGCAGGTATGGCGCGGTGTTGCCTTCGAAGTTCAGCATCAGGTCGAAGTTGAAGCTGTAGTCGCTGGTGCGGTGCTTGGACAGGTCGGCGTATTTCACTGCGCCGATGCCGACGACCTTGGCAATGTTGCGCAGGTCGGCTTCGGCCAGCTCCGGGTTCTTGTCCTTCACCAGGGTGTAGGCGCGTTCCTGAGCTTCGGTCAGCAGATCAATCAGCTTCACGGTGCCGCCATCACGGGTCTTGAACGGACGACCGTCAGCGCCATTCATGGTGCCGAAGCCCATGTGTTCCATTTCCATTGGATGGGTCACGAAACCGGCTTTGCGTGCCACGGCGAACACTTGTTGGAAGTGCAGGGCCTGGCGCTGGTCGACGAAATAGAGGGCGCGATCGGCCTTGAGCTTGCCGCTGCGGTAGCGCACGGCCGCCAGGTCGGTGGTGGCGTAGAGGTAGCCGCCGTCCGCCTTGACGATGATCACCGGCAACGGATCGCCATCGGCGTTCTTGAACTCGTCGAGGAACACGCACTGGGCGCCGTTACTCTCAACCAGCATGCCCGCGGCCTTGAGGTCGTTGACCACATTGATCAGGTCGTCGTTGTAGGCGCTTTCGCCCATCACGTCGGCCATGGTCAGTTTGACGTTGAGCAGTTCGTAAATCTTCTGGCAGTGGGACAGCGAGATGTCCTTGAACTTGGTCCACAGCGCCAGGCAATCCGGGTCACCGGCCTGCAGCTTGACCACCAGGCCGCGGGCGCGGTCGGCGAACTCTTCGGATTCGTCGAAGCGTTGCTTGGCGGCGCGGTAGAAGTTTTCCAGGTCCGACAGCTCGTCACTGGTGATCGGGTTTTCTTGCAGATAAGCCATCAGCATGCCGAACTGGGTGCCCCAGTCGCCGACATGGTTCTGCCGGATCACTTCGTCACCGAGGAATTCCAATACGCGGGCTACGCCGTCGCCAATGATGGTCGAGCGCAAGTGGCCGACGTGCATCTCTTTGGCCAGGTTCGGGGCCGACAGGTCGACTACGGTACGTTGCACTGGACCGGCCTTGCGCACGCCGATGTGGTCATCGGCCAGTGCGGCGTCAAGGCGCGAAGCCAGGGCGTCGGTGTTCTGGAAGAAATTGAGGAAGCCCGGCCCGGCGATTTCGGCCTTGCTGACGTTTTCGTCAGCCGGCAGCGCGGCGATGATTTTTTCGGCCAGGTCGCGTGGCTTCATGCCGGCAGGTTTGGCCAGCATCATGGCGATGTTGCTGGCGAAGTCGCCGTTCTTCTTGTCGCGGGAGTTTTCCACCTGAATCGCCGGCGTCAGGCCTTCAGGCAACACACCTTCGTTGACGAGTTGGGTGATGGCTTGTTGGATCAGCTGGCGAATGGTGTCTTTCATGGTCTTCTCTTTCGACCGCTGGCGCGGCGGCGCATCATGCGCTGGTGGAAAAACTGGGCATTATCCGTTGCGAAGGCGGGCTTGCCAACCTTAGCAGGCAGGTTGTGGATGTGTGGTGACAAAAGCTGCAAAGATCGCAGCCTTCGGCAGCTCCTACATTGATCGCGCGCTTCTGTAGGAGCTGCCGCAGGCTGCGATCTTTTGATCATTCAATACAAATCGACCGGATCTACGTCCAAAGACCAACGCACCGCCCGTCCACTCGGCATCTGTTCCAGCAAGAGCAACCAACTGGCAAGCAACCGATGCAATGGCGCCCGCGCCGTAGCCTGCAACAACAACTGCGCGCGATAACGTCCCGCACGCCTTTCCATCGGCGCGGGCACCGGCCCCAACAGCTCAATGCCGCCCAAATCATGCTCAACCAGCAATTGGTCAGCCACGCTGCATGCCTCATCAAGAAAGCTTTCGGCCTGTCCCGGCTTGTGCGCTTCTGCCCGCAACAGAGCCAGGTGCGCGAAGGGTGGCAGGCCCGCTGAACGACGCTCGCTCAAGGCCTGCTCGGCAAAGGCGAAGTAACCCTGCTCCGTCAGTTGTATCAGCAGCGGATGATCGGCCAGGTGCGTCTGGATGATCACTCTTCCCGGTTCTTCGGCGCGACCGGCGCGCCCCGCGACCTGGACGATCAGTTGCGCCATTCGCTCACTGGCGCGGAAATCACCGGAGAACAACCCGCCATCGGCATCGAGGATCGAAACCAGCGTCACCCGTGGAAAGTGGTGCCCTTTGGCCAGCATTTGCGTGCCAATCAGTATGCATGGCTGGCCTTTTTGAATGGTCGCGAACAGTTGGTTCATCGCGTCCTTGCGCGAGGTGCTGTCGCGGTCGACTCGCAGGACCGGGTAGTCCGGGAACAGGATCGCCAGCCGTTCCTCAGCTCTCTCGGTGCCGGCGCCCACTGGACGCAAATCGACCTTGTTGCACTTCGGGCACTGGCGAGGCACGCGTTCGACGTACCCGCAATGGTGGCAACGCAGCTCACCGTAGCGCTGGTGCACCGTCATGCGCGCATCGCAGCGCTGGCATTCGGACATCCACCCGCAGTCGTGACACAGCAAGGTCGGCGCGAAGCCGCGGCGGTTGAGGAATACCAAAACCTGCTGGCCCGCCGCGAGCGTCTGGCCAATGGCTTGCTGCATCGGTCCGGAAATGCCGCTGTCGAGCGGACGGCTTTTTACGTCCAGGCGCAGGAAACGTGGTTGCTTGGCGCCGCCGGCGCGTTCATTGAGTCGCAGCAGGCCGTAACGACCTGTGTGGGCGTTATGCAGGCTTTCCAGCGAAGGTGTGGCGGAGCCCAGGACAATCGGGATGTTTTCCTGGCGTGCCCGCACCAGCGCCAGATCGCGGGCGTGATAGCGCAAGCCTTCCTGCTGTTTATAGGAGCCGTCGTGCTCTTCGTCGATGATGATCAGCCCGGGGTTTTTCATCGGCGTGAACAGCGCCGAGCGGGTGCCGATAATAATGTCGGCCTCGCCATCACGGGCAGCCAGCCAGGCATCGAGGCGTTCACGGTCATTGACCGCCGAGTGAATCAGGGCGATGCGTGCATTGAAACGCTGCTCGAAGCGCGCCAGGGTTTGCGGGCCGAGGTTGATCTCCGGGATCAGCACCAGCGCTTGCTTGCCGGCTTCCAGGGTTTCGCGGATCAGCTGCAAATAGACTTCGGTTTTGCCGCTGCCGGTGACGCCGGCCAGCAGGAATGCATGATAGCTGTCGAATCCGGAGCGGATCGCTTCGTATGCAGCCCGCTGTTCCGAATTGAGCGGCAGTTCCGGTTGCGCCAGCCAGTGCTCATGGCGTACGCCGGGGGCGTGCCGACGGATGTCGACTTGCACCAGATCCTTGGCCAGCAACAGATCGAGGCTGTCCTTGCTGAGCATCAGTTTGCTCAGCAGCTGATGGGCCACGCCATGGGGATGTTGGGCCAGCGTCGCCAGGGCTTCACGCTGGCGAGGGGCGCGGGCGATGCGCGGATCGTCGAGGCTGGCGCCCGGTGCGGCGGACCAGAAGCGTTCCTGGCGCGCTTCGGCCAGTTCGCCCTGGCGCAAGAGCACCGGCAATGCCCAACTCAAGGTATCGCCGAGGCTGTGCTGGTAATACTGGGAAGTCCACAGGCATAGCTTGAACAGAGCCGGTGGCAGCGGCGGTGTTGGGTCAAGCAGCGCCAGCGCGGGTTTGAGTTTTTCTGCCGGCACCTCGCTGGTGTCTGTGACTTCCACCAGAATCCCGATCATCTCCCGTCGGCCAAACGGCACCCGCAGGCGCATGCCGGGGTGCAACTGATCGCGTCGGACACCGGCCGGAGCGCGGTAGTCGAACAGGCGGCGCAGTGGCGAAGGCAGGGCGAGGCGCAGAATGGCGTCGGGCACGCGGGGGATCTCAGTAAACAGGTAAGTAGTTGGGCGCGACCAATACCTGTGGGAGCGGGCTTGCCCGCGATGACGGACTGTCTGGCGATATCAATGTTGAATGTACTGGCCTCATCGCGGGCAAGCCCGCTCC
>NZ_JBOIBY010000691.1:0-3598 GCF_050739655.1 Pseudomonas sp. | reverse complement strand
GAATAAATGTGGGAGCGAGCCTGCTCGCGATGGGGCCAGTCAGATCGAAAGAGAATTCAAGGAAGCGGTGCGAAAGGCGTACGCCCGTCGGCGCTCTGCAATTCCATCAAATATTTGCGGAAGATTTGCCCCAGCACCTGGGTAGCGACTTCCAGCTCCTGGCGAGGCATTTTTTCGGTGACTTCGTCTGCGGTGTCCAGTGCATCTTCAGCGCCATTGACCGCCGCCATTTTCAGCAGGATATAGGCCTGGATGTTATTGGCCGGGACGCCTTCACCGTGGAAGAACATGCTGCCGAGTTTGAATTGCGCCTGGGCGTGGCCTTGTAGCGAGGCTTTTTCGAAATAGCTCAGGGCTTGATTGAGGTCGCGCGGCGCGTTCTTGCCTTCGTAGTAGAACTCACCCAACTCGTATTGCGCTTGCGCATCCCCTTCATCCGACGCTTTCTGGCAGGCGGCGAGTGCCTGTGCCAGGTCTTGCGGCTGGGTATTGAGGGTGCAGCGACCCATCGCTGGGATTAACAACGAGTTACCGCCTGCTTGTGCGAGCGCGAGCAGGGGCTGAAGGAGCAACAGGCAGCCCAGTGAAAGGGCGCGGCCGGTGCGGTTCATGGGAATCGACTTACCTCTGAAGGGCGCGCGGACCCATCGAGGGGATCCAATAAGCGCGCATTATGAAATAAGCAGGGCCAACCTTACAAAGTCTTTACTCGTTTTTCTGCTGCGCGGGAAATATATCGCCCGGTTTGCCGAGGATTATTAGCAGATGATCAGGAAAAAGGGCAGGAGTGCAGTCAAAAGCTGACGCCGGCACAGGCCAGCGTCAGCACAACAGCCTTACTTCAATGCAGCGAATGCGCGCTCGGCGGCATCCAGTGTCAGCTTCAGCTCGGCGTCGCCATGGGCGATCGAGGTGAAGCCGGCTTCGAAGGCGCTCGGTGCCAGGTACACGCCACCTTCCAGCATCAGGTGGAAGAAGCGACCGAACAGGGCGGCGTCGCTGGCCATTACGTCATCGAAGGTCACGATGTCGTCGGCACCACTGAAGTACAGGCCGAACATGCCACCGGCCTGAGTGGTCACGAACGGAATGCCGGCTGCATCGGCACGCTCTTGCAGACCATCGAGCAGGCGCGTGGTGTAGTCGGTCAACTCGGCGTGGAAGCCAGGGCGACTGATCAGGCGCAGGGTGGTGAGGCCGGCGGCCATGGCCAGCGGGTTACCCGACAGCGTACCGGCCTGGTAAACCGGGCCCAGCGGAGCGATGCGCGACATGATTTCGCGTTTGCCGCCGAAACAGCCTACCGGCATGCCGCCACCGATGATCTTGCCGAAGGTGGTCAGGTCCGGCGTTACACCGTAGTAAGCCTGAGCACCGCCGAGGGCAACGCGAAAGCCCGTCATCACTTCGTCGAAGATCAGCACCACGCCGTGCTTGTCGCACAGGGTGCGCAAGCCTTCGAGGAAACCTGGTGCCGGCGGTACGCAGTTCATGTTGCCGGCCACTGGCTCGACGATGATGCAGGCCACGTCCTGGCCGACTTCAGCCAGCATGGCGTCAACGGCATCGATGTCGTTGAACGGCAGGGTCAGGGTGTGTTTGGCGAATGCGGCTGGCACGCCAGCCGAGCTCGGTACGCCTTGGGTCAGGGCGCCGGAGCCGGCCTTGACCAGCAGGCTGTCGGAGTGGCCGTGGTAGCAGCCTTCGAATTTGATGATGCTGTCGCGACCGGTGAAACCACGGGCCAGGCGGATCGCACTCATGGTCGCTTCGGTGCCGGAGCTGACCATGCGCACCATCTCCATCGACGGCACCAGGGAGCAGACCAGGTCCGCCATCTGGGTTTCCATCTCGGTCGGCGCGCCGTAGGACAGGCCGTGTTCCAGCTGCTTGCGCACGGCATCAAGCACGTCCGGGTGGCTGTGGCCGAGGATCATCGGGCCCCAGGAACCGACGTAATCCACATAACGCTTGTCGTCTTCGTCAGTGACGTAGGCGCCTTCGGCGTGCTTGAAGAACAACGGTGTGCCGCCAACGCTCTTGAATGCGCGCACTGGGGAGTTCACGCCACCGGGAATGTGTTTCTGGGCATTGGCAAACAGGGTTTCGGAACGAGACATGATCGGGCTCTCAAAAATCAGGAATTGGCTATTGAATAGAAAGCAGTTCGTTGAAGGCGCGGGCGCGGCGTGTCACTTCAGCCGTGCTGTCGGCGCCAAACAGGCCATGCACCACGGCCAGCAGATCAACCCCGTGGGCCACTAGTGGGGCGGCGTTGTCGAGGGTGATGCCGCCAATCGCGCAGATCGGCAGGTGCAATTGCTGGCGGGCCTTGTCGAGCAGTTCGAGGCTGCAGGTCGGGGCGCCGGGCTTGGTGTTTGAATTGAAGAAGCGGCCGAAAGCCACGTAACTGGCGCCCTCTTTGGCGGCTTGCTCGGCCAGCTCGAGTTGCGCGTGGCAGGTCGAACCGATGATGGCCTTGGAGCCGAGTAGCGCGCGGGTCGGTGACAACGGACCGTCGGTCTGGCCCAGGTGCACGCCGACGTTCAGGCGCGCAGCCAGCTCGGCGTCGTCATTGATGATCAACTGGGTCTTGTAGCGTTCGCACAGGTCGCGCAGGGCCTCGGCCTCACGCAGGCGGCGGGCCTCGTCGCTGCTTTTGTCGCGGTACTGCAGCAGGGTGACGCCGCCTTCCAGCGCCGCCTCCACATACGAAAGAAATTTACCGGCCAGCAGCTCACTGTCGGTAATGGCATACAGGCCACGTAGTTTCATTCAGGCAAGCCTCACCGCATCACTTATTGAAAGTTACGAACAGACAGTTACGAACAGAAATCCAGTGGCAGACGTCGCGGCACGAACTGGCCTTTGCCCAGCTGCTCGGCATCACGCAGGGTACGCCACGTGTAGTTAAGTGCAGTCTGTACAGCGCTGGCCAGGTTTTCGCCCTGAGCCAGACGGCCGGCAAGGGCACTGGCCAAGGTGCAGCCGGAGCCGTGATAACTGCCCGGCAGACGCTGACAGGTGTAGGTTTCGCGCAGACCATCACGGGTATACAGGCGATTGTGGATTTCGGTTTCGTCGCCGTGGCCGCCGGTGATCAGCAGATGCTTGATGAACGGCAGGAGTTTTTCAGCGCACTCGTCCGCGGTGCCTTCAGGCAGTTCGGCGAGGATGCGGGCTTCAGGAAGGTTAGGGGTGGCAATGATCGACAAAGGCAGCAGGCGTTCGCGCATGGCGTAGCCTACTTCGTCCTTGCCCAGTCGTCCGCCGCCGCCGGCACGCAGCACCGGGTCGCAGACCACTGGCAAATGCGGGTGCGCCGAAAGCAGTTCGACAACGGTGTCGACCATTTCCAGGGAACCGAGCATGCCCAGTTTGACCGCCGCGACTTCTGAGTCGTTGAGCACGGCATTGGCCTGGGCCAACACCCACTCACGGTCCAGGACGCGGAAGTCAGTGACATTGACGGTGTCTTGCACGGTCAGGGCGGTGACGGCCGGAGCCGCATGGCAACCCTGAGCGAGCAGGGCTTCGATATCTGCCTGCAAGCCGGCGCCACCACTTGGGTCGTGGCCGGAGAGACAGAGGACAACGG
>NZ_JBOIBY010000690.1:0-1354 GCF_050739655.1 Pseudomonas sp. | reverse complement strand
CGGCGGCGCACCTGTTCGCCCTCGGCGACCAGACGCGAGTCGATGACCTTGGTGTCGTTGGCACCGCAGAAGGGACAGTGCATGGTGGCAGGCAACAAAAAAAGGGAGGGCCATGGTAGCGCATCCCCGTGGCAAGACAAGCCATAGGGTTTGCGGTATACAGACGGGATGATCACTTGATCCATGGATTTCATCTTTCCGGAGCTGCCAATGCCGTTACGCCCGCTCGTTTTGCTCAGCCTTTTCAGCCTGTTGGTGGCGTGCAGCAGCGATGCACCCCAGCCTCAACCACCGACGCCTGGCCCCGCGCCACAGCAGGCGCAGAAAAAAGCCAAGGAAGCGGCTGCACTCGGTCCGCTGCCGGCGTATCAGCGCGAATTGAGCGGCACCTTGCAGGGCGTGCCGAGCGGCGCTGAAGTTGAACTGGCGCTGCTGGTGATCGACGAAAAAGACCGCCCGCAACAATTGCTCGCCAGCTCCAGCCTGATCGGCAACGATCAGGTGTTGCCATTCCATTTGCGTTTCAACCCGGAGGCGTTTCCGACCGGAGCCCGCGTTGAACTGCGTGGCCGCGCCAGCCAATCCGGTCAGTTAATCCTGCATCTTCCGTCGCAGTTGATTAGCCAGCCGACGACTCAGACCCTGGGCCAACTGCAATTCGTCAAAGCCCCATGAGTGCGCCGCAAGGCCTGCAGCAGGCGTTGGGTGAGTTGCTCGGTGATGCGCAACTGGTTGCCTGCGGATTACCAGGTACCGATCTGAAGTTGTGGCTGATCGATGGCGACAACATGGACCGCGCGTTCAGCCCGGAAGAAACCCGTCGCATTCTGCATGAACCGCCTTACTGGAGTTTTTGTTGGGCCAGTGGCTTGGCCGTGGCCCGCTACCTTGCCGAAAACCCACACTGGGTCGAAGGCAAACGGGTGCTGGATTTCGGCGCAGGCTCAGGCATAGCGGGGATTGCCGCCGTGAAGGCCGGCGCGCTGGAAGTGGTGGCCTGTGACCTTGATCCGTTGGCGCTAGCCGCCTGTCGAGCGAATGCCGAACTCAATGATGTACAGCTCAACTATTCCACGGATTTTTTTGCCGAGGCGGATCGCTTCGATCTGGTGCTGGTGGCGGACGTCCTGTACGACCGGGCGAACCTGCCGCTGCTCGATGAGTTTCTGAGCCGAGGCCGCGAAGCACTGGTGGCGGACTCTCGGGTACGCGACTTTCGTCATCCCTTGTACCGGCGCATCGAAATGCTTGAAGCCATGACCCTGCCGGATCTGTGTGAGCCGGAAGAATTTCGGCATGTGAGCCTCTACCACGCCAGCCGTTAAAAGATCGCAGCCTTCGGCAGCTCCTACAT
>NZ_JBOIBY010000689.1:0-9887 GCF_050739655.1 Pseudomonas sp. | reverse complement strand
TACTTGCCGGCGTGGTTGCATGAGTACAACTGGCATCGCCCACATGCCAGTCTGAGTTATTTACCGCCGATTAGCCGGATAGCTTCTGTGAACAACCTGGTGGGTTTACACAGCTAGCTCCCACAATGTTTTTCGGTTGATCTCAAATTCTGCGACTGACTGACAACTGTGGGAGCTAGCCTGCTAGCGATAGGGCCTCCACATTCAAAGAAGATGTTGAATGTGCCGCCGTCATCGCTAGCAGCTCCCACAGGGGCGTCATTGCCCGACAAACCACCGGTAATACGGATTCCCGCCATCCCCGCGCATCACCTCGCGAATATCCCGAGCCCAGGCATCGCGGTCGCCGTCATAGGCGTGCAGGCTTGCCCGGTAAAACTGCATCAGGCGTTGCCTGTGGGTGTTCATTCGCTCGTCGAAGGCAGCATCAGCGTTCAGCAGTGGTGGGGCGATGTGCAGGTCCAGCAGCGCCGGCAGCACCCGCGTGATTTCCTTGGCCCGCACCCACGGCGCGTACTCGATACGCGGTTGATCGTCGGTCACGGGTTGAGCGTCAGCGGCGAAGCGTTCCAGGCCGGCGCGATCAGTGACCCAGGTGGCGAGCAGTGCGGCGGCCGAACCGATACCTACATCCTGCAAGGTGCCGCGAACACTGTCCTGCTGGAAGCGCTGGCTGATTTTCGCGGCATCCAGCTCGATCGGCTCCATCGAGCCCACCAGCAGCATCTCGTGGAACTCGCTGGTCCACAGAGTGGCGTAGGGGTAAACATCGAGGAAGCTGCGCACCAGCGAACGCGAGTCATCGATGTTCTGCGTCGGCAAGGGCAACCACTGCGCGACCAGGCCTTGTTTGTTCAATCGACTGGCGGCCAGTTGGTAGAAGTCCCGGGAATACAGATTCACCACGCCGGCCGCGGAGGGGGGCGGTGGTTCGAGGGTGATCAAGTCGTAGCGCTGCGGATTGCGCAGCAATTCCTGGCGACCGTCCCGCAGACGTACGTCGACACCGGGGTCGGCGGCCGCATTGAAGTTGCCCTTGAACAATGGCGCTGCCTTGACTACCGCAGGCAGCAGTTCGGCAACCACGCGATGTTCAAGGCCCGGATAGCGCGTCAGGGCGCCGGCGGTAATGCCGGTGCCAAAACCGATCACCAGCGCCGAGCGTGGTTCGCCGTTATGGATCAGCAGCGGCAACAACGCCTGGATGCGCATGTAGCGCAGCGATGGCATGGCGTCGCCGGTGTTAGAGACGCCTTGAATGTACAAACGCTGGAAAGCCTTCTGGCCTTTGCCTTGGGTGACAACGGCGACGGT
Organism: Pseudomonas sp.; assembly: GCF_050739655.1. Taxonomy (GTDB): domain Bacteria; phylum Pseudomonadota; class Gammaproteobacteria; order Pseudomonadales; family Pseudomonadaceae; genus Aquipseudomonas. The sequence continues at coordinate 8,573 of NZ_JBOIBY010000689.1, read as the reverse complement.
TCCGCCGCGTCCTTCTTCGTAAAAGCTCAACGTAGCGTTGCGCGCACCGGGCAGCAGGCTGGCCAGTTTGTCCACCGGGGTAAACACGGCCAACGCCACGGCCACCAGCCCGAGGGCGACCACCGCCTGACGCCGGCCTTTCTTGACCCCATGCCCTTTGCGCACCGCAAAATAACCAATGCCGGCGGCGATAATCGCCAGCAAACCCAAGGTACGGACTAGCCCCAGCAGCGGGATCAGCACAAACCCGCAGAGCATGACGCCGACAATCCCGCCCAGGGTGTTGAACGCCACCACCTCACCCACATGGCGCCCGACATGGTCGCGACCGACGCTCAGACGCAATGCCACGGGAAACGCAGCCCCAAGCAATACCGTCGGCACGAACACGATGCTCAGCGCCGCCACCGCAAAACGTGCGCTCATGCCCAGCAATTCGCTGGCACCGAGCGACAGTACCCACGCTTCCACGACACTTTGCGCGAGCACCAGCCAGCGGCCCAGCAAGGCAATTTCCAGCAGTGCGACCAGTCCGGCACCGGCAATCAGCAAACCGAACACGCCCCAGGGATCGCGCAGGCGATCGACTCGGCGGGCGAGCAGGGCGCTGCCCAGAAACAGTCCGGTCAGATAAGTAGCCAGTACCACGGCGAAGGCATAGGTGCGGGTACTCATGAACTGCACGATCGACTGCGACCAGACCACTTCGTAACCCAGTGCCACGCCACCGGCAATCGAGTACAGCCACAGCGCCAGTCGATCCGGGGCTTTATCGGTGTGGTGCCTGACCGGCGTATCGCTGGCCAACGGACGTTGGCGCTGAAACCACAAGGCGCCCGCCGCCGCCAGCAGGTTGAGCATTGCAGCGGCCAGGGCGCTGCCGCGTACGCCAAGCGTGGCAATCAGTACGAACGCCGCGAGCAGGGTGCCAGCGATGGCGCCAGCGGTGTTCGCGGCATATAGGTGGCCGCCGGCCTTGCCCAGTTGTTGCGGGTCAGTCGCCAGGGAGCGAACCAGTACCGGCAGGGTGCCGCCCATCAACAGCGCTGGGATGCCCACCAGTGCAAAGGGCAGCAGCCACGCCAGCAGGCCGATGTGCTGTTCCAGCCAGGCAAACGGGCTGGCCGCCAGGCTCATGGCGTAGGTTGTGCCAACGCCGAGTATCGCCACCAGCACTTCCAATCCGGCATAAAGCAGAACCGGTTGTTGCAACCTGTCCGCCCACCGTCCGAGCAACAGGCCACCCAAAGCCAGGCCGGCAAAAAACGCGCTGATCCCGGTAGTGATGGCATACACCTCGACGCCTACGACCAGCGACAGCTGCTTGATCCACAACACCTGATACACCAGCGCCGCGGCACCGGAGACGAACAATAACAGGGCAGGGATCAACAACGCCGGGGAGGCGACTTGAGGAGCAGGTATGGCCGACGACTTGCTGGCGACACGTGAGGACATTGCGGGGTGCCTTGTTCCAGTTCAAAAACGTTTGTGACCGTGCTGGCCTCATCGCAGGCAAGCCCGCTCCCACAGGGTTGTTGTCGTACCGGAGATCCAGTGTGGGAGCGGGCTTGCCCGCGATTGGGGCCGACACGGTCCCAAGTTGCAAATAGGGCCGCTCGCCGATTAGGGCGAGCGGCGGTCAAGCGGTGTTATTTTGCAGCTTTCATTTTTTCGGCAATTTTCTTGTCAACTTCCTCGCGGACCTGGTCGATGCTGAAGCTCGCCGGGCGTTGGCTTGGCGGATAGTCGACAAAGGTCTGCAGGAAGGCCGCGGATCTGCGGATGCCGTCGAACAGCAGGTAGTCGTTCTTCGCCAGCCAGTCGTAGTATTGATCAGACACTACGTCGGCACGCTCGTAGGGGTCCATGCGCAAGTTGAAGAGCTTGGGCACGCGCAGGCAGGTAAACGGCTCGCTCCAGACCTTCATACCACCCGGAGCCCGCTGCTCGCAGAAGACCACCTTCCAATCGTTGTAGCGCATGCTCACCAGTACGCCGTCATCGTTGAAATAGTAGAACTCGGTGCGCGCACTCTTGTCGGTCTTGCCAGTCAGGTAGTCCAGCTGGTTGTAGCCGTCCAGGTGCACCTTGAAATTTTTCCCGCCGACGTCAGCGCCCTTGAGCAGACGGTCCTTGATATCGGTGTCGCCTACGGCGGCCAACAAGGTCGGGAACCAGTCCATTCCGGAGAACATCTGCGTGGACACCTCGCCGGGCTTGACCTTGCCCGGCCAGCGAATCATCGCCGGTACCCGGTAGGCCCCTTCCCAGTTGGAGTTTTTCTCGTTGCGGAACGGTGTAGTCGCCGCATCCGGCCAGGACCACTGGTTAGGGCCGTTGTCGGTGGTGTAGACGACGATGGTGTTGTCGGTGAGCTTGAGGTCATCCAGCGTCTTCAACAACTTGCCGACGTCACCGTCATGTTCAAGCATGCCGTCGGCATACTCGTTACCAACCATGCCGCTTTGACCTTGCATGGATTCACGCACATGGGTGTAAGCATGCATCCGGGTGGTGTTCATCCAGACGAAGAACGGCTTGTCCGCCTTGGCCTGTTTCTCGATAAACGCCTGGGCGGCGGCGGTGGTTTCGTCGTCGATGGTTTCCATGCGTTTTTTTGTTAGCGCACCGGTGTCCTCGATCTTGCCGTCGGCAAAACTGTGGATTACACCGCGCGGGGAGGCCGCCTTGACGAACTCGGCATCATCCTTCGGCCAGTACGGACGTTCCGGCTCTTCTTCGGCATTGAGGTGGTAGAGATTGCCGAAGAACTCGTCGAAACCGTGGTTGGTAGGCAGGTACTCGTCCTTGTCCCCCAAGTGGTTCTTGCCGAACTGACCCGTTGCATAGCCTTTGGCCTTGAGCGCCTGGGCAATGGTCACGTCCCGTGCCTGCAAGCCGACCGGTACGCCGGGCATGCCCACCTTGGAAAGACCGGTGCGCAATGCCGACTGCCCGGTGATGAAGGTCGAGCGTCCGGCTGTGCAGCTGTTCTCCGCGTAATAGTCGGTGAACATCATGCCTTCCTTGGCAATGCGATCGATGTTGGGGGTCTTGTAGCCGACAACGCCCATGGAATAGGCACTGATGTTGGTCTGGCCGATGTCATCACCGAAGATGACGAGGATGTTGGGCTTGTCGGCGGCCCCGGCGGTGGCCGAGAACGCCATCACCGAAGCCGCCAGCACGGCGGCCCTCGGTAACCACTTGCGCATGCGAGTCATATGACTTGCTCCTTCTGCTCATTTACGTCGCGTGATGCGACAACCGTTCGTTGCGGTCCAGCTTTACGCTTGCTACTGCACTTGCCCGTCGGTAGTTGCGTCGAACGGATAAATGCGACGCCATTCGGTTGCCATATCCACGACAGTCCATCCACGGTTCTTTGCTTCGTCCAGGGCCTTGTCCAGGCGGCCAATCTGCGATTGGCGGTCATAGGCCCACTCACGCTTGGCATCGGTGTGGTGCACCAATCCCATGAAGCGTTTGCCCGGTCCTGCGGCGGTCCACTGCAACATTTGCAGGTCGCCGTCTGAATTGCCGAACGCCAGAATCGGTCGGCGCCCGATCACCGCGTCGATGCTCACAGGCTTGCCCGGCCCGTCATCGTTATGGGCCAGTTTCGGTGTGCGCAGGATCGACGCCTTGCCATCCTTGTACTCAAACGTGGTGACAAATGTGGTGCCAATGACCTGCTCGGGCGGGATGCCGTAGACCTTTTCGGCAAAGGCGCGCATGAAGCCGGTGTCGCCACCGGAGACGATGTAGGTCTTGAAGTTCTGGCCACGCAGGTAATCGAGCATTTCCAGCATCGGCTGGAAGATCATTTCGGTGTAGGGCTTGCCGGTTTTTGGATGGCGGGCCTGGCTCAGCCAGGTCTTGGCATAGTCATCGAAGGCTTCGGTGGTCATGCCGGTGTGGGTCGCTCCGAAAATCTTCATCATGCCGTCCAGGCCCGTGGCGGCCAGGGCCTGGTGATCGTTCTCCAGTACAGCCTTGAACGGCTGGGTGGTTTTCCAGTCCGGGTGTTGAGCTGCGGTGCGCTTGACCTCCTCAAGGGCAAACAGCAACTCGAAGTACATCGGTTGCTCGCTCCACAACGTGCCGTCGTTGTCGAACACGGCGATGCGGTCCTCGGGTTTGACGAAATCCTTGCTGCTTTGGTCCGTCACGGCCTGGACGAACTCGATGATGCTCTTTTTCGACGGCCCCTCGTTCCATGACGGCAGGGGCTCGGCCGCCTGAACCAGCAAGGGCAGACTCAAGACCACAGTCAGCAAAAATTTGAACCCGTGAAACTGGCGCAATGCAAACGGACTCGTCATGGGAATTCCTTCTCGTGGACAGGGTTGAGTGGTCGCAACGCAGGAGCAACTGATTCTCTGTTGTGTTCAGCCAGACTATGCAGCGTAGTCAAGGATTGCCGGAGTTGGTGCAATGCCTGTTCTTTGCTCGGCTCACGGCCGTAACAGGCACGTAGCAGTGCTTGCAGGCGCGGCCCCAGGCCGGTGAGTTTCAGACCCTTGCCACTGCGGCGAATCCACAGATACAGGGCGCTCAACTGTGGCGGGTTGTCGTCCAGCTGTGCCGGGATCTGGCGCCAGGCATAGTCGCTGGAGGCCAGCCAGGCCGCCTGCCGTGCACGGCGTCGGGCCTGCCAGCCAAGGCGCGCGCGCTGCAACAGTGGGCGAGCGAACCAGCCGAGTGCCGCTACACCGAGCAGCAGCGCCAAAACACCCAAAAGGTTGCGGTTGAGATGCAGGCTGTTTTGCTGACCCAGTTTTTTCAGGTCCTCGGTGATCGAGAACACCGTTTTGTAGGCGCTGTTCGCCGCTGCATCAAAGTCGATTGCAGGCACCTGCGCGATACGGGGCTGGCGAGTGCTGGCATCCCACCATTTCACTTCGATGGGCGGGAGGCTGTAGTGGCCTTCGTTGTCGACCCGGTAAGTCACGGTGTCGATGCGCTGCCCGCCGCTGAAGTGGCCGCGGCCGTCATCCAGGTTTTTCACCTGCGGGGATTTCGCGTAACGGCTCAGGCCACGGACATCGCCCAGCGGTGTCGTCGGCAATGACATGGCCAGGGCGCCATCCGCCTGTAGGGTCAATTCGCGAGTAATGCTGTCGCCGACCTTTAGCGGGGTGGCCGAATTGATGATCTTTTGCGTGAACCGCAACCCCTGCGCCACCAGCACCGGCTCACCGGCCTGGAACCCCGGCGGTTGGGTCGAGGTGAAGTGCAGTGGCTGGCTCTGGGCGCTCAGTTCGGTGGTGGCCTGGCCGGGAGTGGCCTGCACTGTCAGCGGCGGAATGTCGAAACCCTGTGCCTGATTCGCAGTGATCAGGTAGCTGTAGCGCAGGCCATTGAACGATTTGCCCTCGACGGTCTGATTGATGTGCTCGGCATGGCCATCGGGTGGCATCACCAGTGCACCGGCCAGCTTCAGGTCGGGAAGGGTGGGGGCGCTGGTGAACCAGGTGTCGGTGAGGACATCGAGTTGCAGTTCGACGAGGCTGCCGACCATGGCGGATTCGTTGGGTTGCAGGCTGGCCTGGACTCTGAGTTCGGGTTCGGCGGCCAGGGTGGTTGTACTGATCAGGGCTATCAGTAAGGTGCCGAATAATGTGTTGGATGATCTGCCGCCATCGCGGGCAAGCCCGCTCCCACAGGGGACTGGTGGTGTATACAAATCCAATGTGGGAGCTAGCCTGCTAGCGATGGCCGCGACTCGGTCTATCAGGCCTGTCATGGTTTAGCCCCCACCTGATCCTGCAAACTGAACTTCTGTTTCAAAAACTTCGCCGGCGAAGTGCTGAGGTTCTGCAGCCACTGTTCATCCGACGCCGCTTGCTCCGTCTTCAGCGCCTTGCTCTGGCCCTTGCCCGGCGCCTTGTCCATCTTGATTTCATCGGGCTTGGTTTCCGGGGCGTTCTTCTCGGCATCTTCGGTGTCTTTCTGCAAGGCCATGGCCAGGGCGAGGTTGGCCGTGGCCTCAGGGAATTGCGGCTGCAACTTCAACGCCTGGGTGTAGGCGGCAATGGCATGGTCGAACTTGAAGCGACGCACGTAAATGTTGCCCAGATAGAAATACGCCTGGGGCGTTTGCAGGCGCGCGAAGCTGGCCAGGGCCAGGTCGAAGTCGGCGGCGTTATAGGCAGCCACGCCTTTCCAGTAAGGGTCGACAAACAGTGCCGCGGCTTGCGGGAAGTGTTCGTGCTCAAAAGCCCAGCGCCCTTGCTGGTCGCGAGTGAAAAAGGCGTCTGTAAGCGCATTGGCGTGCGCCGGTGTCGGTTGCCATCCGAGCCCCACGACCAGCAGCAATCCGGCCATCCAGTTCAGGTTCCAGCCCTTGCGCACACTGAAGAAAGCGATCAGCAGCAACGGCCAGCACAGCCAGTAGCCGGCATCTTTCCAGTGCAATTCTCGCTGTTGGTCACTGGTGGCTTGAAAGTGTTGTTGGGCGTGCAGATCGACCCAGTCCAGATCATCGTTGTTGAGCGTCAGACTGCCCAGCGGCGCATCCAGTGTTGATGCAAGCTGCTTGAGCGCCGCCTGATCAAAACTGCCCAGTTCAGGGCGGCCATTGCTGTCAGTGCGCGGCTGGCCACTGGCGTCGCGGATGATGCCACCGTCCTCGCTGCCGATGGCCAGGATCAGTACCTGCAACGCGCTGTTGTCGAGTTTCTTGTCCAGATCTGACAGCTGCGATGTGTCCGCGCCATCGGTGATCAGCAGCAGGGTGCCGGGTGATTTTTCAGCGGCCAGCAGGCGCTTGGCTTGCTCGATGACGGCACCGACATCCTTGCCTGCTTTACCGATCAAATCGGTACTCAGCGCCTGAATAAAGGTGTCGAGCAGGGCCGGGTCATCGGTCGGCGGTAACACTAGATGAGCACTGCCCGCGTAGGCGATCAGCGCATTGCGGGCACCGGCGCGGCGCTGGATCAGGTCGTGCAGTTTGTGTTTGGCCGCTTCCAGTCGAGTCGGTTGTACGTCGTTGGCGTCCATGGACGGCGACAGGTCGACGGCAATGATCAACGGCGCACGGTTCTCCAGGAAATCCGGACGATCCTGTTCCCATGTAGGCCCGGCTGCGGCAATCGCGCCGAGCACCAACAATGCGCAAACCAGATGCACCGGCCGCAGCCAATGCTGATCCTTCGGGGTAATCAACAGATGTGGGAGCAAGTGTTCAGCGATATTACCGCGCAGGCGTCTTTGCACATCCTGGCTGCGCCGCCACAGCCACGGCAGCAACACAGCAAAGGGCAGCAGCAACAGCCAGAGCGGACGCAGGAAGTGGAAGTTGCTGAGGTTGATTTCCAAATCAGGCCTCCTGCCGCTGACGAGCAATGGACAGGCGCGGCAGCAGCAGGGCGCCCAGATGATAGAGCGCAAGCACCACGATTGCCGCCCCTAGCGGCCACCAGAACAGATCCCGTTTCGGTTGATGACTCAGGGTTTTGACTTGATGCGCAGTGAGCTGGTCGAGGGTGCTGTACACCTGGTCCAGCGCGGTGCGATCTTCGGCGCGGAAGAAGCGCCCACCGGTGGCTTGGGCGATTTCCTGCAAGCCTTGCAGGTTCACTTTGGCTTCGCCTTCGGCATTCGGGTCGCCAATGCCGATGGTGTGAATCACCACGCCCTTGGCGGCCGCCATGGTTGCCGCGTGATCGGGGGTGATGGCGCTGCTGGTATCGTTGCCGTCGGTGAGCAGGATCAGGACTTTTTCCTGCTCATGGGCCTGGTCCAGCAGCTTCAGGCTCAACCCGATCGCATCACCGATCGCCGTGTTGGGACCGGCCATGCCGATACCGGTGTCGTCCAGCAACAGCGACAGGCTTGCATGGTTGAGGGTGAGCGGCGCTTGCGGATACGCGCCGCTGCCGAACACGATCAGGCCGAGGCGATCCTCTTTGCGTTTGTCGATAAAGCCGTGCACCACTTCCTTGACCGCGGCCAGACGATTGATCTTCTGGCCGTTGGCGTCAGTGAAGTCGGTGGTTTCCATGGACTGGGAAAGGTCGATGGCCAGCATCAGGTCGCGCACCGGTTGCTGGCGTTCGATGGGTTTTTCCACGAGTACCGGCCGTGCAGCCGCCACCAGTAACAGGCCCCACACCACGAGATTCATCAGCAACTGCCAATAATTGCTGCGGCTGCCGGCCTGAGTCGGGGCCTCACCAACCGCACGGCTCATGGCCCCGAAAAACGGAACGCGCACCGCACTGCGCGCCTCACGGTAATCGGGCAGGTAGCGATAACCCAGCCAAGGTAAAGGCAGCAGTAGTAACAGCCAGGGGTATTCAAGCTGCCACATGATGATGTTCCACCCAGTGTTTGCAGGTGTTGAACAGGTGGTGGCGTTGTTCGGCTGGCAGGGCGCGCAAGGTGGCTTCCGGCGCGTAAGCCAGCAATGCCAGCTGCCGGCTGAAATCGGCAGGGAGAGGCTGCTTTAGGTGCTGCTGCAAAAATGCCTGCCAGTCTTGTTCTCGAAGCGCCGCAGCCCCCCTGTAGGAGCTGCCGAAGGCTGCGATCTTTTGATGTTGATGTTCAGCGGGCTTGAAGCC
>NZ_JBOIBY010000688.1:0-1393 GCF_050739655.1 Pseudomonas sp. | reverse complement strand
GCCCCCACCGCTCCTGCAGCACCCACCACGGATGTGGCTGCTACCAAGAAGCGACGCCGGCCTGCATTCACGCCGTCATTGCTCATTCAGTCCTCTCCCATCAGCTTTGTGGCCTGTTAAATCAGGCATCTACTAAGTAAAACTCTGTACTTATAAAAATTTTGCCGAATGGTAATGAAAAGCCCCAATTCTGACAAGGTAATTACCCTGAGGCACCACTCCCAAGCCTTGTAGTATAGGGCCTCTACGGATGTGGCAAGTTGTCACAGCGCAATTCTTTGATAAATCGCACCCACAAAAAAACGCCCAGCTCCGTGAGGAAACTGGGCGTTCTTTTTTGAACGTGGAAGCGAATTAACGCTTCGAGTACTGCGGACGCTTACGCGCTTTACGCAGACCAACTTTCTTACGTTCAACTTCACGAGCATCGCGGGTTACGAAGCCAGCTTTACGCAGAGCGCTGCGCAGAGTTTCGTCGTAGTCCATCAGAGCGCGAGTGATACCGTGGCGGATTGCGCCAGCTTGACCACTTACACCACCGCCGATCACGGTGACGTAGATATCGAATTTCTCGACAGTCTGAGTCAGCTCCAGCGGCTGACGAACTACCATGCGGGCAGTTTCGCGGCCGAAGAAGGTTTCCAACGAACGGTTGTTGATGGAGATGTTACCAGTACCCGGACGCAGGAAAACGCGTGCGGTTGCGGTCTTGCGACGGCCAGTGCCGTAATTTTGAGTCGCCGACATAATGAACTATTCCGTTAAATCTTCAGTTCTTGGGGCTGCTGAGCAGTATGAGGGTGTGCAGCGCCCGCATAGACTTTCAGCTTACGGTACATGTCGCGACCCAGCGGGTTCTTAGGCAGCATGCCTTTAACCGCGGTCTCGATCACGCGCTCAGGGGCCTTGGCGATCAGCTTTTCAAAGTTGATCGACTTGATGCCGCCCGGGAAACCGGAGTGGGAGTAGTACATTTTGTCAGTGGTTTTAGCACCGGTAACACGGATCTGCTCAGCGTTGATTACGACGATGTAGTCGCCGGTGTCAACGTGAGGAGTGTACTCAGGCTTGTGCTTGCCACGCAGACGGCTCGCGATTTCGGTGGCCAGACGACCCAGGGTCTGACCAGCAGCGTCGACGACAAACCAGTCGCGCTTTACTGTTTCCGGTTTAGCAGTAAAAGTTTTCATTCTTTATAGCCTCAGGGGCCGCCCTGTAAATTAGACGGCGGATCTTACTGAATAGTGCGTACTTTGACAAGTCAAAGGCAGCCGGATACAGACGCTTTCGGGGGCTCGGGTCGGCGCGTCCGTTCAACGGCAAGATTCTTCGGCGGCGGCGCATCACTTCCACTGCAGAAAGAGGTGCGCAATTATGCAGATTGCGAAAAATA
>NZ_JBOIBY010000687.1:0-8762 GCF_050739655.1 Pseudomonas sp. | reverse complement strand
GGCTACCAGGATTGAACTGTTTGCTTAACTCAGGATCGTTAGCTACAGCTTTCCAGAAGGCCTCTCGAAAGGCCCTAAAGTTCTTAAACTCCTTGCCCCGAAGCTGATCGGCAATCTGCGACGGAATGGACACCCCTTCACCTTGCGATGCAGTGTCGAGCCAAATGCCTGTCACCGGCTGGCCAGTACCCGTTGCAACCCCTGCATCCTCTCGCCGATCCCTGAACATCACATAGATCGGAGGTAAACCAGAGTCCGCCGGGAACACGGTGATGAAGTCATCAAAGCCAGCTTCTACAACCGTTGGGAAGGTGTCAATTCTCCCTTCAACCGGTGTCACCGTCGCTCCAGTGTAGACCGGTGGAACGGGCTGTTCGGCAGGAGAGGTGGTCGAACTATTCCCTGGATTGACAATGGGTGTCCAGGTCAAGGTCCTGGGAGGTACATCCCCAGTCGTCACACTGTAGACGTTCTGTTCGGCGTTATAGGTAGCAGCCACCACCCTGACTTTCGAAGGAACCGTCACGCCATCAGTCTTGACGACAATGACTTCTGACTGCCCATCTGCTGCTGTTTTCGAACTGATCCGAACAGGCAAATCAACGGTGCCACTAGCGGCGGCAATCGCTGGCAAGTCCTGTCCATGCTCCGGAGCAAGATCCAATAAGGGGGTGCTAAAAGCATAACGCTCAGGCAACTCCCCATTAGCCAGCTTGGGCGAATAGACCAAAGCAGACACGCCGACCAAAAGACCTGAGGCTGTGCCAGCTGCCAAACTGGTCAATGCGGCAATTGCAGAGCGGATAGCCGCTTGTAGGGTCACTGCTGCCGCTTCAATGACGGCTATGGTTCCCGCAGAGGTCATAACAACCGGGACAACAGACGAAGCTGGGCCAGGAGCACGGAACGTATTGGCGGTCCGAATCGTCTCTGCTGCTACACGGGCCTGCTCATCAGCGACACGTTTGGCCTCAGCCTCTGCTGCTAGACGAGCTTGTTCAATGGCTTCAGCAGCTACTCGTTGAGCCTCTGCTTTGGCGGCATTGAGTATTGGCAGTCTTCCTTGCAAACTATTAAATTCGTCGTTCATTACGTCGGCGGCATAAGCAGCTTGGATTGCCTGCATTTCCTGTGCGAAGGCCACCTCGGGATCAAGCTGTTTATCTCGCGTCCGCTCAAGGAAGTTTTTAAGGTCACTGTTTTTAAAGTCTACCCCAGGATAATTGGCCAGCACGGCGTTATACGATTTTTGCTGTTCGTACTCCTGATTCAATACCTGCGTCACCGATTCGATGGCTTTGTTGATCCAATCGAGAGGAGTACCATCTGGAGGCGCCTGGCTCACGCCGACTGCGTCGAGTTTTGCTTGTGCGTTTCCCTCAACATTAGCCTTGTTGAGGTTGTACTGTTTAACGATAGGGTCTTTTCCAGTATTGTAGCGATTCGCCCAGTAAGCGAGAGCCTCTAATTCTTTCTTTTGTTCTTCAGCCGCAAGATGTGCTGGCTCTTGGGCCTGAGCCTCAGCAAAAGATGCTTTTAACGTAGCCACCTGTCTATTTAGAAGTTGTATTTCGGCCTCAAGAAGCTTTGCAGCGTAAGCAGCCTTATATGAAATGTCCATATCTTGCTGCAACTTAAGAAGGCCTGCACCTTCCAAGGCAATTCGACGATACCCTTCATTTACATAATCTTTTGCACTTCTCCCAATGGGATTGGTGCCATAATATGCATTTGCTGTAACTACCTGAGTCTGAAGTTCAGCAGTTTTACGTTCAATCAAAGTACTTCGAGCAGCTACATCTCGATTCAACCCTTCAACGGGGGATGAATCTTGAGCTCCTGCCTCAGCTCGTACAGCAGCTACTTGCTGATCAATCGCTGCTGGTAGCGTAGCAGATTTAGCTTCATAGTCACTTTGAGCGCCATTATTGGCTTGTTGTATTGCACTCGCTGCGTTTTGCCCTAGACGATCAATTATTCGTTCAGAGTCATAAATTTCTCCAACATCTCCATAACGAGATGGATCAACTCCACCGCTTCCCCATGTGCCGCTATTAAACCCATTGCCACTGACATCAAACCCACCCCCGAAGTTGTCGAATCCTGAAGGAGGCTGCGCCCCTACATAAGTAGCCGGTAGTTCTATCTGATCATCTGATTTCGACATATATCTTTCCTTGACTTTGTCCTTTTCGTGCCACCATCATCATTTGGCGTGCGCTACGGCTTCTGTATAGGCAATTGCCTGTTTATGTTGAGACATCCCTCCCATGGCGCTGTGTTTGGATGGCTGCCAAAAATACTGTGCATCCATACATTGCTATTGGCAAACAGAAAAATGTATCTATGCATATTTCGGACAAGGGGGCAGTGATTACAATTTGCCGTCACTCGATTGAATCAGGAGAGCACGAATGATGTAGCCTTCATTCAGTTCGGAAAAACCTTCGTTTTATCGAACTTTAACGAAACAGGCACCGGAACGTTAACCGGCCGGAGTTAATGTTCAAACAACTGGTATGATTAATCAAAGTTCGATTATTTCAAACCAAGATGAGTAAACAGTACTTTTGATGAAAATAGGTTACGCACGAGTGAGTACTCGGGATCAAAAAGCTGACCTCCAGGTTGATGCCCTAAAAAAAGGCCGGGTGCGAACGCATCTATCAAGACATTGCCAGTGGTGCGAAAAGCGCTCGACCAGAGCTAGACAAATTGCTAGCCAATGTTCGGTCGAGTGATGTTGTCGTGATTTGGAAGCTGGATCGTCTCGGGCGCTCGCTCAAGCACCTTGTCGATCTGCTCGGCGAATTGGCAGAGCACTAGGTAGTGTACGAAAAGTAATGTCGCAAACACCGCATGGTGCAAGCCAGAGAAACCATTGCCCCAAAACTTTTCGCCAGCTTGTCGTAACGGGTGCCTATCTGCCGGCTCTCCTTCAGCCAGCCAAACATGCGCTCGATGATGTTGCGCTGTCGGTACTTGGGCTTGTCGAACAGTCTGGGCAAGCCAGGCTTGGGTTTACGCTTCATGGTGCGCAAAGGAATCACCGGCTGCATCCGGTAGCGATCGCAATAGCGCCGAAGGTGTTCGGCATCGTAGCCCTTGTCCGCCAAGAGCCAGCGACAGCGCTTGCGAGGTCGTCCCCTCTGGCCGCTTGGGACTTGAACCTGATCAAGCAATGGCTGCGCATGAGCAATATCGCTGGCCTGTCCACCTGACAGGTTGAAACACAGAGGGATTCCGTTTGAATCGCAGAGCATATGAATCTTGGTCGTAAGACCGCCGCGACTACGGCCCAACGCATGGTCTAGCGGTTCTTCAGGCCCCCTTTTTTCCCGGCGCCGGAAGAGGCTCGGGTTGCGCGTACCGCGGTGGAGTCGATCATCCAGATGTCCAGATCAATCAACCCTTGCTCGTTGAGCCTGATATGCAGGCGCTTGAGCATCTGGTCAAAGGTGCCTCGATTGCGCCAATCGCGAAAGCGTTGATAGACCGTCGACCAAGGGCCGAAACGCTCAGGCATATCGCGCCATGCGGCACCTGAGCAGAGCACCCACAAGATGCCGTTGAGCATCAAGCGGTCGCTGTTTCTTGGGCGTCCTGTTTTCTGATCCTGGGTGATGAGATCTTCGATCATTTCCCAGGACGCGTCACTGAGTTCGTATCGCTTGGCCATCAGGGGCTCCTGCCTTTGACGGCGGCGATTTTACCCATTTCGGTGTTTCAAGGGTTTTCGTACAGAACCTAGCGTAGCGTGTGAATCCGGGGCGGTTGACCCGCAACACCTTTGCGATGGAACAGCACGGGGCCCACGACAGGATCGTTTGGTGATTCAGGCGGATGCACTCACTCTTAAGCCTTTCTCCTGCGACGGAATGTCATGCAGGGAAATCCTTGAAGTCTCAGGTAATGCCAGCCCGCCCGCCAGCGCGAGCAATGCAACCGCGATCAGGTAGAACGCCGGCGACAGGTTGCTGCCGGTGGTGCTGATCAGCCATGTCGCCACCAGCGGAGCGGTGCCGCCGAAAATGGTATACGCCATGTTGTAGGTGATCGCCGAGGCGGTGTAGCGGGTACGGGTAGGGAAGGTTTCCGAGAGCAGGGCCGCCGTCACCACGCCACACAACACCGCGCCGATCGCCAGGAGCATGACACCGACGATGGACGCGGCGAACGAGCCGGAACTGGCCATCAGGAACGATGGATACACGGCCACGATCAACAGCGCGCAAGCCGTCATCACCGTCATTCGACGCCCGACCCGGTCCGAATACAGCCCGGCCAACGGGCAGATCGCCGCGGCAAACAACAATGCAATCAGTGACACCAGCAACGCCGTGGCGCGACTCAGGCCACCGGCGACTTGCAGGTAGGTCGCGAAATAGGTGGTGAACATATAAAACGACAGTGCCGTCAGTGACACAAAAGCACCCAGGCAGCAGATGGCTGCACCATGGTTGCGCAAGGTTTCCTTGAGTGGGGAGTGTGCGACTGCACGTTCCTGGGTTACCGCCTGGAATGCCGGTGTCTCATCGAGCTTCCAGCGCAAGTAAAGACCTACCAGGCCCAGGGGCGCGGCAATCAGGAACGGCAGACGCCACCCCCAACTGCCCATTGCCTCGGCCGACAACGACGCCTCGAGTGCGTAGGCCACCACGGCTGCCGCGGCAAAGGCGGAAAATGTCGACACCGGAATGAAGCTGCCGTACCAGGCGCGTTTGTCACTCGGTGCGTGCTCCATCAGGTAGGCACAGGCACCGGCGTATTCGCCACCGGCGGAAAAACCCTGGGCGCATCGGATCAGGGACAGAAGAACCGGCGCCAAGACTCCGATCGCCGCATAAGTGGGCAGCAGACCGATCAAGGTTGTCGCCCCGGCCATCAACAGTATGGTCATCGCCAGGGTTCGCTTGCGGCCGATCCGGTCACCGAGCATGCCGAAGAAAATCCCGCCAAGGGGCCGAAACGCAAAGGCCACGGCGAATACCGCAAAGGTCTTGAGCAGTGCGGCACTGGCATCGCCACTGGGGAAGAATTGCTGGGCAATGGTCGTGGCCAGAAAGCCATAGACCGCGAAGTCGAACCACTCGACGAAATTGCCGATGCCGGCGGCCACAATCACTCTTCTCAGCGTTTGCGGGCTGACTTGTTCCATCGTTGCGTTTGTCATGCTTGACCTCGACAATTCGTCAGTAAGCTATCGATTATCGGGGCAGGCTCCGGGGCGACTCACTTCAAAAGTGTCATCCGCATAGCCAGCACCGACTTCATGCCGCTGAATCACGCATGATTCGCGCCAGGTTGGCCGAGGGAGAGCAAAGGGCAATGTCTTCTCGAATTTGAAAAGCACCGAGGGTATTGTCGGTCGCCGGGACCCGTTCGATTTTTAAGGAATGAAAATGACATTGACTGTCGAAAGCCTCGTCAGGATCGCAATGACCAACCCGGTAAACGCAGAAATTTCCGCTCGCTTGCCTGAGCTCGGTTTGAACCAATGCATGCTCACTGCCGGTTGCCTGTTCCAGGCCGTGTGGAATCATCAGTCTCAGCGACCGCCAGAGTGGGGCGTGAAAGACTACGATGTCTTTTACTTCGATGATGACCTGTCGTGGGAAGCCGAAAATGAGGTCATCCAATCAGGTCAGCGTCTGTTCCGGGACCTCGACGTGAACATTGAGATCAAGAATCAGGCTCGCGTTCACCTGTGGTATGGCCAGCGGTTTGGTGGGGATTATCCAAAGCTTGAGTCGGCCAGGGACGGGATTGATCGCTACCTGATTGCCGGCACCTGCATCGGTCTGGATGTTGAAACGGGCGAGGTCTATGCGCCCAACGGCCTGGCCGACACAGAGCACGGGCTGCTTCGTATCAATCCAGGGAACCCCAAGCCAGTCCTGTTCGAACAGAAGGCGAAAAGTTATCAGGCTCGCTGGCCCTGGCTCAGGATCGTGGAGCCGCAAAGTTGAATCGGTTAAATGTCTCAAGCTGATATCATTCAAGGATTACAGGCTGAGTAGAACAACATGAACCGTCAAAAGAAACTGAAGCAGCTGTTCAAGGAGAAGGCCAAAAAGGCCAGTGCCAAACTGGCACCGAAGAACAAGCCTAAATACATTTGTAAAGCCGACCGATTGAAGCTGGCGGCTGAATCCAGTCACGACCCAGTCATTTCCTCTGAGAGCTGATCTTTGTAGCTCGCGCAGCACTCGAAAACTCAAGCCCCTGGTTCTTTAGAGCCGGGGGCTTTGTCATGTATCGGTCATGCATAATCGATGCGTTGCATCACCGCAGATCTAGCGAATACCGGTACCCGCCATCGACTCTGGCACCCACTGCGCAGTCGACAGCGGCTCGATGTAGCGGATGCCACCGTGGGGGCCGACCACGCCATTGATGTTATAGGTGCCTTTGGACAGGTCGCAGGTCATGAAAGGGGTGGCATCCGGGACCTGCTGGTCATAGCTCTGGCTGAAGAAAGCGAAGGAGCCACGATATAGCTGGCCACTGGTGTCGTACTGATCGGAGGCCACTGCGGCCCAGGTATCTTCATCCAGGTAAAAGCGGCGCTTCTGGTAGATGTGCGTCGCACCGGGCTTGAGGTTGCCCTCCACGACGTAGACCCGGTGTTTTTCCCAGCGTACGAAATCCGGGGCAATGAAATTGGGGGTGGTCAGCGATTTGGCGCTGCGCGCGTAAGTGAGTTTGTAGGTGTTGTAAGGCACGATCATTTCTTGCTTGCCGACCAGCGTCCAGTCATACAGCTCGAGCGCACGGGCGGTGCCAGGGTTGGGAGTGTCGTAGGCCAGGATCGAAATCTGTTTGACCCGGCGCTGGGCAGGCATGTACTGCCAGGCGCGGCCAGGAAACTCTGTGGCATTGGTGGCGTTCTTGAGCATGATCGACTCGCCGGCTCGGCGCGCAGGCCCGGTGTAGGACAGTTTCAACTGATAATAAATGTCCGAGCTGCTGAATGGCTTCGACAGGTTCTCGTAAATCGGGAAGGAGACGAATGCCTCGCCGGTAACCGCCAGGCTCGGTACGCCCGCCGTGTCGACGCTCCAGGAGTCGTACTTGGAATGGATGTTGACTCCCTGATAGCGCAGCAGGAAGTTCCACATCGCTTCGGCGCCTGATTGCGGGATCGGGAACGGCACCCCGGGCATCACGTTGTCGATGGCGATCCCGCCGTTCAGGGACCTGGCGTTGGTGGCATTCCTGCGGCTGTTGTCCAGTATCGCCTGTGGTAGCGATGCGGTGCGGTGGGTCGGATACACGTCGATGCGAAAACCGGGGTAGCGCCTGGCCAACGCCACGGTGGTGGCGGTCAGCAGGTTTTTGTACGAATCGACGTTCCTGCCGTTGATCACCAGCAGCGGTTTTTCGTCCGCAAAGGGGTCGGGACGCATGCTGTCGCCGGTCTTGAAACTGGATGGGGCCGTGGTCAGGCCACCGTTGTAGGGCGGAATGGAGCCATCGGCATTGCCGGCCTTTTCGGCACCCACCCAGGTCAGGCTGGTGCCCAGTCGCGCGGCTTCATGACTCGATACATAGGCTTGAGCGTCGATGGCCAGCGCCATCAGGGGTAGGCCAGCCAGAAGACTTTTCACGAATTTCATATTGTTATTCTCCTGCCTGGCGTACCAGGCAACTCGTGACTCAGGCGCCGCGGATACATCCGTCAGCTCAATCGCCAGAGGCTTTTTTCAGAACCTCCATTAAAGAGCCCGCGATTCGGGGACGCTTTTCATTTGACGACAGTCCCTTGGCTATTCATGACAGACCCGGACGCTTGCCGAGGGTGTCGAGGATGAAGCAACGCTGGACCTGCTGCGTGAAATCGGGGCAGGGCAGGCCCAGGGTTATCATTTCGCCAGGCCGATGGCATTGAAGGCGCTGTTGGCGAGTTCACTGCTCGATCGCCAGGATTGTTGATGTTTCGAGGCACCGGCATTGACGCGATGCCATGGAATGAACAACGCTCGGAAAAAATCTGGAGCGCCCCATGCCGCCCATCACCACGCGTCTGCTGGCGTTGTCTGTTCTTTGCCTGGCACTTGAAGTGCCAGCCCAGAGCAACGGCTGCCCGGCTGGCGAGAAACAAGTGTGCCTGGACGGCTGCATCTGCCTGCCAGACCTGGTGCCTGATGACGTCTACCAGATCGCGGCACCTGCCCTGGCCCTGTGGCTGACCCAGGCCCGCGCCGAAGCCGCCAGCGCCGGCCTCCAACCCATTCCGGCGCATATCCGCGAGCAGCTACTGCACTGGTACGACCCCGCCGTCCTCGATAGCGCGCGTTATAAAATCAGCGACAACGGCCAACTCACCGCCGCCACTGCCATGCTGCAAAACCCTGATGTCGGTGCCGTGACGCTGATCGATATCATCCTCTTCCGGGACGCTCAAACCGCCGAACAGGACATCGCGCTCTGGGCTCACGAACTGAAACATGTGCAGCAGTATCAGGAGTGGGGAGTGCAGGGATTTGCCCAACGCTATACCCAGGATTCCAATGCCGTGGAGGCACCGGCTTATGCCATACAGGCTGAGGTCAGGCGGGCGCTGCGCAAAGAGACTTACTGAAGGGCAGCGTACTTCCCCGGTCATTTCCATGTACTACCCCTTTGGGAGTACTCACTTGGCGTGATAGGAAGTTTTTCCACGATACGCATACTTGTCGGGCCTTTGACAAAGTCATCCGCTTCCTGGCCAGGACGCTTTTTACCTGAAAGGTCTGACAATGAAACTTGAACTCGTACAG
>NZ_JBOIBY010000686.1:0-29165 GCF_050739655.1 Pseudomonas sp. | reverse complement strand
CAGCTGGAACTGGTGCAGGGCGCCTGCCACGAGTTCAACCAGCAGGAGTTCCTCGACGGTCAACTGACTCCGGTGTTCTTCGGTACGGCACTGGGCAACTTCGGTGTCGACCACGTCCTCGACGCCGTCGTTGATTGGGCGCCGCGTCCACTGGCACGCGTGGCCAACGAGCGCACCGTGGAGCCGGTGGAAGAGAAGTTCTCGGGTTTCATCTTCAAGATCCAGGCGAACATGGACCCGAAACACCGCGACCGCATCGCCTTCATGCGCATTTGCTCCGGCAAGTACGAAAAAGGCATGAAGATGCGCCACGTGCGCACCGGCAAGGATGTGCGGATCGGCGACGCGCTGACCTTCTTCTCCTCCGAGCGTGAGCAACTGGAAGAGGCGTTTGCCGGCGACATTATCGGCCTGCACAACCACGGCACCATCCAGATCGGCGACACCTTCAGCGAAGGCGAAGTCCTGGGCTTCACCGGCATCCCGCACTTCGCCCCGGAACTGTTCCGTCGCGTACGCCTGCGTGATCCGCTGAAATCCAAGCAACTGCGCCAGGGCCTGCAACAACTGGCCGAAGAAGGCGCGACCCAGGTGTTCTTCCCGGAGCGCAGCAACGACATCATCCTCGGCGCCGTCGGTGTGCTGCAGTTCGATGTGGTCGCCAGCCGCCTGAAAGAGGAATACAAGGTCGAGTGCTCCTACGAGCCGATCACCGTTTATTCCGCGCGCTGGATCGAATGCAGCGACAAGAAGAAGCTTGAGGAATTCTCCAACAAGGCTGTGGAAAACCTGGCACTGGACGGCGGCGGTCACCTGACCTACCTCGCGCCGACGCGGGTCAACCTGGCGTTGATGGAAGAGCGCTGGCCGGACGTGAAATTCCGCGCGACCCGTGAACATCACTAAGCGCTGAATGGCGACACCGCAAAGCCCACTGTGAAAACAGTGGGCTTTTTTTGTGGGTTGAAATGGTCGTCGAGGTGATTGCGTAGGTCTTTTCCTGCGCACTTGTAGCTTGCCTCTGCTTTCGACCCATGGGGAATTTTGCCCGCGACACGCCAGTCGTTGGCGTTTAGTGTTCAAAGGACATTTCGCAAACAGTGGCCTTTTGATGATCAAGGGAATGACGCGTCGGCTGACCCATCTGCTGCGGCTGGATGGCTATTTCTGCGTGATGGCCTGGGTGCTCGCGGCGCTGTTGTTCATCAATCGGCTAAGCAGCATGGTCAAGCTGTTCATGGCGCTGTACCTGCGTCAGGAGCTGGGGCTGGCGATTGAAACCGTCGGCGGGCTGCTGTCGGCCTACGGTGCCGGTCTGCTGGTCGGTTCGATGCTCGGCGGGTTGCTCAGCGATCATGTGCCCACGGCGCGGCTGACCGCGGCGCTGTTCTTCGTTTCAGTGTGGGTGCTGATCTTGCTGGGGGTGGTCACGCAGGTGCCGCTGCTGGCCGGGTTGCTCTTGCTCAGCGGGGCCGTCGATGGGGCGATCCGTACGCTGCATCAACGGCTGATCATGGAGTATTGCGACGTTGCGCAGCGTTCCCGGGCACAGGCTTTGAGCCGGGTGGCTCGCAACCTCGGGATGGCCGCTGCCGGGGTGGCGGGTGGCGTTTTGGCGCAGACGGATTTCCGTTGGGTTTTCTTCGGCAGCGCGGCGATGACGTTGCTGGCCTTGCTGTGGTTTGTCCACACCACGTGGCGCCGACCGGTGCTGATTCCTGACGAGAAACCCGATACCGCCTCAAGCTCAGGCCAGCCGTATCACGACAAACCATTCCTCTGGTTACTAGCGGCGACGGTTCTGCTCGGTATGGCGTTCGATACGGTTTACAGCACGCTGGGCAACTATCTGCGTGATTACTACCGCTTGAGCACCGAGGCGATTGGCTGGCAGTTCGGGCTCAATGCGCTGCTGGTGGTGTCATTGCAGATTCCGTTGTCGCACTGGGGCGAACGCTGGGGGATGCGTCGGCAACTGGTGGCGGGCAGTCTGTTGCTGGCCTGTGGGCTCGGCATGTTGCCGTTGGGTTCCGGGCTGTTTTATACCTGCATGTCGACGGTGATCTGGACGCTGGGCGAGGCGCTGTTCATGCCGCCGTTGAATATGTTGGTCATGCAGCATGCGCAAAGCGGAAAAAGCGGGCAGTACCTTGGCCTCTTCTTTATGAGCTGGAGCGCGAGCGCGCTGTTGTCGCCAGTGCTTGGCGGTCAGTTATACGGTCGCTTTGGCGGGCACAGTGTGTGGCTGGTCAGTGCGACGCTGGCACTGATGTCCATACCGCTGATTTATCAGGCTACCCGTTCGCGCGAGCCGGACGCGATTTCCGGGCAAGCGCGCAAAGCAGATTCGCTTAGTTGATCCGGTAATTGGACTTATTCGAAACCAGTCTTTCCATCCACGGCATTTCCGGCCGCTCGTTAGCCTCCTGTCTGGTGAACCCGGCTGATCGGAACTAGATTTCACAGAGCGCAAGCCAGGCACTTGGGGTTCACCTGATAGAGGATGGAATCGATCATGAAAAACAGGTTGCTACGCGTTTTACTGCTGTTGAAAGTGATGGTGATGCTGTCCCTTGGCACCGCAACGGCCTGGGCCGAATGTGTGGATCACGATACTCAGGCATTCAGCGGGCAGGTGGGACATAGCGGATTGATGCTCGCCAAGTCCGAGTCCGAGCCCGGCGATGAGGGGCAGGGTGGTGCTGACAACGGCGATGACTCGACCACTGACGAGCCGGACTCCGATGATGAAGAAGAAGGCGATAGCCAGACCTGATCGCTGAATGGCAGGCAAAAGAAAACCCCTTCTGCCTCGACTGATGCGCAATCGAAGTGGAAGGGGCTGGGTTAATCAGTGAATCCCTGTAGGAGCGAGCAAGCTCGCTCCTACAGTTTTTTATGCCGCGCCGTCGAGGAACTGCTCGGCGTAGTGGCAAGCCACCTGCCGCCTGTCGAGCAGGCGCAGGGCCGGCTCTTCAGTGCTGCAACGCGCGGTGGCGTACGGGCAGCGCTTGTGGAACGCGCAGCCGGACGGCGGGTTCAGCGGGTTGGGCAACTCGCCGACGATCTTGATTTTCGGCTTGTTCGGGTCCGGGTGAATCGTCGGCGTGGCCGACAAAAGTGCCTGGGTGTAAGGGTGCAGAGGACGTTCGTAGATGTCGTTCTTCGGACCCATTTCGACCGGGCGACCGAGGTACATCACCATCACGTCATCGGCAACGTGTTGCACCACCGCCAGGTTGTGGGAAATGAACACATAAGCGGTGTTGAACTCTTGCTGCAGATCCATGAACAGGTTGAGCACCTGTGCCTGGATCGACACGTCCAGTGCCGATGTCGGTTCGTCCGCCACCAGCACTTTCGGTTGCAGCATCATTGCGCGGGCCAGGGCGATCCGCTGGCGCTGACCGCCGGAGAACATGTGCGGATAACGCTGGTAGTGCTCGGGACGCAAACCCACCTGCTTCATCATCGCCTGGACTTTCTCACGGCGTTCCGCGGCGCTCAGGTTGGTGTTGATCAGCAACGGCTCACCCAGTTGATCACCGACTTTCTGCCGTGGGTTCAACGAGGCGTAAGGGCTCTGGAACACCATCTGCACGTCTTTGCGCAGCTGTTTGCGCTGGGCCTTGTCGGCACCAGCGACTTCCTGTCCGGCAATTTTCAAGGAACCGGAGGACGGCTCTTCGATCAGGGTCAGGGCACGAGCCAGGGTGGATTTGCCGCAGCCCGACTCGCCTACGACCGCGAGCGTCTTGCCGGCTTCGAGTTCGAACGACACGCCGTTGAGGGCGCGAACGGTCGCATGACCCTTGAACAGGCCACGGGACACTTCGTAGTGACGGGTGAGGTCGCGGGCGGTAAGTACGACGGCCATTACGCCACCTCCTGGTTCAGCGGGTAGAAGCAGCGGGCGAGGCTGTTGCTTTTCGGGTCAAGGGCTGGACGCTGCGCGCGGCAGTTGTCCTGTACATACGGGCAGCGCGGCGACAGCAGGCAACCCTGCGGACGGTCGTAGCGACCCGGCACGATGCCCGGCAGGGTCGACAGGCGCGAGGCGCCCAGGCTGTGTTCCGGAATCGCCTTGAGCAGCGCTTCGCTGTAAGGGTGTGCCGGAATGTCGAACAGTTGCGGCACCTGGCCAACTTCCACAGCTTGACCGGCGTACATCACGCAGACGCGCTGGGCGGTTTCCGCCACGACGGCGAGGTCGTGGGTGATCAGCACCAGGCCCATGTTCTGCTCTTTTTGCAACGCCAGCAGCAGCTCCATGATCTGCGCCTGAATGGTTACGTCCAGTGCAGTGGTGGGTTCGTCGGCGATCAGCAGTTTCGGTTCGCCGGCAATCGCCATGGCAATCGCAACACGCTGGCTCATGCCACCGGACAGTTGATGCGGGTAGGCGTCCATTCGGCTGGCCGCACCCGGGATTTCAACTTTTTCCAGCAGTTCGATGGCGCGTTTGCGAGCGGCCTTGGTAGACATTTTCAGGTGCAGGCGCAGCACTTCTTCGATCTGGAAACCGACGGTGTAGCTCGGGTTCAGCGCGGTCATCGGGTCCTGGAAGACCATGGCCAGGTCTTTACCGACGATTTGTCGACGCTGGCGGTTGCTCAGCTTAAGCATGTCCTTGCCGTCAAAGCTGAGCGAGTCGGCGGTGACAATGCCGGGATGCTCGATCAGTCCCATCAGCGCCATCATGGTTACGGACTTGCCGGAACCGGATTCGCCAACGATGGCCAGCACTTCGCCCTTGTCCACCTTCAGGTCGAGGCCGTCGACCACGGGGGTGGCGTTCTTGTCGCCGAAGCGAACATTGAGATTCTTGATTTCTAGCAGTGACATTGGAATCTCCTCAGGCGGCGTTCTTGAGTTTCGGGTCCAGCGCGTCGCGCAGGCCGTCACCCATCAAGTTGATTGCCAGCACGCTGAGCAAAATGGTCAAACCAGGCAGGCTCACGACCCACCAGGCGCGTTCGATGTAGTCGCGGGCCGAGGCCAGCATGGTGCCCCACTCAGGGGTTGGCGGTTGTACGCCGAGACCGAGGAAGCCCAGGGCGGCGGCATCGAGGATCGCCGAGGAGAAGCTCAAGGTTGCCTGAACGATCAGTGGCGCCATGCAGTTAGGCAGCACAGTCACGAACATCAGGCGTGGCAGACTGGCACCGGCCAGGCGCGCGGCGGTCACGTAGTCGCGGTTCAGCTCGCCCATCACTGCGGCGCGGGTCAGACGAACGTAGGACGGCAGCGAAACCACGGCGATGGCGATCACGGTGTTGATCAGGCCAGGGCCGAGGATGGCGACGATCGCCACGGCCAGCAGCAGCGATGGCAGGGCCAGCATGATGTCCATCAGACGCATGATGGTCGGGCCGAGTAGTTTCGGGAAGAAGCCGGCGAGTAGACCCAGCAGGATCCCCGGGATCAACGACATCACCACCGACGACAAACCGATCAGCAGCGACAGGCGCGAACCCTGGATCAGGCGCGATAGCAGGTCACGACCCAGTTCATCGGTACCCAGCAGGAACTGCATCTGCCCGCCTTCAAGCCAGGCTGGCGGGGTCAGCAGGAAGTCGCGGTACTGCTCGCTCGGGTCATGGGGGGCAACCCACGGGGCGAAGATGGCGCAGAAAATAACCAGCAGCATGAACAGCAGGCCGGCGACGGCGCCCTTGTTCTTGGCGAATGCCTGCCAGAATTCCTTGTACGGCGACGGGTACAGCAGGCTTTGATCCGCGGCGGCTGCGGCGGTGGCTACTGAGGAAGTAGTTGGAGTGTTCATGAATATTGACCTCAGCGCTGATGACGGATGCGTGGGTTGGCAAAGCCGTAGAGGATGTCCACTACGAAGTTGACCAGGATCACCAGGCAAGCGATTAACAGGATGCCGTTTTGTACGACTGGATAGTCACGGGCGCCGATGGCTTCGATCAGCCATTTGCCGATACCCGGCCAGGAGAAGATGGTTTCGGTCAGGACCGCACCGGCCAGCAGGGTGCCGACTTGCAGGCCTACCACGGTCAGTACCGGAATCAGCGCGTTGCGCAGACCGTGCACGAACACCACGCGCGCCGGCGACAGGCCTTTGGCCTTGGCGGTACGGATGTAATCCTCGCGCAGTACTTCGAGCATCGACGAACGGGTCATCCGCGCGATCACCGCCAGCGGGATGGTGCCGAGCACGATGGCCGGCAGGATCAGGTGATGCAGGGCGTCGGCGAACGCGCCTGGCTCGTCAGCCAGCAGCGTATCGATCAGCATGAAGCCGGTGCGCGGCTCGATGTCGTACAGAAGGTCGATCCGCCCGGAAACCGGGGTCCAGCCCAGGGACACCGAGAAGAACATGATCAGGATCAGGCCCCACCAGAAGATCGGCATCGAGTATCCCGCCAGGGAGATGCCCATCACCCCGTGGTCGAATAGAGATCCTCGCTTGAGTGCCGCGATCACCCCGGCCAACAGGCCCAGGACGCCGGCGAACAGCAGCGCGGCCATGGACAGCTCCAGGGTCGCGGGGAAGAGGGAGGTGAACTCGGTCCACACGCTTTCACGGGTACGCAGGGATTCTCCCAGATCGCCGTGGGCCAGTTTGCCGACGTAATCCAGGTACTGGGCATACAGGGGCTTGTTCAAACCAAGGCGTTCCATTGCCTGAGCGTGCATTTCGGGGTCGACCCGACGTTCTCCCATCATGACTTCCACGGGGTCACCAGGGATCATGCGAATCAACGCGAAAGTCAGCAACGTGATGCCGAAGAACGTGGGGATCAGTAACCCCAGTCGGCGGGCAATAAAACTAAACATCGTGTGGTGTACCTCATCAGCCGGTTAGGCGTGCCCGGCAGGCCTGGGTTCAGGTATGCCGGGAGTTTTCTTATTTACTTCACCTGGGTGGTGGCGAAGTTATTCGTGGTGAGGGGGCTAATGTTATAGCCCTCAACGTTGTTGCGCATTGCAGTAAACATTCTAGTGTGGGCGATGCTGATCCATGGCTGGTCCTGGTTAAAAATGACCTGAGCCTGTTCGTACAATGCTGCACGTTCGGCCGGGTCGGTTTTTTCCCGGGC
Organism: Pseudomonas sp.; assembly: GCF_050739655.1. Taxonomy (GTDB): domain Bacteria; phylum Pseudomonadota; class Gammaproteobacteria; order Pseudomonadales; family Pseudomonadaceae; genus Aquipseudomonas. The sequence continues at coordinate 22,095 of NZ_JBOIBY010000686.1, read as the reverse complement.
CTGATCGAGCAAGGCCTGGAATTTGTCATTGCACCAGCGTGCGTAGTTTTCGCCGTTCTTGGCGGCTTCGCAACTGAGCATAGGCGTAAGGAAGTTATCCGGGTCGCCGTTATCGCCCGCCCATCCGGCGGAAACCATATCGTGCTCGCCGTTTTTAGCGCGTTTGAGCATTTCGCCCCATTCCATGACGCGGATGTCGATCTTGATCCCGACCTTGGCCAGGTCAGCCTGCATCATCTGTGCGCCAAGCATCGGGTTCGGGTTGGTCGCGCCGCCACCGTTGCGGGTGAACAGGGTGAACGTGGTGCCTTCGGGTACGCCGGCTTCCTTGAGCAGGGCGCGGGCCTTGTCCAGATCGCGGGCCGGGTTCTTCAGCGTGTGGTTGTAACCCAGCAGGGTGTCCGGATACGGGTTGACCGCCACGGTGGCGTTGCCCTTGCCGAACAGCGCGTTGACCGCGGCTTCCTTATCGAAGGCGATGTCGATCGCTTTGCGCACCCGCACGTCGCTCAGATATTTGTGAGTGGTATTAAGGGCGATGTACGCGACGGTCATCGCATTCATTTCATCGACCTTCAGCTTCGTATCTTTCTTGATGCTAGGGATGTCATCGGGCTTGGGATACAGCGCGATCTGGCACTCGTTGGCCTTGAGCTTCTGCAGACGCACGTTGTTGTCGGTGGCGATGGCCAGGATCAAAGAATCCGCTGGCGGCTTGCCACGGAAGTAGTCCGGGTTGGCCTTGAAGCGAACCTGGGCGTCCTTGTTGTAACGCTGGAAGACGAACGGGCCGGTGCCGACCGGTTTGTTGTTCAGGTCGCCGGTCTTGTTGGCCTTGAGTAGCTGGTCGGCGTACTCGGCTGGGTAGATCGAAGAGAAAGCCATGGCGATGTCGGCCAGGAACGGCGCTTCGCGGCGGGTCAGGGTGAATTTCACCGTATTGTCGTCGACTTTTTCGACGCTTTTGAGCAGTTCCTTGAAGCCCATGCTTTCAAAGTACGGGAAGCCCACGCTCGACAGTTTGTGCCACGGATGATTCGGGTCCAGCTGGCGCTGGAAGCTCCAGACCACATCGTCGGCATTCATGTCGCGGGTCGGCTTGAAGTATTCGGTGGTGTGAAACTTGACGCCTTTACGCAGATGGAACGTGTAGGTCAGGCCGTCCTCGCTGATGTCCCAGGATTCGGCCAGTGCCGGAATCACATCAGTGGTGCCGGGCTTGAAGTCCGCCAGTCGATTGAAGATGGTTTCAGCCACTGCATCGGCTGTGACGGCAGTGGTGTATTGGACCATGTCGAAGCCTTCTGGGCTGGCTTCGGTGCAGACCACCAGCGGCTTGGCCGATACGCCAACCGCCACACTCAGCAAGGTGGCCGCGATGGCCGCACGTAGGGGAAGCATTTTCATCAAGAACCCTCTGCAATCGATTAAAGGACAAAAGCCGAACGGCCGATTCATCACGGAATCTGCCGTTCGGCACGTGCATTACAGAATGTTGAACGGGATGGTGGTCACGAGACGGAACTCGTTGATGCTGCCATCAGACTGGTTTTCGCTGGCGCGGTGAGTGGTGTAGGTCCCGCGAACAGTGGTGGCCTTGAGTGGGCCATTCTGGATGGCGTAGGTCGCACCGATACCGTATTCGTAGTGGTGTTCGCCGTCCTGTTTCTGAACGCCATCGTAGCCTTTGCCCTCTACACCGCCATTGCCGTTGTAGTGAGTACCGTCGATACCCCAACCGCGTGCTTGATAGATGTTGAACTTGAGGCCTGGCACGCCGTATTGAGCCATGTTCAGACCGTAAGCGATCTGAAAGGATTTCTCGTTCGGGCCGTTGAAGTCCGACAGCAGGGAGTTGGCCAGGTAGATGCCGTTGGTTTCGTGCAGGTAGTCGAAGTACTCGTTACCGTTCACTTGCTGATACGAGAAGGTCAGGCTGTGGGCCTGGTGGGTCAGCCCGAAAGACAAGGAGTACGTGTCGTTGTCGATGTCCCCGAGCAGCTTCTTACCTTCGTCCTGGGTTTTGTAGTAGTTCAAGCCGGTGGTCAGGCTCAGTTCCTGGCTGTCACCCAGCACATGACTGGCGCCGAAGTAGTATTGGTTCCAGAAATCTTTGGCTTGGGTTGCCCACAGGCTGGTGGTCAGGCTGGCGAGCGGGTTGTAGGTGATGCCGCCGGTGTAGATGTGATCGGCCTCGACGCTGCGGTCGCCGTATTCTGATTGGAATTTGCGCTGGCTTTGCTCCATGCGCGGGGAAACGCGGTCGAAGGTCGCCAGGTCAAAGGTCAGGTTTTCCAGTTCGGCGACGTTCAGGCTCACACCCTGGAAGCTCGAAGGCAGGGCGCGGTTACCGATATTGTCGACTTGCGGGCTGCTGAAGTTCTGGCGACCCGCAGTCAGGGTGGAGTTGGAGACGCGGGCCTTGATGTTGGCCAGGCCCAGTTTGCTCCACTGATCAACAGCGTCACCGTTGGAGTGAGCCAGGGTACGGTTGGAGCCACCCTTGATATCTTCACGGCTACGATCCAGGGCTATCGCATTGTAAGCAGCCACTTCGGTGCTCACGCCCACGGTGCCTTGAGTGAAACCCGAACTGTAATTCAGGATGGTGCCCTGAACCCAGTTGATACGGCGGGTTCCTTTCAGCTCTTCACCATGGCGCTCGTAGGTGTAGGTGCCGCCGCGCTGCTTATCTTCGTTGGCGTACCAGTTGCGGGTGGTACCGCTAAGGGACTGGCCGTCGATGAAGCCGGTCGCCTCACTTTGGCTGCTCTTTTCTTTCACGGAAACCGGGGTGATTGCCTGGCTCTGGGTTTCAGCGTAAGCCGTGGCGGTTACGCTGCTTATGGCCAAGGCCAATATCGCTGTGCTGCTCAGTTTCATGGGTAAAGCTCCTTATTTTACTTTTTTATATGCCGGTCTTTTTTTGGTGATCCGGCTATTGGGTGTAAAGCTCATTGAGCTGATGCAAACGTTTGCTGTACGCCGGTTTGCCGAATTACGGCAATACGCTTGCAAGAGGGCGCTTGGCACCCCCGGGCGGTTCTTGGCTAAGTGGTTATTTTTCCAGGCTGACACCCGAGAAAACGTTGCGACCGAAAGGGCTGACCTTGAACCCTTCGATTTTGGCGCTCAACGGCTGGTTGACCGTTGAGTGGGCGACTGGCGTCATCGGTACCTGCTGCTTGAGATACTGCTGCGCCTGTTTGTAGAGCTCGGTGCGTTGTTCGCGGTCGGTCACGACCTTGGCTTGCTTGATCAGCTTGTCGTAGGCCGGATCGCACCACATGGAGTAGTTGTTGCCACCAATGGCGTCGCAGCTGTACAGCGTGCCGAGCCAGTTGTCCGGGTCACCATTGTCGCCGGTCCAGCCGATCAGGCTGATGTCGTGCTCACCGTTCTTGGTGCGCTTGATGTACTCGCCCCACTCGTAGCTGACAATCTTGACCTTGAGGCCGATCTTCGCCCAGTCAGCCTGTAGCATTTCGGCCATCAACTTGGCGTTGGGGTTGTACGGGCGCTGCACCGGCATGGCCCACAGGGTGATTTCCGTGCCTTCCTTGACGCCAGCAGCCTTGAGCAGTTCCTTGGCTTTTCCCGGGTTGTAGGCGGCGTCCTTGATGGTGTCGTCGTAGGACCACTGGGTCGGCGGCATGGCGTTGACCGCCAACTGCCCGGCGCCCTGGTACACGGCGTTGAGAATGCTTTGCTTGTTGACTGCCATGTCCAGCGCCTGGCGCACTTCGAGCTGGTCGAAGGGTTTGTGGCGCACGTTGTAGGCGATGTAGCCGAGGTTGAAGCCAGGCTTCTCGATCAATTGCAGATTCGGATCATTCTTCAACGCGGTCACATCGGCAGGGCGCGGATGCAGCGTGATCTGGCACTCGTTGGCCTTGAGCTTTTGCACGCGCACCGAAGCGTCGGTGTTGATGGCGAAAATCAGGTTGTCGAGCTTGACCCGGCTTGGGTCCCAGTAGTGCTTGTTGCCGGTGTAACGGATGTTCGAGTCTTTCTGGTAACTCTTGAATACGAACGGCCCGGTGCCGATCGGCTTCTGGTTGATGTCGCTCGGCTTGCCTTCGGCCAGCAGCTTGTCGGCGTACTCGGCGGAGAGGATGGCGGCGAAGCTCATGGCGATGTTCTGGATGAACGCGGCGTCCACGCTGTTAAGCGTCATGACCACGGTCAATGGCCCGGTCTTTTCGACCTTGGCGATGTTCTTGTTCAGGCTCATCCCGTTGAAGTACGGGAACTCGGTCGGGTAGGCCTTACGGAAAGGTTGTTGCGGGTCGAGCATGCGATTAAACGTGAACAATACGTCGTCGGCGTTGAAGTCACGGCTCGGGGTAAAGTAGCTGGTGGTATGAAATTTCACCCCTGGGCGCAGGTGAAAGGTGTACTGGAGGCCGTCCTCGGAAATATCCCAACTGGTTGCCAGGCCTGGTACGACATTCGTCGAGCCCTTCTCGAACTCTGCCAGGCGGTTGTACAGCGGCTCGGCGGCGTCGTTGTCGGTCGCGGTCGTGTATTGGGCCGTGTCGAAACCGGCGGGGCTGCCTTCAGAGCAGAACACCAGGCTGTTACTGGCCGCGTGGCTCATGGAGGTGGCGGCCAACAGGCCGGTGCCCAGCAATGCAGATAAAACCAAGGTATGGCGCATGACGCTCCCTCTTGTTCGAAGTGTTGAAAGTGAACCTCCTCTCGTCCGCAGACGTGGAGGCGCCACTGGTTTCAAGCCATGTGTGCAGCAAAAGAACCGATAACCCACGCATGAGCTGGTCGGATCCCGACGGTATGAACCGTGAGTCCGGCAGTAAAGGCGAGAATTCCGAAAGGTTTGTGGGAAAAGTCAACGCGTCCTAGCGTTCTGCTGTGGGCAGCAGACGATCTGGATGTAGGCGATTTCCTGCTTTCTCGGTAGAAACAGCAACGGCGACGTCAAGGACGTCGCCGTTGCCAATTCTTACTTGCTGACGCTGACGCCGTAGAAGGAGTTCAAGCCAAATGGGCTGATCTTGAAGTCCTGCACTTCGGCACGCATGGGTTGGAACACCGTCGAGTGAGCGATAGGTGTCATTGGAGTCTGATCTTTCAGGATGTGTTGCGCCTGCTTGTACAGTTCGGTGCGCTTGCCCTGGTCCGAGGTGCGCTTGGCTTGCTTGACGATGTCGTCAAACGGCTTGTAGCACCACTTGGAGAAGTTATTGCCTTCCAGCGAGTCGCAGCCGAACAGCACGTTCAGCCAGTTATCGGGGTCACCATTGTCACCGCTCCAGCCAATCAGCATCGCCTGGTTCTCGCCACCCTTGGAGCGCTTGATGTACTCGCCCCACTCGTAGCTGACGATCTTGACCTTCAGGCCGATTTTGGCCCAGTCGGACTGCAGCATTTCTGCCATCAGTTTGGCGTTCGGGTTGTATGGACGCTGTACCGGCATCGCCCACAGAACGATTTCGGTGCCTTCCTTCACGCCGGCTTCCTTGAGCAGCTCCTTGGCTTTCTCAGGATCGTACTTGGCATCTTTGATCGTGGTGTCGTAGGACCACTGAGTTGGAGGCATGGCGTTGACGGCCATTTGGCCAGCGCCCTGGTATACGGAGTCGATGATCTGCTGCTTGTTGACCGCCATGTCCAGTGCCTGGCGCACTTTCAGGTCGGCCAATGGGTTCGCTTCGGTTTGACCCTTGACCTTGGGCATCACGTTGTAGGCGATGTAACCCAGGTTGAAACCCGCCTGGTCAGGCAGCTTCAGGGCCTTGTCTTCACGCAGCGCCTTCAGGTCGGCTGGACGAGGGAACAGGGTGATCTGGCACTCGTTCTTCTTCAGCTTCTGGATACGTACCGACGGGTCGGTGGTGATGGCGAAGATCAGGTTGTCGACCTTGACGTCATCAGGCTTCCAGTAGTCCTTGTTCCCGGTGTAGCGGATGTTGGAGTCTTTCTGGTAGCTCTTGAACACGAACGGGCCAGTGCCGATCGGCTTCTGGTTGATGTCGGCAGCCTTGCCTTCCTTGAGCAGCTGCGCAGCGTACTCGGCGGACTGGATCGAGGCGAAGCTCATGGCCATGTTCTGGATGAACGCGGCATCAACATCTTTGAGCGTGAACTTGACGGTCTTGTCGTCGACCTTCTCGATATTGGTGATGTTGGTGTCCATCCCCATGTCGGTGAAGTACGGGAATTCGGTCGGGTACGCTTTGCGGAACGGGTCATCCTTGTTAATCATGCGATTAAAGGTGAACAGCACGTCGTCGGCGTTGAATTCACGAGTCGGCTTGAAATATGGAGTGGTGTGGAACTTGACACCGTCACGCAGGTGGAAGGTGTAGGTCAGGCCGTCGGAGGAGACGTCCCAGCTGGTTGCCAGGCCAGGAATAACGGCGGTGCCGCCGCGCTCGAACTGAGTCAGGCGGTTGAACATGGTCTCTGCCGAGGCGTCGAAGTCGGTTCCGGTGGTGTATTGACCTGGATCGAAACCGGCCGGGCTCCCTTCGGAGCAGAACACCAGGTTAGTCGCAGCTTGGGCGAACGGTACGCTAGCTAAAAGGCTGGCGCCGACCAAAAACGGAATGACCGCTTGTTTGAGCATGGTGGCCTCATGATTTGTTGTCATTTTTTGATTTTGAGGACGACCTCGTGAGTCGTGCCTGCGGATACTTATGCAGGGGCTATACCCAATGCAAGATGCAGAGCGTTTATAAGCCTTAAACGGTGGCACGAACGTACCTTAATGTCGCATACATGTAATTTCTGACGCATTTAACAGTTTTCGAGGCATTTTTGCAGTGCATTTTGCGCACTTTTTTGGTGCGTTCAGGTGTTGGGTTGCCCATGGGTGGGGCGAGGGTGTTACCAATTTAAACCCGGTCCTGTGGGGCTGAATGGGAGTGGTTATCGTTGCACCGCAATTGATCCCTGGTGTCGGGTTGTACCAAGTGCAACTGATGTCGCTTATTTGGGGTTTGCCTGCCCGGCCCGACATTGAGCATAGACACAGTTCGCAGAAAAAAAGGCGATCACCGAGGGTGAGCGCCTTTTTTTGCCCGCACGTTATCGATTCAAGGCATCAGCACTTCAATCGAACCATCCGCCGTCATGCTGACCTGGCTGGTACCTGCTTCAACTTCCGGTGTCACCGGTGCGCCGTCCATGCTGGCCGCTTTCATCATCATCGGTGCGCGCATGTACGGCTGCGGGTAACCATTGCTGTTGAAGTTCAGGTTGACGATTTTGTAGCTTTTACCACCCAGAGCGTCGGTAGCCAGTTGCGCACGCGCCTTGAATGCGGTGACAGCTTCCTTGAGCAGGGTGTCTTCACTGGCCTTGCGGGTTGGCGTGGCGATGGCGAAGTCCATGCCGCCCATCTTCAGGTCCGTGAGCAGTTCGCCGGTCAGCTTCGACAGTGCGGCGAAATCGGTGCTTTCCAGGCGCAACTCGGCGCGCTCACGCCAGCCAGTGATTTTCTGGCCTTTGGCATCGTAGATCGGGTAGCTGTTGCGGCTGCCCTGGCGCAGGGTGATGTCCTTGACTTGTTTGGCCTGGGCCAGCGCCTTGTTCATGGTGGTGCTGACGTCGGCGGCGAGCTTGGCCGGATCGGTGTTTTGTTCTTCGGTGTAGAGCGTCACGATCATCAAGTCGCGAGCCACTTCCTGGCTGACTTCGGCGCGCAGGGAAATCTGGTTGTAATGAAGTTCGTCGGCAGCCAGGGCCGGGAGACTGGCAATAGTGCCAATGCTCAGGGCAAGGAGGGCTACGCTGCGGCGGAATGTGTGCATGAAGGCGCCTAAAGAGAGTGCGCAGGGAAAAGTCCGTGCCTGCGAGAACCCATCAGACTCTAGCTATATCGGTCCGGTTCGCACAGTTACAACTTCTATACAGATCCTGTAGGAGCGAGCTCGCTCGCGATGGTCGTCAACGATGACGCGGGAAATCTGATGCCCCGCGGTGTTTTTGAATTCATCGCGAGCAAGCTCGCTCCTACAGGGGTGTGGCATCGCCATAGCGTGTGGCGGTTTGCCGCACTTTCGCCTGCCAGCCTCCACGCTTGGTTATACTCCCTGCGATCCGCCTGGAGCGCTCATCAGGAGAGCTCATGCTCGCCCCCGTTCAAATCACTTCCGCCACTCGCCAGAACCTTTGGCGTCTGACTTTCATCCGCATCCTGGTACTGGCCGCCCAGGCCGGCTCCGTGGGCCTGGCCTACTGGCTCGAACTGCTGCCGCTTCCGTGGTTCCAACTGGCCGCGACCCTCGGTTGCTCGATGCTGCTGTGCGCATTTACGGCGGTACGCCTGCGCACCTCGTGGCCGGTCACCGAGCTTGAATACGCCGTGCAATTGGCCTGCGACCTGTTTATCCACAGCGCCTTGCTGTATTTCTCCGGCGGTTCGACCAACCCCTTCGTCTCTTATTACCTGGTGCCGCTGACCATCGCTGCCGTGACGTTGCCGTGGCGTTATTCGGTGATTCTTTCGGGTATCGCGTTGACGATGTACACGCTGCTGCTGGCACGGTTCTATCCGCTGCAAACCTTCCCGATTGCCCGGGAAAACCTGCAGGTGTACGGGATGTGGTTGAGCTTCGCCCTTGCCGCGGCGGTGATCACCTTCTTCGCCGCGCGGATGGCTGAAGAATTGCGTCGCCAGGAAGAATTACGCGCCATCCGCCGTGAAGAGGGCCTGCGCGATCAACAGTTGCTGGCCGTGGCCACGCAAGCGGCGGGTGCCGCCCATGAGCTGGGCACGCCGCTGGCGACCATGAGCGTGCTGCTCAAGGAAATGCGCCAGGACCATCATGACCCAATGCTGCAGGACGACCTGAGCGTGCTTCAGGATCAAGTCCAGTTGTGCAAGCAAACCTTGCAGCAACTGGTGCGCGCCGCCGAGGCCAATCGCCGATTGGCGGTGGACATGCAGGACGTCACCGATTGGCTCGATGAAGCGCTCAATCGCTGGCACCTGATGCGCCCGGAAGCCAGTTATCGCTTCCAGCGCCTGGGCCAGGGTACGGTGCCGCGCATGGCGCCGCCGCCGGACCTGACCCAGGCACTGCTCAATCTTCTGAACAACGCCGCCGACGCCTGTCCCGAAGGGCTGCAAGTGACCCTGGACTGGAATCCCGAAGACTTGACCATCAGTATCCGCGACCACGGCGCCGGTGTGCCGCTGGCCATCGCCGAGCAGATCGGCAAGCCGTTTTTTACTACCAAGGGCAAAGGCTTCGGCCTGGGCCTGTTTTTGAGCAAGGCCAGCGTGACACGCGCCGGTGGCTCAGTGAAACTCTATAGTCATGAGGAAGGCGGCACGCTCACCGAGCTGCGTTTGCCCCATGGCGCACGAGGAGACGAACATGAGTGACGAAATCCAAGTCGAAGGCGAAGAACTGCCGCATTTGCTGCTGGTCGATGACGACGCCACCTTCACCCGCGTCATGGCACGCGCCATGGCTCGCCGGGGCTTTCGCGTCAGTACGGCTGGTTCCGCCGAAGAAGGCCTGGAAATGGCCAAGGCCGATCTGCCGGACTACGCCGCGCTGGACCTGAAAATGGATGGCGATTCGGGCTTGGTGTTGCTGCCCAAGTTGCTGGAAATGGACCCGGAAATGCGCGTGGTGATCCTCACCGGTTATTCGAGCATTGCCACCGCGGTCGAAGCGATCAAACGCGGCGCCTGCAACTACCTGTGCAAGCCGGCCGACGCCGATGACGTACTGGCCGCGCTACTGTCCGAGCACGCCGACCTGGACAGCCTGGTGCCGGAAAACCCGATGTCCGTGGACCGCTTGCAGTGGGAACACATCCAGCGCGTGCTGACCGAACACGAAGGCAACATCTCCGCCACGGCCCGCGCCCTGGGCATGCACCGGCGCACGCTGCAGCGCAAACTGCAGAAGCGTCCCGTTCGCCGCTGAACCTGCGCTGAACGGATGGGGGCCGCTCCTCGCGACAATTCGAACCGATCATCTATGATCGGTTCGTGCGTGTACTTTTTCTTATCGAGCCTTAACCATGAATCAGAACGCTGAATATTCCGCGGTCAACGATGCTGTGCGCGGGCAGTTTTTGCGCAAAATCTGGGCAATGATCACGCCTTACTGGCGCAGCGAGGAGAAGGTCAAGGCCTGGACGCTGCTGATCGCAGTGATCGCGCTGTCGCTGATCAGCGTCGGTATCTCGGTGTGGTTCAACACCTGGTACAAGGATTTCTACAACGCCCTGCAACAAAAGGATGAGGCGGCGTTCTGGCGGCTGATTCTGTATTTCTGCGCGATTGCGGCGGTGGCGATCGTCGGTGCGGTGTACCGGCTCTATCTGACCCAGATGCTGACGATCCGCTGGCGGGCATGGCTCACCGAAAAACATTTCGCCCGCTGGCTTGCGGACAAAAACTACTACCAACTTGAGCAGGGCGGGTACACCGATAACCCGGACCAGCGGATTTCCGAAGACCTCAACAATTTCACTTCTGACACCTTGAGCCTGGGCATTGGTTTGCTGCGCAATGTCGTCAGCCTGGTGTCGTTCTCGATCATCCTCTGGGGCGTGTCGGGCAGCATCGAGTTGTTCGGCATCACCATCCCCGGCTACATGTTCTGGGGCGTACTGGTTTACGCGGTGGTGGGCAGCTGGCTGACGCACTTGATCGGTCGTCGTTTGATCGGTTTGAACAATCGCCAACAACGCTTCGAAGCCGACCTGCGTTTCTCCATGGTGCGGATTCGCGAGAACGCCGAAAGCATTGCGTTGTACAACGGTGAGCCCAACGAGCATCGCCGCTTGAACAACCGTTTCTCAATGGTCTGGCACAACTTCTGGGACATCATGAAAGTGTCCAAGCGTCTGACCTTTTTCACTTCCGGCTATGAACAGGCCGCCGTGATCTTCCCCTTCATGCTGGCTGCGCCGCGCTACCTCGCTGGCAAAATCGAACTCGGCGAGCTGATGCAAATCAGCTCCGCATTCGGCAATGTCCAGGACAGTTTCAGCTGGTTCATCACCGCGTACCAGAGCCTCGCCTCGTGGCGTGCCACCTGTGATCGTCTGCTGAGCTTCCGCCAGGCGATGAGCGACAACGAAGAGCGCGCGCCGGCTATCGACGTGCAGAGCCAGGGGGATGCGTTGAAAGTGCACAAACTTGGTCTCGACCTGGCTGATGGTCGTCATTTGCTGACCAATGCCGACATGACCGTGGAGGAGGGCGAGCGCGTGATGCTCAGCGGTCGCTCCGGCAGCGGCAAGTCGACTTTGCTGCGGGCGATGGGACACCTGTGGCCGGCCGGCCATGGCAGCATTCGACTACCAGTGACACGTTATCTGTTTTTACCGCAAAAACCGTATCTGCCGATTGGCACTTTGCGCGAAGCCCTGAGTTATCCACAGGCTGGTGATACCTACACAAGCGAGCGTTACGCGCAGGTGTTGGAAACCTGCCGCCTGCCGCATCTGGTGGCGCGCCTGGACGAAGCCAATCACTGGCAGCGCATGCTTTCGCCGGGTGAACAGCAACGCCTGGCCTTCGGTCGCGCACTGTTGTATGCACCCAAATGGCTCTATATGGACGAAGCGACGTCGGCAATGGATGAGGAAGACGAAGCGACGCTGTATCAGGCGCTGATCGATGAATTGCCGGGGCTGAGCATTGTCAGCGTCGGCCATCGCAGCAGCCTGAAACGCTTCCATCCACGACATGTTCGTATTGAGAATGGCCATCTGGTGGACCAGACAGTGACCGCATAAACGCCACATACCCTGTAGGAGCGAGCTTGCTCGCGATGATTTCAAAAACACCGCGGGACGTCAGAATGCCCGCGCTATCGTTGACGACCATCGCGAGCAAGCTCGCTCCTACAAGGGGTGTGGTGATCGTACAACTGCGTTGCGCTATGATGCGCTTTCAACAGCCGAATTCTTCGAGACAGATGTTCACCATGGAAAACCCGAACAACGCACCACGCCTACCTCGCAAGCGCCGCAGCCTCGCTCAGGAACTGGTGACGGTGCTGTCCGAGCAGATCCGCGACGGCCACCTCAAGCGTGGCGACAAGTTGCCCACCGAGTCGGCGATCATGGACGCCCATGGTGTCAGCCGCACCGTTGTGCGTGAGGCGATTTCCCGATTGCAGGCGGCGGGGCAGGTTGAAACCCGACACGGCATCGGCACGTTCGTGCTCGACACACCGAGCCCAAGCGGTTTCCGTATTGATCCGGCTACCGTGGTTACCTTGCGTGACGTGCTGGCCGTTCTGGAACTGCGCATCAGCCTTGAAGTGGAGTCCGCCGGCCTTGCCGCGCAACGCCGCAGCGCCGAGCAGCTTGGATTGATGCGCGCGGCACTGGATGCACTGAATGAAAGTGTTGCCCATGCCAGCGATGCCGTGGCCTCGGACTTTCAGTTCCACCTGCAGATTGCCCTGGCGACCGGCAACCGGTACTTCACCGACATCATGACTCACCTGGGCACCAGCATCATTCCGCGCACGCGCCTCAACTCCGCGCGGCTGGCCCATGACGATCAGCAGCACTACATGAATCGCCTGAGTCGTGAGCACGAAGAAATCTACGAAGCCATCGCCCGCCAGGATTCCGATGCGGCGCGGGCGGCAATGCGCCTGCACCTGACCAACAGCCGCGAACGGTTGCGCCATGCCCATGAAGAGGCTGAGGCGCAGCGGGGCTAGGTTTTCGCCTCGGGTAAATGTGTTTTCTGAGAGATCGAATCGCTAGCAGGCACAGCTAGCTCCCGCAAGGGATAGCGGCGAACACGAAATTTGATCTCACCCCAATCAACTGTGGGAGCGGGCTTGCCCGCGAATACGTCAGCCCATCCAGCATCAATGTGTCAGACCCAACGCATTCGCGGGCAAGCCTCGCTCCTACGGGTTTTGTGGCGTACGCAATTTGTATGATCAACGCCAGCCACTGTGGGAGCTAGCCTGCTAGCGATCGGGCATTCACATGCAATGAAGAAGTCGAATGTGCCGCCGTCATCGCTAGCAGGCTAGCTCCCACAGTGTTTTTCGGTTGATCGCAGATTCTGTGGCCAACCCATCAGTATCGTCTGTCGCACCGTCGCGATGGTCGTTAACGATGACGCGGGCATCCTGGCACTCCACTGTGTTCTCGAGTTCTTCGCGAGCGAGCTCGCTCCTACAGTTGCGACGTCCTATCTTTTAATTCACAACTTTATTCATTCACGGGAATGCCGTTAAAAACGGGCTTTCCGCCCATTTTGTCGAACAATTTTCAGCGCTGGCGATGAAATGCAGTTGACGGTTGTATTTTAAGTTGTACGATGACCTACAACTTCAGCGTCGGGCTGAACGGTCTCAACACACAAACGTCGCAATCCAGGGTGTTCGAATAATGAATCCACAAGAACTGAAGTCCATCCTCTCTTCCGGTCTGCTGTCTTTCCCGGTCACCGATTTCAATGCACAGGGCGATTTCAACCGCGCTGGCTACATCAAGCGTCTGGAATGGCTGGCCCCATACGGCGCCTCGGCTCTGTTCGCCGCGGGCGGCACCGGTGAGTTCTTCTCCCTGGCGGCCAGCGAATATTCGGAAATCATCAAGACTGCCGTCGACACTTGCGCTTCCAGCGTGCCAATCCTGGCCGGCGTAGGCGGTTCGACCCGTCAAGCCATCGAATACGCACAGGAAGCCGAGCGTCTGGGCGCCAAAGGTCTGTTGCTGCTGCCGCACTACCTGACCGAAGCCAGCCAGGACGGCGTTGCCGCCCACGTTGAAGCTGTGTGCAAATCGGTCAACATCGGCGTGGTGGTCTACAACCGTAACGTCTGCCGCTTGACCGCGCCGCTGCTGGAGCGTCTGGCCGAGCGTTGCCCTAACCTGATCGGTTACAAGGATGGCCTGGGTGACATCGAGCTGATGGTGTCGATCCGTCGTCGCCTTGGCGATCGTTTCACCTACCTGGGTGGTCTGCCGACCGCTGAAGTCTACGCCGCTGCCTACAAGGCCTTGGGTGTACCGGTTTACTCCTCGGCGGTGTTCAACTTCATCCCGAAAACCGCGATGGACTTCTACCACGCGATTACTCGCGAAGATCACGCCACCGTCGGCAAGATCATCGACGACTTCTTCCTGCCATACCTGGACATTCGTAACCGCAAATCGGGCTATGCCGTGAGCATCGTCAAGGCCGGGGCAAAAATTGCCGGCTATGACGCAGGTCCTGTGCGTGCACCACTGACCGACCTGACCGGCGAAGAGTACGAAATGCTCGCCGCGCTGATCGACAAGCAGGGTGCGCAGTAACACATTCGATTAAGTAAGGCCGCTGAGTGATCAGCGGCCTTTTGCGTGAGGAGATCTCAAAGTGGCAGATGCAAAGCGTTTCGATAACTACATCAACGGCGAATGGGTTGCCGGTGGCGATTACTCGGCCAACATCAACCCGTCCGAGCTGAGCGACACCATTGGCGATTACGCCAAGGCAGACCTGGCTCAGGTCAATGCCGCCATCGATGCTGCCCGTGCCGCGTTCCCGGCGTGGTCCACTTCCGGCATTCAGGCGCGTCACGATTCGCTCGATAAAGTCGGCACTGAAATCCTTGCCCGTCGCGAAGAGCTCGGCACCCTGTTGGCCCGGGAAGAGGGCAAGACCCTGCCTGAAGCCATCGGTGAAGTGACCCGCGCCGGTAACATCTTCAAGTTCTTCGCCGGTGAATGCCTGCGCCTGTCCGGCGACTATCTGCCGTCGGTACGCCCTGGCGTCAACGTTGAAGTCACTCGCGAAGCCTTGGGCGTGGTCGGTCTGATCACCCCGTGGAACTTCCCGATTGCGATCCCAGCGTGGAAAATTGCCCCGGCCCTGGCCTACGGCAACTGCGTCGTGCTCAAGCCTGCGGACCTGGTGCCGGGTTGCGCCTGGGCCCTGGCTGAAATTATCTCCCGTGCGGGCTTCCCGGCCGGTGTGTTCAACCTGGTGATGGGCAGCGGTCGTGTGGTTGGCGACGCGCTGGTCCACAGCCCGAAAGTCGACGGCATCAGCTTCACCGGTTCCGTGGGCGTAGGCCGTCAGATCGCCGTCAGCTGCGTGTCGCGCCAGGCCAAGGTCCAGTTGGAAATGGGCGGCAAGAACCCGCAGATCATTCTCGACGACGCCGACCTCAAGCAAGCGGTCGAGTTGTCGGTACAGAGCGCGTTCTACTCCACCGGCCAGCGTTGCACGGCCTCCAGCCGTTTCATCGTCACCGCCGGGATTCACGACAAGTTTGTCGAAGCCATGGCCGAGCGCATGAAGTCGATCAAGGTCGGTCACGCGCTGAAAACGGGCACCGATATCGGTCCGGTGGTTTCCCAGGCTCAGCTTGAGCAGGACATGAAGTACATCGACATCGGCCAGTCCGAAGGTGCTCGCCTGGTCAGCGGCGGTGGTCTGGTGACTTGCGATACCGAAGGCTACTTCCTCGCGCCAACCCTGTTTGCCGACAGCGAAGCGTCGATGCGTATCAGCCAGGAAGAGATCTTCGGCCCGGTGGCCAACATCGTCCGTGTCGCCGATTACGAAGCTGCACTGGCCATGGCCAACGACACCGAGTTCGGTCTGTCGGCGGGCATCGCTACCACATCGCTGAAGTATGCCAACCACTTCAAGCGCCATTCCCAGGCCGGGATGGTGATGGTCAACCTACCGACCGCCGGCGTGGATTACCACGTTCCGTTCGGTGGGCGTAAAGGTTCATCCTATGGATCACGTGAGCAAGGTCGCTATGCACAAGAGTTCTACACGGTCGTGAAAACGTCCTACGTAGGCTCCTGATTCACCGCAAAAACCTGTAGGAGCTGCCGCAGGCTGCGATCTTTGTTCTTAAAAATCAAAAGATCGCAGCCTCGTTTCACTCGACAGCTCCTACAGGCGGTAACAACAGATTCACCCGCAAAAAAAATAATTAGTGGGAGTACATCTACATGCAATCGACCCAAAAGCCGACTCACGTCCGCTATCTGATCCTGCTCATGCTGTTTCTGGTGACCACGATCAATTACGCCGACCGGGCTACCATCGCAATCGCCGGCTCCAGCCTGCAAAAAGACCTCGGCATTGACGCGGTCACCCTCGGCTACATCTTCTCCGCATTCGGTTGGGCCTACGTGGCCGGGCAAATTCCCGGTGGCTGGCTGCTGGACCGTTTCGGTTCGAAAAAAATCTACGCACTGAGCATTTTCACCTGGTCGCTGTTCACCGTGCTGCAAGGCTTCGTGGGTGAATTCGGCATGTCCACGGCGGTAGTTGCGCTGTTCATGCTGCGCTTTTTGGTGGGCCTGGCCGAGGCGCCGTCCTTCCCCGGTAACGCTCGCATCGTTGCAGCGTGGTTCCCGACCGCTGAACGCGGTACAGCCTCGGCGATCTTCAACTCGGCGCAATACTTCGCGACCGTGTTGTTCGCTCCATTGATGGGCTGGATCGTCTACTCCTTCGGCTGGGAGCACGTGTTCATCGTCATGGGCATCCTGGGCATCATCTTCTCGCTGGTCTGGCTGAAAGTGATTTACAGCCCGCGCGAACATCCAAAGATCAACGATGCCGAGTTCAAGCACATCTCCGAAAACGGCGGCATGGTCGACATGGATCAGAAGGGCAAGAAGTCCGACGGTCCGAAGTGGGACTACATTCGTCAACTGCTGACCAACCGCATGATGCTCGGCGTGTACCTGGGCCAGTACTGCATCAACGGCATCACCTACTTCTTCCTGACCTGGTTCCCGGTGTATCTGGTACAAGAGCGTGGCATGACCATCCTCAAGGCGGGTTTCATTGCCTCGTTGCCGGCGATCTGCGGCTTCATCGGTGGTGTGCTTGGCGGGGTGATTTCTGATTACCTGCTGCGCAAGGGCCATTCCCTGACCTTCGCCCGCAAGGCACCGATCATCGCTGGCCTGCTGGTTTCCAGCAGCATCGTGGCCTGTAACTACGTGGATGTTGAATGGATGGTCGTGGGCTTCATGGCCCTGGCGTTCTTCGGTAAAGGCGTCGGCGCACTGGGCTGGGCCGTGGTGTCTGACACCTCGCCCAAGCAGATTGCCGGTCTGAGCGGCGGCCTGTTCAACACCTTTGGTAACCTTGCGTCGATCACCACTCCGATCGTGATCGGCTACATCATCAGCTCTACTGGCTCGTTCAAATGGGCGTTGGTGTTCGTCGGTTGCAACGCACTGGTCGCGGTGTTCAGCTATCTGGTCATTGTTGGTCCGATCAAGCGCGTGGTGCTCAAAGAGCCACCGGTCAACGGTCCTGAAACCAACAACAAATTGTCTCAAGCGCATTCCTGAGGAGCGGCGTCATGCAGTTGATTGAACATTCCGACTCGCCGCGCTACATCCGCCTGCACGAGCGGGACAACGTGGTGATCGTGGTCAACGATCAGGGCGTACCGGCCGGTACCGAGTTTTCGGATGGGCTGGTCACCGTGGACTTCGTGCCACAGAGCCACAAAGTCACCCTGGAAGACATTCCTGAAGGTGGCCAGGTGATTCGTTACGGCCAGGTCATTGGCTACGCCTTGCAGCCGATTCCACGCGGCAGTTGGGTCAAGGAAGATCAACTGCGCATGCCTACCGCGCCACCGCTGGACAGCTTGCCGCTGTCCACCGAAGTGCCGGCCGCGCAGGCACCGTTGGAAGGCTATACCTTCGAGGGTTATCGCAACGCCGACGGTACCGTCGGCACGCGCAACATTCTTGGTATCACCACCACCGTGCAATGCGTGACCGGCGTGCTGGATCACGCGGTCAAGCGCATCAAGGACGAGTTGCTGCCCAAGTATCCGAACGTCGATGACGTGGTGGCGCTGACCCACAGCTACGGCTGTGGTGTGGCGATTACCGCCACCGACGCCTACATCCCGATTCGTACCGTGCGCAACCTGGCACGTAACCCGAACCTGGGTGGCGAGGCGTTGGTGATCAGCCTGGGCTGCGAGAAATTGCAGGCCGGGCAGGTGATGCATGAGAACGACACTTCGGTGGATCTCAGTGAGCCGTGGCTGTACCGCTTGCAGGATTCCAGCCACGGTTTTACCGAAATGATCGAACAGATCATGGAACTGGCGGAAACCCGTTTGAAAAAGCTCGATCAGCGCCGTCGGGAAACCGTGCCGGCGTCCGAGCTGATTCTCGGCATGCAATGCGGCGGCAGCGACGCGTTCTCCGGGATCACCGCCAACCCGGCCCTGGGTTACGCCTCGGACCTGTTGCTGCGCGCTGGCGCGACGGTGATGTTCTCTGAAGTCACCGAAGTGCGCGACGCGATCTACCTGCTGACTTCACGGGCGAAAACCGAAGAGGTTGCACAGGAACTGGTTCGGGAAATGGACTGGTACGACCGTTACCTGGCCAAGGGTGAAGCGGATCGCAGCGCCAACACGACGCCGGGCAACAAGAAGGGTGGGTTGTCGAACATTGTCGAGAAGTCCCTGGGCTCGATCGTCAAGTCCGGCAGCAGCGCTATCACCGGGGTGCTTGGCCCTGGCGAGCGCTTCAAGGAAAAGGGCCTGATTTTCTGTGCAACCCCGGCCAGTGACTTTGTCTGCGGGACGTTGCAGTTGGCGGCGGGCATGAACCTGCACGTATTCACTACCGGTCGCGGCACGCCTTACGGGCTGGCCATGGCGCCCGTGGTGAAAGTATCGACCCGGACCGAACTGGCCCAGCGCTGGCCGGACCTGATCGACATCGACGCCGGGCGCATTGCCACCGGTCGTGCTTCTATCGAAGAGCTCGGCTGGGAGTTGTTCCACTACTACCTGGATGTGGCTAGCGGTAAACAGCAGACGTGGGCGGAGCGGCATAAGCTGCACAACGACATTACCCTGTTCAACCCGGCGCCGATTACCTGAGGCAAAGAGGTGGGCAAGATCGTTCCCACGCTCTGCGTGGGAATGCAGCCTGGGACGCTCTGCGTCCCAGAATCTCGACGCGGAGCGTCAAATGAGGCATTCCCACGCGGAGCGTGGGAACGATCAGGGTGAAAGTGGCTTATCATTAGGCCCCTAATGACATCTTCCTCAAGGTCCTCCCCGGCATGCTGGCAATTTTCCTAGAAACCCTGAACATCACCGCACCGGTGTTCGCCATGCTGTTTCTGGGGGTGTTGCTCAAGCGCATCGATTGGATCAACGACAATTTCATCCACACGGCGTCGGCCCTGGTGTTCAACGTCACCATGCCGGCGTTGCTGTTTCTGGGCATTCTGCATGCCGACCTGCACGCCGCGTTGCAACCGGCTCTGCTGATCTATTTCTCCCTTGCGACCCTGGTCTGCTTTGCCATTGCCTGGGGCTGGGCGATTTTCAAATGCCCGCGAGAAGACCGTGGCATCTACACCCAGGGCGCCTTTCGCGGCAATAACGGGGTGATTGGTCTGGCACTGGCGGCGAGCATGTACGGTGACTACGGGATTTCCCTCGGTGCGATTCTCGCGGCGCTGGTGATCCTGTTCTACAACACCCTTTCGACCATCGTGCTGGCGGTGTACAGCCCGGTGATCAAGTCCGATCCGTGGAGCATTTGCAAAAGCGTTTTCAGTAATCCGCTGATCATCAGCGTGATCGCGGCAGCGCCGTTTGCCTATTTCAAGATTGGCTTGCCTGGCTGGCTGGAAACTTCCGGCCAGTATCTGGCGCAAACCACTTTGCCACTGGCATTGATCTGTATCGGCGGCACGCTGTCACTGGCGGCGTTGCGCAAGAGCGGCAAGATGGCATTGAGTTCCAGCCTGGTGAAGATGCTCGGCTTGCCGTTGCTGGCGACGCTGGGCGCGTGGCTTTGGGGCTTTCGCGGGGCGGAGTTGGGGATTCTGTTTCTGTACTTCGGCAGCCCGACCGCCGCGGCCAGTTTCGTCATGGCGCGGGCGGCGGATGGCAATCATGAGCTGGCGGCGGCGATCATCGTAATCACCACGTTGATGGCCGCGGTGACCACCAACATCGGGATCTTTTTGTTGCAGTGGGGTGGGTGGATCTAGGTCCAGCATTTGTGGTGCTTTGCTGGGCCTCTTCGCGGGCAAGTCGAATCGTCGCACCGCCGCTCCCACAGGTTTTTGCGGTGTGACACAAATTGCATTCACAACCACGATCCCTGTGGGAGCGGCGGTGCGACGATTCGACTTGCCCGCGAAGGCGTCAGATCAGGCAACCCATATTTCAATCAATTACTCGGGCTTCTGGTAGGTATCAATCACTTCCTGCGCCGCCCGAAACGCATCGATCGCCGCCGGCACGCCGGCATACACCGCACAATGCAACAGCGCCTCGCGAATTTCCTCCACAGTGCAACCATTGTTCAGTGCACCGCGTACATGACCCTTCAACTCCTGAGGGCACTTAAGCGCAGTCAGGGCCGCGAGGGTAATCAGGCTGCGGGTTTTCAGTGGCAGGCCTTCCCGGTTCCAGACGCCGCCCCAGGCGTGTTCGTTGACGAAATCCTGCAGCGGCTGGGTGAACTCGGTTGCATTGCCCAACGCGCGGTCGACGAAGGCATCGCCCATCACTTGACGACGTACTTCAACGCCGGATTTTTTATTCTCGGTCATGGCAACTCTCTCTTGTGGTGTTGGCGACGCCAGGCGCGCAGCGACGTGAACAGCAAGAACGCCACCAGCGCAGGCAGGACGAAAAACAGCATCAGGTGTTCAAGCTTTCCCGCCAGCGGCATGCCGGTGGTGAACGACACCACGTGCAGGCCATAAGCCAGGTACAAGCCCAAAAACAGCAGGCCTTCGGCGCGGGTCACCCGGTAACCGGAGTAGAACACCGGCAGACACAGCGCGGCGACGCCGAGCATCACCGGCAGGTCGAAGTCCAGGGCGTTGGGCGATACCGACAACGGCGAGGGCGCAATCAGTGCCGTCACCCCGAGCACGCCCAAAAGGTTGAACAGGTTGCTGCCGACCACGTTGCCCACGGCAATTTCCCGTTCACCGCGCAACGCAGCGATCAACGAGGTCGCGAGTTCCGGCAGGGAGGTGCTGATCGCCACGATAGTCAAACCGATGATCCGCTCCGACAACCCCAGGTCGGTGGCGACCGTAACCGCTGCGCCCAGCAACAAATGCCCGGCGTAAACCAGCATCGCCAAGCCGGCAGCGATCATCAGCAGACTGGTGAGCCACGGGGCTTCTCCACTGTGACCATGGCTGGATATCGGGCGCACGGAATGCCGTGATTGACGAAGCAACAAGGCCAGGCACAAGAGCAGTGCACACAGCAGGATCACGCCGTCGATGCCGGCCAATTCTTCATTCCACGCCAGTATGAATACCAGCAGGCTGGCGCCAATCATCAGCGGTATATCCAGGCGGACCAGTTGCCTGGAAACCCTCAGCGGAATGATCAGCGCCGAGAGTCCGAGAGTGACAAGGATGTTGAAAATGCTGCTGCCGATTACGCTGCCGACGGCGATGTCGGCGTTATGCGCGAAAGTGGCCTGCAGGCTGACCGCCATCTGCGGTGCGCTGCTGCCGAGGGCGACAATGGTCAAGCCGATGATCAACGGTCGAACATGCAGGCGGGCGGCCAGGCGCACGGCAGCGCGCACCATCAACTCGGCGCCGACAATCAGCAGCAACAACCCGCTGAACAGTTCGATCACGCTGATCAGGGGTAAATCGGCTAGTCCGAAAATGGCCAGGGCTCCAGGGGTCAGTCGAGGGCTTGCACGCGTACTCGCGCGGTGCCGCTCTTGAGCATGCCCAGGCGTTCGGCCGCTTCATGGGACAGGTCGATCAAGCGTCCACGGGTGTGCGGCCCGCGGTCGTTGATACGCACCACGCAGGACTTGTCGTTACTCAGGTTAGTGACCTTCACCCGCGTGCCGAAAGGCAACTGGCGATGGGCTGCGGTCATGGAATTCTTGTCGAAACGCTCACCGCTTGCGGTGCGTTTTCCTTGGTGTTTGGCACCGTAATACGAAGCCACGCCGGTTTTGTCATAACCGTGTGGGTCGACGGTATCGGTGCTGGCGCAACCGGCCAGCAGAGAGAGCAGGGCGCAAAGGCTGAGCAGACGCTTCATTGAAGGTTTCCCAAAAACAAATGTGGGAGCCAGCCTGCTGGCGATTGCGGAGTGTCAGACACAGATA
>NZ_JBOIBY010000685.1:0-2373 GCF_050739655.1 Pseudomonas sp. | reverse complement strand
CCGAGTCCAGAGCAACGTGAACTTCGTCACCGACGTTGATGTTCAGTTCGCCAGCGTCGTTGTAGAACTGCTCAAGCGGGATGAGTGCTTCAGACTTCAGGCCAGCGTGAACGGTTACCCAGCGAGCTTGGTAATCGATATCAACGATAACACCGGTGATGATGGAGCCTGCCTGAAGGTTCAGGGTCTTTAGGCTTTCTTCAAAGAGTTCCGCAAAGCTTTCGCTCATTTTAATTCCTGTTGATGAGGGCGAAGAATACGCCCATCTCCACACCCCAGACGGTGTGGGTTAGTTTCATTTATAAGAAGCGCCGCAGGACTATGACTGGTCCCCTGTGGCGTTCTTGGTCACCCGGCAATACCGCGAATGGCGATCTCGCTCATGATGCGTTCCAGCACCTGCTCGATGGATAATTCCGTGGAATCCAGCTGTATGGCGTCAGCCGCCGGTTTGAGCGGGGCTACCGCTCGCTGGGTGTCACGCTCATCGCGTGCACGTATCTCATCTAGCAGACTCGACAGACTAACACCCTCGACTTTGCCCTTCAACTGCAAATATCGACGGCGCGCACGCTCCTCGGCACTGGCAGTGAGGAAAATCTTCAAAGGCGCGTCCGGAAAAACCACCGTTCCCATGTCACGACCATCGGCCACCAGACCCGGCGCTTCCTGAAAAGCGCGCTGGCGTTGCAGCAGCGCCTCGCGTACCGCGGGCAATGCAGCCACCTGCGAGGCACCAGAGCCAACACTTTCGGTGCGGATTACATCGCTGACTTCATCACCTTCCAGAACGATGCGCTGCAATTGACCTTCGGTCGCCGCGATGAACTGAACATCCAGATGAGCGGCAAGTTTTTTCAGCAGCTCTTCGTTGGTCAGGTCGACGCCATGGTTGTGCGCGGCAAAAGCCAGCAAGCGGTAAAGCGCACCGGAATCCAGCAGATTCCAGCCAAGACGCCTGGCCAGGATCCCGGCTACGGTGCCTTTGCCCGAGCCGCTTGGCCCATCGATGGTGATGACCGGTGCAATGTTTTTCACGACTGAGCCTCTTGGGCAACGCGGATGCCGACCTGTGCGCACAGCGCGAGGAAGTTCGGGAACGACGTCGCGACGTTGGCGCAATCATGGATACGGATCGGCGCGGTGGCACGCAGCGATGCAACGCTGAATGCCATGGAAATCCGGTGGTCGCCGTGACCATGCACTTCACCGCCGCCGATTTGGCCGCCATCAATGATGATGCCGTCCGGAGTCGGCTCACATTTGACGCCCAGCGCCAGCAGGCCATCGGCCATGACCTGGATACGGTCCGATTCCTTGACCCGCAGTTCTTCGGCGCCACGCAGCACGGTACGCCCTTCGGCACACGCCGCAGCCACGAACAATACCGGGAACTCGTCGATCGCCAATGGAACCAGCGCTTCAGGAATCTCGATACCTTTGAGTTTAGCTGCCCGTACGCGCAGGTCCGCGACTGGCTCGCCACCCACTTCACGCTGGTTTTCCAGGGTGATGTCAGCGCCCATTAGACGCAGGATGTCGATGACGCCAGTACGGGTCGGGTTGATGCCGACGTGCTCAAGCACCAGCTCCGAACCTTCGGCGATCGAAGCGGCCACCAGGAAGAATGCAGAAGACGAGATATCGCCCGGTACTTCGATGTGTGTTGCAGTCAGCTTGTTGCCGGACTCGACCGACGCGGTCGCGCCATTAACGGTGACCGGGTAGCCGAAGCCGCGCAGCATGCGTTCGGTGTGGTCGCGGGTTGGCGCAGGCTCGGTGACGGTGGTCTTGCCTTCGGCGTACAGACCCGCCAGCAGCAGGCAGGACTTAACCTGGGCACTGGCCATTGGCATGGTGTAAGTCAGGCCTTTGAGCTTGTTGCCACCACGGATGATCATCGGCGGACGACCTTCAGCGGCGGTTTCGATCACGGCACCCATTTCACGCAGTGGATTGGCCACGCGATTCATCGGGCGCTTGGACAGCGAAGCATCACCCGTCAGGGTGCTGTCGAAGTTCTGCGCAGCCAACAGGCCAGACAGCAGGCGCATCGAAGTACCGGAGTTACCCAGGTAGATCGGGCCTGGTGCAGGCTTCAGACCATGCAGGCCAACACCGTGAATGGTCACACGACCATGATGCGGGCCTTCGATGACCACGCCCATGTCACGGAATGCCTGCAAGGTCGCCAAGGCATCTTCGCCTTCGAGGAAACCTTCCACTTCAGTCACGCCTTCGGCCAAGGAGCCGAGCATGATCGAACGGTGGGAAATCGATTTGTCACCTGGTACGCGAATCCGACCGGACAGGCGGCCACCAGGTTGAGCCAGGAAAATCAGATCGTTGGAATTCATAGCGTCCACATAGGCC
>NZ_JBOIBY010000684.1:0-10826 GCF_050739655.1 Pseudomonas sp. | reverse complement strand
ACATTGAAGCGCTATACGCATCTCCGGCCCGAAGATGTTCCGGAGCGCTGAATCTTGGAGAAGATTGCTACTAGCTGATGCGGCCGCCAAGTGGAACGGACGGATGTGAACACGATTGCGCCGTACACCAGCAGTACATACGCCCGAAGACAGGAGCCGATCCCCACGACAAGGCCGGAGCCGCCTTTGCCGCCGGCCCTTCCCCTAAGTGGATGAATACTAAGGCCATTGACACCCCCCCCCCTTCCGAGCTGTTGATGTTGGCCTCATCTGACCAGTCTCGCCCCATGCTCTTGCAAGCCCACCCTCAGGAATATCTGTTACGCTAGCGGCAAACGGTCGGTGACCGCAGCTACCGTGGATAGGGCTTAAGTGACCCAGGCGGATGCGAGCCATTGACGACCCTCTATAAGGGGCTATTCTTAAGGCTGCACTTGGAGAAAGAAATGTCGAACAGCCTGCTCAGCAGTGGCGGATGCCGCTTCTGCGGCATAGTCAGTGGAGCGCTGGGCGCCCAGACGAATGCGCTCGATACTCCTTGGCTGACTAGCGCGCACTACGCTGCCATCACTTCCGTGGGAGGTTTCATCCCAGGGTGGTCCCTAATCGTACCTCGCAGCCACAGGTTGAACCTTACTGTGGATTACGATCGGGATGACTTTGTGGCGTTCACGCGCGGAGTGATCTCCCTTGTCGAAGCAAAGTTCGGGCCGTCATGCGTCTTTGAACATGGCACTACATCTGAAGACTCCGACACGAGTTGCGGAACTGCGCACGCGCATCTGCATGTCGTTCCCTTTGCTGGTGATCTTGAGAGTCTTGCAGCGCAATTTGATGTCAGCCTCGAATGGAAGACCGTCAAGTGTAGCGACCTACCTAACGCGAGCCTTGGTAGCGAATACCTTTTCGTGGCCAATGAGTTCCGCGGGAGAGAGTCCACGGGGAAGCTAGCATTGCTTAGCCAGGGACGTTCGCAGTTTTTCCGCCAAGTACTCGCTAAGGCAGTGGGCAAAACGGGATCGCACAACTACCGCGAGGACCCTTGCACTGCCCAGTCATTGCGAAGCGCCCACGTTATGCATGGCCTTACTGAACCCTACCAAGAGGTCGCCTGAGTGCGCTCGCCACGGAGGGCGGGCATCCGGACACGATTGAGCCTTCATCGCGCTGTGCTGCGCACGCGCAAGCCGCTGCCCGCCCAGAGGATCAGCGCCAAGGTCCAGCGCGCCAAAGATCAGTCGGTGGCGCCTGGTCCGGAAGATGAGATTCTCAATGATGACGAGCGCAAGTTTCTTGCTTGGGAGACTCGCTATCCATCTCCGCGAGCACAGGGACAGATACGCCGAGAAACGTACTACACGGTTGCCGTTGTATTCGCCTCGATTGCAGGCCTTTTTATTGCATGGCACGGCCTGCTAGCCGCGTACGCATCTTCGGGTTGCGTCATGTGCGACCCACTTACGTTGAGGCGTTATCTGTATTTGGCGTTCTCCGGCCTGCTCGGTGGCGCGTTGTTCGCGCTCAAGTATCTGTACAAGGTCGTCGCTCGCGGTTACTGGAATGAAGATCGGGCCCTTTGGAGATACACGTCACCAATCCTTTCGTCCGGCCTGGCCCTCGCGATTGGCGCGCTCACTGACGCCGGATTGTTCGGCTTCGCGACCAACCAGTCCGCGTCCGGGTCATCATTTGTCGCACTCGGCTTCATTGTTGGATACTTCGCCGACAGCGCTTCTAGGAAGATGCAGGAGGTCGCCGAAACCTTGTTTGGGCATCCTCTCAAGAAGCCGCGCAAGCAGTAGAGCTCCGCATGGAATTCACTTATCGAACGGAAATCGTCTGCATCACGGCTGATGGTGTAGAACGCAAGCGCGCAACCGAACTGACTAGCGAGCAGGTCGGAGCGAAGGCGCACGGGTTGCTAGGGGTTCCTCAGAGCTGGGTTCCCGACTTCTTTTGTATCGCTGCCGACGCTCAACTGAGTAGCGAGACACTTGCCAAAGCCGCTGCGCTTGCCGGCATGCAGCTTGATGAGCCCGTCTACGTCCGCTCAAGCGGCAGCTTGGAGGGCATTGAACAGCGTGGCTCCCTGATAAGTAGTCAATCAACGCTGCGAGAAGTGCCCCGCATCCTCTCAGAAATGCGAGCAAAGATGGCTGACATAGAAGGGGCTTCGAGGCAGAGCATTCACGCTCTGGTCCAGCGACGTGTCCCGACGCGAGCCAAGGGCCACCTCTCAAACGAGCGCAGGGTGTCGCGTGTCGCTCGCGACTGGCTTGCAGAGATCGAACCATCGCAAGGACATGAAGCTGAATCTCATCCTGTGGCGGTTCGGAACTGGCGTAGCACCGGGGGCCGGGGCTCAAGCTTGCACTGCACCCTCCGCGCGCAGATCTTTCGCACTCTTCGCGAAGTAGCCGCCTGGGCGGGCCCGAGACGCCTCCATATGGAGTGGGTGTGGGATGGCGGACAGCTTTGGGTGGTTCAGTGTGAAGATGCTCTAGACGCAGACGGGGTGAAACCAAAGGAACTCGTCAAGCTGCCCGCCGCATTCGACTCTAACGCGCTCCAAGGCCTTGTTCACTTTCGAAGAGCCACTCCGTCCGACTTCGAGGCGTATCGCAAGCTGAAGAACGCATCTTTGTATGTACAACTAGGCTACGAATTGCCTCCGTTCTACGTTCTTGATGACCACCATCTGCTTGATTCAATCCAGAACGGCGCTGACATTCCAGGATCGCTGCGAGCCGATCTCGTCATGCTGACGAAAGGGCCGCTGATTCTGAGGACTGACGGGAAAAGTATCCCTAACGAGAAGAGAGAAATGCTTCCACGCAGCGACGAGCTGCGCGACGAGCCAAAGGCAACCGAATGGTTAAGGAGTGCGCTATCGGAGGCTCTCGCAGAGATCCCATGCGAAGCTTCCGAGCTCGCACTCATTGGCCATCACTTCTTGCCGGCCGTGGCTTCCGCATGGGCACTCGCAGAACCTGAAAAGCGGCGGGTAAGGATTGAATCCTTGTGGGGAATTCCGGAGGGGATCTATTACTACTCTCACGATGTCTTCGACGTTGACGTCGCGAGAGTTGGCGCGGACAAGGGGGACCTAGCCGGAATTCAAGGCATATCTCGCCGAATTAGGTACAAAGACCAGTTCATCGCGCCCGACCACGCTGGATCATGGATCGTCCACAAAGTTGCGCCACCTGCTGATTGGAGCCCAAGCATCGCCTCAGACGAGGCGCTCAAGGAGATTGCTAATACCACTCGGCTGATCGCTGAGAATGAGGGGTCGCCGGCCGTTGTGATGTGGTTTGTAGGTCTGGCTGGATCGTCTAGCGATTCAGTACTCCCTTGGTGGCACGACGTCTGGAACGTAGAGCTTCCTGCCGAGAGACCACTCGGCAAGACTGAGAGAATCGGCTCGACCTTTACGGTCGCCAATGCATTGGACCTCCAGACCCTAGAAGCTGACGCCAATGGTGCCGCCAACTACAAGCGCGTAGCGGTGAAGCCAGAGTCCAGCGAGATTGTCAGAGACCGTGGATTCATCGACAGGCTCGCCGTTTTGGCCAAAAACCGAGGCTACGTGGTGGAGTTGCGCGGTGGAGTTTTGTCGCATGTGTACTACACGCTACGCCGCCATAATTGCGACGTCGTTTGTGTGGACGACTTTGCGACAACTGACGAACGCCTAGAGTTCAACAAGATCGTCAGGGACAAAATTCCCGACCTAATTGCCTCGCGAGGCGAGCGCACGGATGTTGCGAGAGTGGAGGGTGATGTACTCCTTCAGGGGCTTCGGCAGAAGCTCGTGGAAGAGTCACTCGAGGTCGTGGATGCCAAGAGCCTGGAAGCCATTTCCGAGGAACTGGCGGACGTCCTCGAGGTAGTCAAAGCAATCGAAGATACGCTTGGCGTAAAGCGAAGCGAAATTGAGCGCATTCGACAGGCGAAGGCCGAAAAGAGAGGCGGGTTTTCACAGGGCATCGTACTGAGGGAGACGAGCCTCGCTCCCCCTATGGCCGGAGCGCTCCTGGGCAATTCAACGGAGCGCTTTCCGCCGCTGGAACCCTCCGTAATACCCACCTTGCCGACGACGATCCGAGCAATCAATGTAGATCGCCGTACGCAAGGGCCCCAAGAGGAGCGAATCGTGACCTTCGCCTTCCCCATTGTTCAGCAGGACTACCGATTCTCTCGGGGCGTTTTTGATCTCCAGACCCTGTCAGGCGAGAGTCATCCAATGCGGCTTGAGGCTGAAGTTAGCCGATCAGGCGCGGAGCTGAGGGTGCGCTTCAAGCTCGCGAACAATGCCATCCAGATGGATCTCTTTGAGAAAGCCAAAGCCGACCCAGCTAACGATGAAGATACGGCGCCCGCGGCAGATTGAGGTTGCCGTAGAACATCAGCTCTTGAGCCTTGGGACGCATTAGATGCGTCGAGTAATGCAACCCGAATCGTAGGCAGCTGGCGCCGACATACAGCTCAGAGATCTCTGGACGATCATCGTATGTAACGAGCCACGGGCATTTCATATCCAGCATTAACGATGCGACGCCAGCATGGTCGGCGGAACTATAGTGACTCTTGTAAAGCTGGTGCCCTTTCTCGTAATAGGGAGGGTCGCAATATACAAAATTGCCCTTTACCTTGGAGATCGACCCAAGTAGGTCCGAGGCATCGCAGTTCGTAACCGTGACGCGTTTGCGTAGAGCACCAAGGGCCTCGATACGGCTAGCGAGTCCTTCAGCATTGAAACGAGCATCCACCTTGTACTTTCCATCTTGCTTACGCCCGCCTATCGGGCCGCCACTAAGAATTCCAGATCGGCTGGTTCTATTGAGCATGAAGGTGGCAAATGCCAACTCAATCTGTGATGCACAAGCTGCGTTACGAACCGTCTCTTTGGCCCTCTCCCTAGCTGCAAGAGTCACCTCGGCACAAAGCACCATGCTCGCTAGACTTTTAGTCTGATTAAAGACTGCGCGCCAGAACGCGAATATAAGAGGGTCCAAGTCGTTAATGTGGATGCGCTCAACGAGCTTCTCCTTGAGAAGGAAGGCTGCGGCTCCAGCCCCTCCTGCATAGGGCTCAACGTAGCATCCATCTCGCAAGTCGTTGTGCGAAATTACCTCCCCAAGCCAGTGGCCTAGTCGCCCCTTTCCGCCTGGGTATCTAAGTGGGGTAACGAATGCCATGGGTGCTCCTCTGCACTGATTGTACAGTCTTAACCTTGGCGCTGCGCGCCCCGCCGCCGCCGCCGTCAGCACGTGCCACAGACGTCATCTGTGCGCTCAAGTATTGCGCTTATGGCCTGCACACGACATCGCTTTGCGGCTGCCTGGACGAGCGCATCTCAGTGCTGGTCGATCGCGCCCCTGCATCACACTCATACCCAAGGGGGGGGGCAAGAGTTTGGATGGTGGGTCGCGGTGCGTTAGCCCTCCGGTCTGATAGGGACGGAACCCTTCTTACGTTAGTCCGTCGGGCCTATCCGGCGCTATGCCTCGGAACCCAGCTACTCAAGCCGCAAATGCCATGCAGCCCACCCGGGAGCCATGCGGCGCGCAGGACGCGCGACTCCGGTGAAAAGCGTACGTGCCCTTCCGACTCCGGGGGCAGTAAATTTGCGGCGGCCGCAAATTTGGGATGCCCGACGGCGTCTGAGCTTGGGATGCAAATGGGATGCGGAACCGGCTCAGTGGGATGCGGTACTTTTGTAATAGTATCAATACGTTAACGCGCCAAATGCGGTCCCTCGCATCCCACCCTTTATGTTCCACTATCTTTCGCTTTGGTTGATGGTGTCGCTCTTCGCTCGTATGCCCCACCTCCACTCGGCCACCCACGATACGGCGATCTGAGCCGGGACAAAACGACAGAGCCAGCTGGGAAGCTGCGACGTCCGCAAACCTCAGGGCGGGCGAGTTGCATAGGTGGAGCCGAAGGCTGCGGTAGCTGCAATTCATGAGGGACAGAGGAAAGTCGAATAGCAGGGACAAGAATCACGGCCTGAGCCAGGCAACCTCGATCCGCGCCGCCCTGCGGGCGGGAAACTGCCGAGGCGGTCGCAATGTACATACAGCCAAGCAATTGGACACCGTCGCCAAATGAACTGGACACTGGCACCAAACAAACTGGACGGTGCCACCAAATGAACTGGACAGCGGCACCATACTGGACACCACCTCCCAATGGGACCGGCCCCATGAAGTGGCCGAGCGCATGGGCGCGGCCCGTGCCTGAGTGCGGTTTGGGCCGCGCGGGACTTTAACCAAAGCCGGAACCAACACGCCCGTCCCCGGATCTCAGCCCATGCTCATGCCGCGCGCCTGCCCCTGCTGCTCGCGCTCATTCTGCAGTTGCTGCTCCAGCTGCTGCGCCTGAATCCGCTGCTGCTGTTCCTGGCTCACCACCTCGAACTGCTGCAGCGACGCTTCAACCGGCGTCTGTGCGGCCTGCTCGGTGGGCATATGCGCACGCTGGTGCGCGGGGTTGCTAGGCTCGCCCTGTACAACGAACACATGGTGCGCCGCGCTCTTCTCAGGGGTGGCATTGCTCAACAACACATGGTCAACACGGTCCAGCCCGTTGCCCTTTGCCAGCACCAGCAGGCTGGCTGTCATCCGCTCGCTGGTGCCATCGAAGCTGCGCCCGTGCTTGGCATCCAGCGCTGTTACATGCTCACGTATCTGCTGGTAAAGCGCATGGTCGGGATGACCGGCCTGCATGGGTGTAATCGGCTCAGGTGCGCGGTGCGCAGCAGGCTGGGCTGAACCGTCGACAGTCGGTACTGGCCGCGCTGCGTAGGGTGCCAGATGTTCGCCATGCGACCGCACCTCGATTGCTGGTTGCGCCGCTTGGGACTCATCTATCTGCGGAACGTGTACGCGCCTTTGCGGCAGATCCGGAGCAGGGGAGTCCGGTCTCCGTGCCTGGACCTCCTTCAACGCCTGCTGCAGCTCTTCGCTGCTGGTCACTGCGACCTGGCGGACAATCCTGTCGGGCCCAGCCTGGTAGTGAACAATCGGACTGTCGTAACCACGCGTGTCCATTCCATCGGGCTTGAGCTGCTGCATCGTGTGGCCGGTGATGCCGTTGGCCTCCCGCGTCCGTTGCACCGCCAGCCCGATGGCCTGCTGGGTGTATGGGTTCACGTTCAGGTCGATGCCTGCACTGCGGTAGCGGTGCAGCAGTTCGTTCTTCTCGACTTGGGCAGCACTGGGCGCAGGAAGCGCTTCAATGGCCGCCAGCTCGTGTTGTGAGCGTTCCAGCGAGGGTTGGCGCATCTGGCTGGTTAGTTCCAGCTCCATCGCCAGGTTCCCGCTGGCGAGCCCGTCCCGCCCGGACCACTGCCCGGCTTCATCGCGCCGGTAGAGCTGCTTGTCTGAGCCAAGCACGGCATCGGGCCTGCCCTGAGCTGACAACACTGCTGCCGGAACGCCTACACCGTGATGCTGCGCCCGCTGTGCGGCATGGTTCTCCAGGTACGCTGCCGCAATTGCCTCCCGCCCGGTGGCGATATTCGTCTCGATGCGGCCCAGCGCCTCCTGGTTGAGTTGCTGGGCGCGCACGGGTGTTGCAGTCTGGGTCTCATAGGTGCCTCGATCGTTGGCACCGGACACGCCGGTTTTTACCTGGCGCTCCCACGCTGACGTATCTGCATTGCGGTGCCAGTCCTGGTTGTCCAGCCCGCGCTGATCGCTGGCCTGGGCAGGAATCGTGAAAGGATCCTGCGGCGGCGGGACCTTGCCGAGTGCCAGACCCACCGCCACTGCGCTGGCCATGGCGCCCAATTCCTGTGACTTCTCATAACTGGCTGTCACACGTTCACGGGTTGGGTTCCTAAGCCCATCCGCCGTGAGGTCAAAGGACGCCTGGCGTTCCCAGCGTTGGCCGCTGAACTCCCACTTCACGCCCGACGTGTCGGTCTGGTGGTAGACGGCACGATTGTCCATCAGGTCGGCACCCTTCTCGAATGCCTTGCTCAACAACAGGGCATCGGCGGCTACTACGGCTGCGGGCACAAACCCGCTGCCGCCCAGCGCCAAGGACATGGCGGCACCGCCACCCCATCCGCCGACATTTCGCGCGACAGCGTGGTTGAACTCCGACTGCGCAGCGGCGGTATTGCCTTGTTCCAGCAGTTCGGCAGTGCGGTGAGCCGTCAAGATGGCATCGGCGCCAGTGGCCAGCAGGCCGCCCGAGCGGACAAGGGTTCGGGCCGACGCTTCGCCCATCAGCAGTTGGAGCGACACCGCACCCTGCTGGCTGGGAGGAACGCGGATCCGATAGCCGGACTCCTCGCCCAATACCAGCTCGACGCGGCGAATGCCCGGTTCGGACAGGACCACCCGACCGTCGTGGTGGGCATTGGCGATTGCAAGTGACAGCCCACTGCGTTGCAGCGGGACGTCGCCGCCACGGATCATCGGCGTGCTGTCCACGTCGATCTTGTTGAGCATGGTCACAATGCGCGATTCGGTATGCACGATGGCACCCCAGCCATGGTCCACGCCATGGAAGCCCTTCAAGGCCTCAATCTGCTGAGCGTGGGCCTGGAAGTAGGTGGGGATATTGTCGAAGAAGTACCGGACCCTTTGGGTAGTCGCTGCTGGGGTTTGGCCCAAGGGGGTGTTGGTGTTCAGGTCGCCATTGACCAGTCCCACCTTGACAGTGTCGCGAAGCTGCTCCACGCGCTTGGTAATCCGATCTATCGCTGACGGATCACCCTCCAAGGCGGCCTGCCCATCGCGGGATTCCTGCAGCGCATCCAAGCGATCCAACATACCCTCTTGATACGCGCGAAGCGGGCCACCGCTGTGGGGAGTGACGCCTATAGCATGCGCAAGCCGAGGGTCGGCGGGTAGGAACAGGCGGTTCTCTGCGGCGTGGATGTCGAACGTTCCCGCCTTCTGCAGCCTGGCAAGCAGTGGGCTGGTCCTCAGTGTCTGCTGCTCGATCGCATGGTGATCCTGGAGGTGCGTACGGTAGTTGGGCATGGTCAGGTTCCTTCCCTGTCGCTGATGCTGCCGGCTCAGCAGTTCACAACGTCTTCAAACCAGAGCCCGTTGGATTTCCTGGGCGTGACGATGCCGGCAGCCTCTACGGCATCCTTGAATCTGCGGTCGCAGAAGACCCCCCCATTGAAAGGAACCCTGAACACGTGGGCGGAACCCAGCACCTGTTGCTTAAAGGCCAACCGGACGTCACCTGTAAGAAGGTAGTACTTGCCTGCCTCATAATCGTCACTAATCACGATGTTGAGCTGGGAGGCATCCTCATCCAAGGCGTCCAACGTACGCACCACATCGCAGAGGTAGTAGGTGGGCCCCTTTGAACCGTCGGCCAAGCGATAGTCGGTATCGGCGAAAACGAACGCATCGGGGTCAACCGCTTCCATCACCTGACGCAGGCGCTCGGAGACCAGCCAATAGCCACTCATCCCGCCTTCCAGATCCTGGGGAAGTACACCTTCGCGAGGGTGATAGACCAAGCGCGGGGTTTCGCGCAGCGGTGGGAAGCCACCGGTCTTGGGCAACAGAATGAGTCTGGGGGGGGTAAGTAAGGCGTCTTCGTTCTCAAAGACCACACCATGGCCCTTACCCCCACGAGTGGCGTCCGGCCGCAGCTTGAAGAACTCGCCTTTCCGAGGCTGATTTGTGAGTGTCGATTCCATGTATTGGGTCTTGTCCATAAGGGGGCTGGCTCTGGGTGCCCCGACAGGTTAACTCGGCCTACTGATGGTAATCCACTTCCCGAACTCTCTCTTGCCTGCCAAGCACCCAATCCGTGTTCCGCTGAGGATCAAGGCACCTGGCCCAGCAACCGCATACTCAGCAGTATCAACGCCTGCACTAGTTTGCCCAGCTTGCGGGCGCGCGCGCCGATCGGCGGTAGAGAGAACGAGATGGCCTCTGCAATGGGTCAAAGCCGACAAATGGCCGCTAACCCGTAATGCCATGGGCAGCTACGGCGAACTCGCAAGATCGTCAGAGGCAATGACTCACACCATCGCGTCCAAATACCCGAGAGGGTCAAACGCTCGAACTGTTCAGTCCGGCTGCGGCGTTCAGTCTGGCGCTGCTGTCCAGTTCATTTGGCGCCGCTGTCCAGTTGGTCTGGTTACGGGTGTCCAGTTGGTTGGCATTTTGTACGCAATGCTCGCTCACGCGCAGCCTCCAACGTGCGGTCACTGTAGTCCTCCGCGCGATTAGCCCCCTTTGTGCGCGACCTGGCGAGGGGAGCGCCCGTCTCGACTGCACCTCTCTCGTTGGCCACGGTTACTTGTCGATCCTGATCTGCCTCTCAGAGCTATCTGCCGCTGAGCCAAAGATTCATCGAATGCGCGTGGCTGGTCTGCGGCTGCAAGGAAGCCGCCCGCGCGATCAAGATTCCGGCGGCGGCACACTTGGGAGCAATGGATCTCACAACTCGATTGCCGGGTAGCGACGAAGGAAATCCTCAAATACGTGGCGACCGCATCTTGGAAAGGCGAAACCGCATGCGTCGAAGGCTAGGTAGCTCCGGGCTCAGCGTCCAAATTTGCGGCGGCCGCAAATTTGGAGAGGCCAGATGGCACGGCTCCATTGCTTGGCAGCATCGAGCAGAGAGCCCAAATTTGCGGCGGCCGCAAATTTGGCCAGGCCGAATGGCACAGCTCCATTGTCCGGCAGCACCCAACAGAGAGCCAAAATTTGCGGCGGCCGCGAATTTGGAGAGGCCGAATGGCACAGCTCCCTTGTCCGGCAGCACCCAACAGAGAGCCCAAATTTGCGGCGACCGCAAATTTGGAGAGGCCGAATGGCACAGCTCCCTTGTCC
>NZ_JBOIBY010000683.1:0-5048 GCF_050739655.1 Pseudomonas sp. | reverse complement strand
CTGCTGGCGATAGCGGTGTATCAGTCAACATCAATGTTGAATGTTCAATCGCTATCGCCAGCAGGCTGGCTCCCACATTGGTTCTGTGTTGCCTGCGAAAATCAGTTTATTGCTCGAGCTTCTGCGGCGTTTCCTGCCCCATGCAACGCACGGCTTTCTTGCGGTCGTTGATCAGTACGCCCGTCAGGCCTTTCTGTTCAGTGTCGAACAGCACCAGCACGCCATCGATGCACTGCGCCACTTGCGCTGCCGGCTCCAGGGAGACTTTGTAGTCTTCGCCCGGCACGGTTTTCAGCATGGTGAATTCGTTGAGCAGCAACGCATCCTCTGGTTTGGCGAAATGCAGGTAGCCATACCACCACAGTGCGCCGACGGTGCCGAGGATGCTGCAGATACCGGTGATGATCAGCGGGATGGCGTTACGTTCTTCACTCATTGCGGACTCTCTGATGGTTCATCTTCTGAATTCGGTGGTGCCGGGTAATTCGGGATCTCGCCCAGGCGGCGCAGGCCGTTGAAATGCTGCGGGTCGTCAAGATAACGCAGCATGACTTTGCGCCAGACCGGGTCGCCGAACGTCTGCACATGACCGCCACGGGTCAGTTGCAGTACCCGCGGCGGCGGCGCAGCTTGATACAGACGGATGCCGTTGGAAAGAGGCACGATCGGATCGTCGATGCTGTGGTAGATCAGTTTCGGCACGGACTTGAGTTGGGGCATGGAGTTGATCGCACTGTCGCCGTCCGGCACCAGCCAGGACAACGGCACCTGAAACGCCCACAACAGCCATGAATGACTCAGGGCAAATTGACCGACGCTGCGGTAGCTGGCGGGCACGCCGTCGAGCACCAAAGCCTTGAGCTGTTTTTCCCGCTCGGGGTGTTGAGCCAGATAATGAACCGCCAATGACCCGCCGAGGCTCTGGCCAAGCAGGATCAGCGGCTTGCCCTTGACCTCGGGCGCCTCGTCGAGCCATTTGAACGCGGCGTCTATGTCTTGATAAATTTCGGGCAACTCTGGCTTGCCTTCGGACAGGCCATAACCGCGATAGTCCACCAGCAACACTTGATAGCCGTGCTCCGGCAACCAGTAACTGCCGCCCAGGTGCATCGGCAGGTTGCCGCCGTTGCCATGCAGGTGCAGCACCGTGCCCTTGACCTCGACGCCCTTTTTCGCCGGTAACCACCAGGCGTTCAGCTTGAGGCCGTCAGCGGTGGTCAGGGTGACGTCGCGGTATTCGAGCTTGGCTTTTGCCGGAGTGAACATCTGGCCGGGTTCGGGGTAGAACAGGAACGAACTGCAACCGCTCAGGGCCAGGAGGAGGCAGACGATGCCGAGGATTCTCATCCGTTGAAACCTCGCAAAAGATGGTTGAAACACGGTCCAGTGGAAAACAAAGTACCTGTGGGAGCGGGCTTGCCCGCGATAGCGGTGTGTAAGGCAACATTAAAGTTGAATGTTAAGCCGCCATCGCGGGCAAGCCCGCTCCCACAAGAGATCGGTTGTTCACAAAATATTGGAGTAATCCGCCTCGATCCGGTCCAGGCTCAAGTGGTTGAGGAAGTTGGAGAAGCACATCCAGGCCGACAACGCGTTCAAGTCGCGGAACTGCTCCGGCAAGTACTTGGGCGGCACCACCAGTCCTTCGTCCACCAACTGGCGCAAAGTACGCATGTCTTCCAGAGTGGTCTTGCCGCAAAACAGCAGCGGTATCTGCTCCAACTTGCCTTTGCGCACGGCCAGTTGAATGTAGTTGTAAATCATGATGAAGCCCTTGAGGTAGGACAAGTCTTTGGTAAATGGCAGACCTGTCGGCACCGAGCCACGGAAAACGCGGCTGGCGTTGCTGTAGCTTTCGGGCATCTCGAAACCTTGCTCGCGGAAGAACTCGAACACCTGCAGGAAGTCCGCGCCCTCCTCCACCATGTGAATGGCTCGGGTGCGGTTGGTCAGTTTGCGCAGGCGACTGGGGTAAGAGGCGAAGGTGATGATTTCCATCAGGATCGCCAGGCCTTCCTGGGTCACCGTCGACGAGGGCGGACCCTTGGCGAGGAAGGTGCAGATCGGCTGGTTCAGACCGTTGAGGGTGGTGCCGACGTGCACCAGCCCTTCGTGGACTTCCAGGGCGCGAACGTCGCGCTCATTGAACATCGCGTCGGTGCGGATCTTGATGTAGTCGGCACCCGCCGCCGCATCGGCGACGATACCGTCGGACTCGAATACGCGGATGGTTTCCTCGGCCTCGCCGAACACCCTGTTCAAGCGGTGTTGCAACAGGCTGACAGCGTCCTTGGCCGTCAACGTCTTCGGCTCATCCTTGAGGTCGCCACGACCGTCGATGTTGTTCAGGTACTCGGACAACATCATGCCCAGGTCGGACAGGGTCGGGTCGCCGGCGTGGAACGCGTCGGAAGCAGCGCCATACAACTCTTGGGAAATCAGGCCGAAATCCTCGGTGCCGCGTGCTTCGAGCATGCGCACCACCATGCGGTATTCCTTGCACATGCGACGCATGATCTGGCCAACCGGGTTGAACTGGCCAAGCTGACGGGTGATGTCGCGCTCGATGTTCTGGAACTCCAGCTTCACTTTGCTGGAATCGAACGCCAGTGGCCGATTCAGATAGTAGTCGCGGTCCACAGCGGGCATTTCCTTGCCCTTGGCCTTGAGGAAACCCTTGCGAATATTTTCGTCCCATTTGACGGCATCGAGAACGCGGATTGGCGTCTGCGCCAGCACAATGCGATCGGACAAAATGCGTATCGACTGCTGGTAATCGTCCACCCGAAACTCCTGAAAAAACTGTTATATGCCCGACTTTTATTTGGCTTTGGCCTGACGCTGGAAACGCGCCACTTCG
The DNA here is from genome assembly GCF_050739655.1 of Pseudomonas sp. GTDB lineage: Bacteria > Pseudomonadota > Gammaproteobacteria > Pseudomonadales > Pseudomonadaceae > Aquipseudomonas. The sequence continues at coordinate 2,188 of NZ_JBOIBY010000683.1, read as the reverse complement.
ACGAACACATCGGAATTGGCCGGGTCATCCAGGTAAGCGGACACCTGGTCGCTTTGGTTGTTGATCAACACGCCATCGCCGTCATCAGTCTGGAAGCCTTCGCCGCTCAGGGCATTGTGCCCCACAGCCTGCTTGATTTGCTCAAGGTCGAGGTTGTACACCACCAGCTCATGCTCGTCGGTGAGTTCAAAGCCGCCGATGGTGTAATTGCCGCCGAACTGCGCCGGGACTTTCGAGGAGAGATACCAACGATCGCCGTGGCGCGACACGGTGAAAGGATAAGCTTCGCGCTCCCTGGGTTTGTCCCGGAAGTAGCTGACCGCCTGATAGCGATTGTCGCCGACGCGGGTCAGTTCCAGATTCACCGGTTCACCCCAGGCGTTGGTACTGGTCCATTTGCCGAGCAACCCTTTGGGCGCGGGCTCACTCGTGGGCAGCGGCTCCTTGAAGGTGACCAGGCAGCCGCTGAGCAGCAGGAACGACAAGGCGATCACTACGACACGCCAGGCTTTCATTCAACACTCCCTTTGAAGATCACACTGCCTTTTCATGCGTAGGAGCTGCCGAAGGCTGCGATCTTTTGATCCTGTTTTTAAAAAATCAAAGTCAAAAGATCGCAGCCTGCGGCAGCGCCTACACACAGGGGTTCGCGCTACACCGACGCCAACACCAAATGCATGTACCGCGTCAGGATACCGAGCATTTCCTCTTCGGCGACCGGCTCGGCTTCGTTGAGCAGGCCCTGATATTCCATCCGTCCGATTATAGCCGTCAACACTTTGGCATCCTGTTGTGGCTCGCGCGAACCCAATACCTTGAAGAGCTGGCAAGAGCCCTGCAACAGGATTTGCTGATGCGAACGCACCAACTGGGCCAGGCGCGGGTTCAACAGCGCTTCCTGACGGAACGCCTGCTCGGCCATCAAGTGTTCACGACGGGTGACCAGTTGCCGATGAACGTAGTCCGCCATCAAGCGCGCAATGTCGTCCGCCAGTTTCGAACGCGCCTGCGCACTGCCGTCGCCACTGGCGATCATTTCCCGCAGCAAGCCTTCATTGTTCACCCACAGTTTGGCCATGTAGGCCGCGCTGCGTTCCACGTACTGGGCGAAGGTATCGGTGAGCAGGTCATCGATATCCTTGAAATAGTAGGTGGTCGCCGACAAGGGCACTTCAGCCTCGGCGGCCACCGCACGGTGCCTTACGGCCCGCACGCCATCACGCACGACAATGCGCATCGCAGCATCGAGAATATCCTGTCGACGCTGTTCGCTGCCCTGTCGGCTGGCCTTGCGCCCCTGGTACTGAACACTTTCAGCGACCGCAGTGGCGACACCCGCTGCACCTTCTTGAGCCATTGCACCGTTCACGACAGGAATTCCTCTCTCACTTCAAAGTAACCATTTGATACGTTTGTACCAGACAGGCAATAAAAAGCCGCCTATTTCGGCGGCTTTTTAACTGAAACGTTTACGCTTGCGGCCGCATGTGCGGGAACAGGATCACGTCGCGGATCGACGGTGAGTTGGTCAACAACATCACCAGGCGGTCGATGCCGATGCCCTCACCCGCCGTTGGCGGCATGCCGTACTCCAGCGCGCGAACGAAGTCGGCGTCGTAGTGCATGGCTTCGTCGTCGCCGGCGTCCTTGTCGGCCACCTGCGCCATGAAACGCTCGGCCTGGTCTTCCGCGTCGTTCAACTCGGAATAGGCGTTGGCGATTTCACGGCCACCGATGAACAGCTCGAAACGGTCGGTGACGTTCGGGTTGTCATCGTTACGACGGGCCAGCGGCGACACTTCGAACGGGTACTGGGTGATGAAGTGCGGCTGCTCCAGCTTGTGCTCGACCAGCTCTTCGAAAATCATCACTTGCAGCTTGCCCAGGCCTTCAAAGCCCAGCACCTTGGCGCCGGCCTTCTTGGCGATGGCACGAGCCTTGTCAATGTCGTTCAGGTCATCGGCAGTCAGCTCAGGGTTGTACTTGAGGATCGAGTCGAACACCGACAGACGCACGAACGGCTCGCCGAAGTGGAATACCTTGTCGCCGTACGGCACGTCAGTGCTGCCCAGAACCAGCTGCGCCAGTTCGCGGAACAGTTCTTCGGTCAGGTCCATGTTGTCTTCGTAGTCGGCGTAGGCCTGGTAGAACTCCAACATGGTGAATTCAGGGTTGTGACGAGTCGAAA
>NZ_JBOIBY010000682.1:0-15733 GCF_050739655.1 Pseudomonas sp. | reverse complement strand
AGATCGCAGCCTGCGACAGCTCCTACAGTGGGGCAACCAACAAAAAAGGCGACCTCTTCAGGTCGCCTTTTTTATTCTCGCTGGATTTACTGGGTGTAAATCTGATCGAAAATCCCGCCATCATTGAAGTGGGTTTTCTGTACGGTGCGCCAGTCACCGAAGGTTTTTTCCACCGAAAGGAAGTCCACTTTCGGGAAACGGTCGGTGTACTTGGCCAGTACGGCCGGGTCACGCGGACGCAGGTAGTTGGCGGCAGCGATTTCCTGGCCTTCTGGCGACCACAGGTACTTCAGGTATTCCTCGGCGGCGGCGCGAGTGCCTTTCTTGTCGACGGTTTTGTCGACCACCGACACCGGTGGTTCGGCTTCGGCAGAGACACTTGGGTAGATGACTTCGAACTGGTCGCGGCCAAACTCGCGGGCGATCATTTCCGCTTCGTTTTCGAAGGTCACCAGCACGTCGCCGATCTGGTTGGTCATGAATGTGGTTGTTGCGGCACGGCCACCGGTGTCGAGCACAGGTGCTTGCTTGAACAGTTTGCCGACGAAGTCTTTCGCCTTGTTCTCGTCACCGCCGTTTTTCAGCACATAGCCCCAGGCAGAAAGGTAGGTGTAGCGGCCGTTACCCGAGGTCTTAGGGTTTGGCACGATGACTTGCACGCCATCCTTGAGCAGGTCCGGCCAGTCTTTCAGTGCTTTCGGGTTGCCTTTACGCACGATGAACACAGTGGCCGAGGTGAACGGCGCGCTGTTGTTCGGCAAGCGGGTGACCCAGTTATCCGGGACCAGTTTGCCGTTGTCCGCCAGGGCGTTGATGTCGGTGGCCATGTTCATGGTGATCACGTCAGCAGGCAGACCGTCGATGACCGAGCGCGCCTGTTTGCTGGAACCGCCGAAAGACATCTGCAGGGTGATGTTTTCGTTGTGTTCGGCTTGCCAGTGCTTCTGGAACGCAGTGTTGTAGTCCTTGTAGAAATCGCGCATCACGTCGTAGGACACGTTGAGCAGGGTCGGTGCGGCTTGAGCCATGCTGGTCAGGGCCAGACCGGCGGCCAGGAGTGAGGCGCCAAAGAGTTTTTTCACTGCGAATTCCTTGTTCGAGAAGTTGTTATTCAAAGCGAGGCAATTTGCCAGCGACTATAGCCGGGCGCGCATAGTCGTTTAAAGATTAAAAAGCTCTTTGCTTATTCCAGTTTTTTGAACAGTGCATTGCCACACCGAGAGCAGAACGCGGCACCGTGTTCGTGGCTGTTTTTGCGGCACACCGGGCAATCGTGTTGCAGCTGTTCGCCGCGCATCGCGTTGGCCAGTTCGGCGGTGAAAATCCCGGTGGGCACGGCGATGATCGAGTAACCAGTGATCATCACCAACGATGAAATCACTTGGCCCAATGGTGTCTTCGGCACGATGTCGCCGAAGCCCACGGTGGTCAGGGTCACGATTGCCCAATAGATGCCTTTGGGAATGCTGGTGAAACCGTGTTCCGGGCCTTCGATTACATACATCAGCGTGCCGAACACCGTTACCAGGGTGCAGACGCTGACCAGGAATACCACGATCTTCTGTTTGCTGCCGCGCAGCGCCGACATCAGATAGTTGGCTTGCTTGAGGTACGGGCTGAGCTTGAGCACACGGAAAATTCGCAGCATCCGGATGACCCGGATGATCAGCAGGTACTGCGCGTCGCTGTAATACAGCGCGATGATGCCAGGCACGATGGCCAGCAGATCCACCAGCCCGTAAAAGCTGAAGGCGTAGCGCAAAGGCTTGGGCGAGCAGTACAAGCGCAGGATGTACTCGCCCAGGAAGATCGCCGTGAAGCCCCATTCGATATAGGCCAGCAAACCGGCGTAGTTGCGATGAACGCTGTTGATGCTGTCGAGCATCACGATCACCAGGCTGGCGAGGATGATCAACAGCAAGATGCCGTCAAAACGCCTGCCAGCTTTGGTGTCGGTCTGGAAAATCATGACGTAAAGCTGTTCACGCCAGTGCTTGCTGCTGTCCATGGATAACGCCTGATACGAAGATCAGCGCAGCCTAGGTTGATTGTCCCCGTGAGTGCAAGACGCGCTGGTGACTGTTGACTTGCCGAGCATTTGCACAGCACTGCGGATCACCCAGCAGCCGAGGATGAATGGCGCGGTAAGCGTGGGCAGGCCGATTGCTGCAAATATCGGCGTCAGCAACAGCGCGAACGCGATGCCGAGCAGTGGCAGCCACCACTGCTGGCGCTGCGTGCTGAAGGCGAGGGCGGCAAGCACGGCGTTGTAACCGCCGAGGCCGAGCAGTGCGGTATAGAAATCGTGGTGCAGCAGGCTCCATCCCATGCCCGCGCCAGACGCCAACAACGCCCAGCAGAATGCGCGGCGATCGGCGATCAACAAGCCGGCTGCAATCATCGCACCAGCCAATGGATGACCGAGGAACATCACCTGGCCCAGGCCTTTGAGTGGTGCGAAGAACATGTTCAGCGGGCTGACTTCGATCAAATGTGCGTCCGTCGAGGGCGTGGCGAAGCACAGCAACAACCAGCTCAGCACTACGAATGGCGCAGTGTAGGCGGGCAGGTATTGGCTGAGTCGGGCGCGTTTGAGCCACTGCTGAGTGATCATCGCGCTCAGGCCGCCGGCGGCCAGAATCAGTGGTGGCATCATCGCCGACCAAGGGAAATACACGCTCAGCAAAAGCCCGAGCAGCACGCCGTTGTAGCTGTACAGCCCGGCCTGACGATCAGCCTTGGCGTAGTTACGGCGTTGCGCGGTGAGCAGCCCGGCGACACCGCCAAGCAATGCGCCGCCGAGCAGGGCCGGGGCGGTGAACAGGATGGCCGAAAGAATCAGCAAGCCGCACAGCGGATTGCGCTGGAGGAATATCTGGCTGAAGCCGTTGAGCATGGCTTCGGCCCAGTCGGGGCAGTGGGTGTTGAAGTGATTGGCAGGCATGGCAGTTCAAAAAGTCAGTGGGACCGAGTTGCCGGCATCGCCAGCAGGCTGGCTCCCACACTGAATCTCTGTTCAGTCTTGATTGTGTGATCGACACAAAACCAAAGTGGGAGCCAGCCTGCTGGCGATGAGGCCGGTATGGCGTTCTAGATCAACGTCTCGATACGCAAAGAGTTAGTCGATCCCGGCTGCCCAAACGGCACACCCGCCGTGATCAATAACGTATCTCCACGCTCGGCCATGCCCTGGGCCTGGGCGATTTCCAGCGCTGTCGAGCAGACTTCATCGACCTGACGCAGCCGATCATTGACCACCGAATGCACGCCCCAGGCCACGGTCAAGCGACGAGCGGTTTGCAGATTCGGCGTCAGGTTGAGGATCGGTACGGTCGGCCGCTCCCGCGCTGCACGCAGGCTCGACGCGCCCGACTCGCTGTAGTTCACCAGTACCGCCACCGGCAACACGTTACTGATACGGCGGATCGCACAGCTGATGGCATCGGAAACCGTCGCTTCGGCTTTTGGCCGGCTGACGTCCAGTTGCGTCTGATAATCCGGGCCGTTTTCCACCTGGCGGATGATCTTGCTCATCATCTGCACGGCTTCCAGCGGGTATTCACCTGAGGCCGTTTCCGCCGACAGCATTACCGCGTCCGCACCTTCGGCCACGGCATTGGCAACATCGGTTACCTCGGCGCGGGTTGGTGCCGGTGAGAAGCGCATCGACTCCAGCATCTGCGTCGCCACCACCACCGGTTTACCGAGCTGACGGCAGGTGCTGATGATGTTTTTCTGAATCTGCGGCACGCTCTCGGCAGGCACTTCCACGCCCAGGTCGCCACGGGCGACCATGATCGCGTCGCTCAATTCGGCGATTTCCCGCAGCTGGGTCACGGCCGATGGCTTCTCGATCTTGGCCATCAAAAACGCTCGGTCGCCGATCAGTGCACGGGCTTCGCGGATGTCGTCCGGACGCTGTACAAACGACAGCGCCACCCAGTCAACACCCAGTTCCAGGCCGAAGCTCAGGTCTCGGCGATCCTTGGCGGTCAACGGGCTGAGGTCGAGCACCGCTTGCGGCACGTTCACGCCTTTACGGTCCGACAGTTCGCCGCCATTGAGCACCGTGGTGTCGATGGCATCGTCGTATTTGGTGACCACACGCAGGCGCAGTTTGCCGTCATCGAGCAGCAGGTCCATGCCTGGCTCCAGGGCTGCAATGATTTCCGGATGCGGCAGGTTGACCCGGCGCTCATCACCCGGCGTTGCATCTAGGTCCAGGCGCAAAGCCTGACCGCGCACCAGTTGCACCTTGCCTTCGGCGAACTTGCCGACCCGCAGTTTCGGGCCTTGCAGGTCCATCAGAATGCCAAGCGGGTAATTCAGTTGACGCTCGACTTCCCGAATCCACTGAAAGCGCTGGGCGTGGTCGGCGTGATCGCCGTGGCTGAAGTTCAGGCGAAAGATATTGACCCCGGCCTGCACCAGCTCGCGGATGTCATCGATCCCGTCGATGGCCGGGCCAAGGGTGGCGAGGATTTTGACCTTTTTATCAGGCGTCATGTTTAGTGCTCTCAAGGATCAGGATGGCGCGGAAGTCGTTGACGTTGGTACGGGTCGGCTCGGTGACGATCAACGCGTCGAGCGCCTCGAAGTAGCCATAGCCATTGTTGTTGTCCAACTCGTCGCTGGCGCTCAAGCCCTTTGCGGCGGCGCGGGCGTAGCTGTCCGGCGTCATGATGGCGCCGGCGTTGTCTTCCGAGCCGTCGATACCGTCGGTGTCACCGGCCAATGCGTAGACGCCGGGCAGTCCTTTTAGGCTGTCAGTCAGGCTCAACAGGAATTCGGCGTTGCGACCGCCACGGCCATTGCCGCGCACGGTGACTGTGGTTTCACCGCCGGAAAGAATCACGCAGGGCGCTGCCAGTGGCTGGCCGTGCAGGACGATTTGACGTGCGATACCGGCATGGACTTTTGCCACTTCCCGGGATTCGCCTTCCAGATCACCGAGGATCAGCGGGCTGAAACCGGCCTGACGGCATTTCACCGCGGCGGCTTCCAGGGATTGCTGTGGGCGTGCGATCAACTGGAAATGGCTGCGGGCCAGGCTCGGATCGCCGGGTTTGACCGTTTCCGATTCCGGGCTTTGCAGCCAGGTACGAACGGACGCTGGCACGTCGATGTTGTAGCGCTTGAGGATCGCCAGCGCTTCGGCGCTGGTGCTCGGGTCGGCCACGGTCGGGCCGGAGGCGATGACCGTAGCGAGGTCGCCCGGCACATCGGAAATCGCATAGGTATAAACAGTGGCAGGCCAGCAGGCTTTGGCCAGTCGTCCGCCCTTGATCGCCGAGAGGTGCTTGCGCACGCAATTCATCTCGCCGATGGTGGCGCCGGATTTGAGCAGGGATTTGTTGATGGATTGCTTGTCGGCCAGGGTGATGCCGGCCGCGGGCAATGCGAGCAGGGCAGAGCCACCACCCGAGAGCAGGAAGATCACGCGGTCGGACTCACTCAGGCCGCTGACCAGTTCCAGCACGCGCTTGGCGACGGCCAGACCGGCCGCATCGGGTACCGGGTGAGCAGCTTCGACCACTTCGATTTTTTCGCAAGGGGCGCCGTGACCGTAACGCGTCACCACAAGACCGGACACTTCACCCTGCCAGCAGCGCTCGACCACCTGAGCCATGGCGGCCGCCGCTTTACCGGCGCCGATGACGATCACTCGAGCGGTGCGATCGGCAGGCAGATGGGCTTCGAGGACTTGCTGCGGATGGGCCGCATCGATGGCTGTGGCAAACAGCTCGCGCAGCAGTTGTTGCGGATCGACCGACATGGCGGGCTCCCAATCTTATTGTTCTTTGTTTACGCAGGTTGATCGTTCCCACGCTCCGCGTGGGAATGCCTCAATGGACGCTCTGCGTCCGCCTATGGGACGCGGAGCGTCCCGGGCTGCATTCCCACGCAGAGCGTGGGAACGATCATCGGGGCAGGTTCGGGCAGGGCTTACTTCTTGTCGCGAATCGAGAAGTTCGCCATGTGTTCCAGGCCCTTGATCAGCGCCGAGTGGTCCCAGTTGCTGCCACCGATGGCTGCGCAGGTGCTGAACACTTGCTGGGCGTTGGCGGTGTTTGGCAGGTTGATGTTCAGTTCCTTGGCGCCTTGCAGGGCCAGGTTCAGGTCCTTCTGGTGCAGGCTGATACGGAAGCCTGGATCGAAAGTGCCCTTGATCATGCGATCGCCGTGCACTTCGAGGATCTTCGACGAGGCGAAACCGCCCATCAGCGCCTCACGCACCTTGGCTGGATCGGCACCGTTTTTCGCAGCGAACAGCAGGGCTTCGGCAACGGCCTGGATGTTCAGCGCAACGATGATCTGGTTCGCCACTTTCGCGGTTTGACCGTCGCCATTGCCACCGACCAGGGTGATGTTCTTGCCCATGGCCTGGAACAGCGGCAAGGCGCGTTCGAAGGCATCGGCATCGCCGCCGACCATGATGCTCAAGGTCGCAGCCTTGGCACCAACTTCACCGCCAGACACTGGCGCGTCGAGGTACTGGGCACCTTTTTCGTTGACCTTGGCAGCGAACGCCTTGGTGGCTGTCGGCGAGATCGAGCTCATGTCGATCACGACTTTGCCTTTACCGATACCGGCTGCAACGCCGTCGGCGCGGAACAGCACATCCTCGACCTGCGGGGTATCCGGAACCATGACGATGATGAATTCGGCTTCCTGGGCGACTTCTTTCGGGTTCGCCAGTGCGACGGCGCCTGCGGCGACCAGGTCAGCAGGGGCGGCGTCGTGGTGCGCCGACAGGAACAGGCTGTGACCGGCTTTCTGCAGGTTCGCCGCCATTGGGTGGCCCATGATGCCGGTGCCGATAAATCCGATTTTAGCCATGAGAAAATCCTCGTTTTATTTCGATGCTGCAACGCAGTCTTAGATATGCAGCAGATTCATTGTGGGAGCTGGCTTGCCAGCGATGGCGGCGGGTCAGGCAACCTATTTGTTTTGTGTGCTGCCGCCATCGCGGGCAAGCCCGCTCCCACAGGGTTTTGTGTTGTTCGATCAGATCGCGTTGTGGGCTTTCAGCCAGCCCAGGCCCGCTTCGGTGGTGGTCAGTGGCTTGTATTCGCAGCCAACCCAACCCTGATAACCGATGCGATCCAGGTGTTCGAACAGGAAGCGGTAGTTGATTTCACCGGTGCCCGGTTCGTTGCGCCCTGGGTTGTCGGCCAACTGGATATGGTTGATCTCGCCCAGGTGCGACTGCATGGTGCGGGCCAGATCGCCCTCCATGATTTGCATGTGGTAGATGTCGTATTGCAGGAACAGGTTGGCGCTGCCCACCTGCTCGCGAATCGACAGGGCTTGCGCCGTGTTGTTCAGGTAGAAGCCTGGGATGTCGCGGGTGTTGATCGCTTCCATCACCAGTTTGATGCCCGCCGCCTGCAGCTTGTCGGCCGCGTACTTGAGGTTGGCGACGAAGGTTTTTTCGACGGTGGCATCGTCCACGCCCTGTGGACGAATACCGGCCAGGCAGTTGACCTGGGTGTTGCCCAGCACTTGCGCGTAGGCAATCGCCAGATCGACACCGGCGCGGAACTCTTCAACGCGGTCCGGCAGGCAGGCGATACCGCGCTCGCCCTTGGCCCAATCACCGGCCGGCAGGTTGAATAACACTTGGGTCAGACCGTTGGCGTCGAGCGTGGCCTTGATTTCGGCAGAGCTGAAATCGTACGGGAACAGGTATTCGACACCACTGAAGCCGGCCTTGGCGGCCGCTTCGAAACGGGCGAGAAAGTCCTGTTCGGTGAACAGCATGGACAGGTTGGCTGCGAAACGCGGCATGGTGGTCTCCTAAAACAGATTGGATCGTTCCTACGCTCTGCGTGGGAATGCCTCATGTGGCGCTCTGCGCCACGCTTTGGGGACGCAGAGCGTCCTGGGCTGCATTCCCACGCAGAGCGTGGGAACGATCATTGTCAGCAGTTAATCGAGCAACGAAATCGCAGTCGGTGCGTCGTTGCCAACCAGCGCCAGGTCTTCGAATTCGTTGACGGCGTTAATCTCGGTACCCATGGAAATGTTGGTCACGCGCTCCAGGATAATCTCGACAATCACCGGCACCTTGAACTCCTCGATCATCTCTTCGGCCTTGCGCAGGGCAGGGGCGATGTCAGCCGGTTCGAACACACGCAGTGCCTTGCAGCCCAGGCCTTCGGCAACAGCAACGTGGTCGACACCGTAGCCGTTGAGTTCCGGAGCGTTCAGGTTGTCGAAGGACAGCTGTACGCAGTAGTCCATTTCGAAACCGCGCTGCGCCTGACGAATCAGACCCAGGTACGAGTTGTTCACCACGACGTGGATGTACGGCAGCTTGAACTGCGCACCCACCGCCAATTCTTCGATCATGAACTGGAAGTCATAGTCCCCCGACAGGGCCACGACTTTACGGTTCGGATCAGCCTTGACCACGCCCAGCGCTGCCGGAATGGTCCAGCCCAACGGGCCTGCCTGGCCGCAGTTGATCCAGTGACGCGGCTTGTAGACGTGCAGGAACTGCGCGCCGGCAATCTGCGACAGACCGATGGTGCTGACGTAGCAGGTGTCCTTGCCGAACACCTGGTTCATCTCTTCATAAACGCGCTGCGGCTTGACCGGCACGTTGTCGAAGTGAGTCTTGCGCTGCAGGCTGGATTTGCGCTGCTGGCAGTCTTGCAGCCAGGCGCTGCGGTTTTTCAGCTTGCCGGCGGCTTGCCATTCGCGAGCGACTTCGATGAACACGGTCAGCGCGGCAGCGGCGTCGGAAACGATGCCCAGGTCCGGGGTGAACACGCGGCCGATCTGAGTGCCTTCGATGTCGACGTGAATGAACTTGCGGCCTTCGGTGTAGACATCAACCGAACCGGTGTGACGGTTGGCCCAACGGTTACCTATGCCCAGCACCACGTCGGACTTCAACATGGTCGCGTTGCCGTAGCGGTGTGAAGTCTGCAAGCCAACCATGCCGACCATCAGCGGGTGATCGTCCGGGATGGTGCCCCAGCCCATCAGGGTCGGGATAACCGGAATACCGGTCAGCTCGGCGAACTCGACCAACAGATCGCTGGCGTCGGCATTGATGATGCCACCACCGGCCACCAGCAATGGGCGCTCGGCTTGATCCAGCATCGCCAGGGCTTTTTCCACCTGAATCCGGGTAGCGCTCGGCTTGGCCAATGGCAGTGGCTGGTAGGCGTCGATATCGAATTCGATTTCAGCCATCTGAACGTCGAACGGCAGGTCGATCAGCACTGGGCCTGGACGGCCGGAGCGCATTTCAAAGAAAGCTTTCTGGAACGCGTAAGGCACTTGGCCTGGTTCGAGAACAGTGGTTGCCCACTTGGTCACAGGCTTGACGATGCTGGTGATGTCGACAGCCTGGAAGTCTTCCTTGTGCAGACGGGCGCGGGGTGCCTGGCCGGTAATGCAGAGGATTGGAATCGAGTCGGCCGAGGCGCTGTAGAGCCCGGTGACCATGTCGGTACCGGCAGGGCCGGAAGTGCCGATGCACACGCCGATGTTGCCGGCTTTGGTGCGGGTGTAGCCCTCGGCCATGTGCGAGGCGCCTTCAACGTGGCGAGCGAGGACGTGATCGATGCCGCCGACCTTTTGCAGGGCGGAGTACAGCGGGTTGATGGCGGCACCCGGGATGCCAAAAGCGGTATCAACCCCTTCACGGCGCATCACCAGAACGGCGGCTTCGATTGCTCTCATTTTGCTCATGGTTTTGTGCCTCTTTACGTTTTGTAATTGTATACAAGTGGCTTTGCGCCGAGTGTATTCACGGCAAGCAACGCAGGTCAATTTATTTTCTCAAGCGGTCGTTTCATTCGTCGAAAGCCCTTTGTGCTGTGGCTTTTCGTCGCATGTGGCGCTTTTCGAAAATTATTGTATACAAAAAAATAACTCATTGTGTTCTATTTATTGCATCGGGCTGCGGCAAAAATGCGCAGCCCCACGGCTTTCCGAAAAACAAAATGAGGACGGCACCATGAGCGCTTTAACCTTGAAAGTCGCAGTCAACCTGGTCAACGAGGCCATTAACGCGGGGCGTGCCATTTGCGCTGCGCCCTTGACCATCGCGGTACTGGATGCCGGTGGGCATCTGATCACCCTGCAGCGCGAAGACGGCGCCAGCTTGATACGCCCGCAAGTCGCCATCGGTAAAGCCTGGGGTGCCATCGCCCTGGGCAAGGGCTCACGCCTGCTGGCACTGGACGCCCAGCAACGCCCAGCGTTCATCGCTGCACTCAACAGCATGGGGCAGGGCAGCGTCGTGCCGGCACCGGGTGGTGTGCTGATTCGTGATCAGGCCGGGATTGTGCTGGGAGCGGTGGGGATCAGCGGGGATCTGTCGGATGTCGATGAGCAATGCGCGATCAATGCGATCGAGGCGCTGGGGTTGAGGGCGGATGCGGGGGTGGTGGCTTGATTTTTGTAGCGCCTGATTGAAAGCCATCGCTGGCGAGCCAGCTCCCACAGGGTCTTGTGTTTAATTCAAATTCTGTGAGCGACACAAAACCTTGTGGGAGCTGGCTTGCCAGCGATATCGGCCTTGCTGACACATCAAAATTAAAGACCGACCCAGTAAAATGGGGCTCTGAGGTCTAGCCTTCTGATGAACACATCATGAAGGGGCAAAGGAATGCCTGACCTGCCTGCATCACATCGCCTGCGAACGGGTCGCTATGCCGAACCTAATCGAATCTATCTACTGACCACCAATACACTTGATCGCCAACCGATCTTTGCCAATTTTGCATTGGGCAGATTGGTTGTTGATCAATTTCGTCGGGCGCAAAGTCATGGATTGGCGAACTCTTTGGCTTGGGTCGTCATGCCCGATCATTTTCACTGGTTGATCGAGCTGGAAAACTGTTCCCTGCGCAGGCTGATGCGCGAGACCAAGTCCCTGATTACTCGAGAGGTAAATCATTGCAGTAAAAGGGCCGGACCGTTATGGCAACAGGGCTATCACGACCGGGCACTGCGGCGAGAAGAGGATTTGGTGAGATTGGCGCGGTATGTGGTGGCTAACCCATTGCGGGCAGGTCTGGTAGAGAAGCTTGGCGACTATCCACTGTGGGATGCAGTTTGGCTTTAACAACTTTGAATCGAGTTGCCTTCATCGCTGGCAAGCCAGCTCCCACAAGGTTTTGTGTCGTTCAAAGAATTTAATTCAGCACACAATCCTGTGGGAGCTGGCTCGCCAGCGATAAGGGCACCTCGGTCTCACTTATCCGGCTCACACCCCTTGAGCACCAACCGGATAATCGTCTGCGCAGCCGCTTCATAATCCGCTTCGTCCAACTTTTCCTTGCCGGTGATGGCGGTGATTTGCCAGTCGAAATCGGCGTAGGTCTGGGTTGCGGCCCAGATGCTGAACATCAGGTGGTTGGGGTCGATCGGGGCGATCTGGCCGCGGTCGATCCAGGTCTGGATGCAATCGATGTTGTGCTTGGCCTGGCCGTTTAGCTGCTCAACCAGGTCGGCACTCAGGTGTGGGGCACCGTGCATGATTTCGCTGGCGAATACCTTGGAGGCAAACGGCAAGTCACGGGAGATGCGGATTTTCGAGCGAATGTAGCCGATCAACACTTCGCTGGGCACACCGTCCGGGTTGAACGGCGTCGAGGCCTGCAGGATCGGCTCGATGATGCTTTCAAGAACCTCGCGATAGAGGTTTTCCTTGGATCTGAAGTAGTAGTAGACGTTGGGCTTGGGCAATCCGGCCTTGGCTGCGATGTCACTGGTTTTGGTCGCAGCAAAGCCCTTGTCGGCAAATTCTTCACTGGCGGCACGCAGGATCAGTTGTTTGTTGCGCTCGCGGATGGTGCTCATAAACCAGGGGGTTCCTTGCCTGTACTGGCGGTTGAGCATGGTATCACCGGCCTTTGGCGGCGCTCAAGAATGCTCCGTGGGGTGCACGGCCGCGCTATGCTGCACGGCATTCATTAAAGAAGGAAACCCGATTCATGGCAGGAAGCAGTTTGCTGGTGCTGATCGACGACATCGCCGCGGTTCTGGACGATGTGGCGTTGATGACCAAAATGGCCGCCAAAAAGACTGCGGGCGTGCTCGGCGATGATCTGGCGCTCAATGCCCAGCAGGTCAGTGGCGTGCGTGCCGAGAGGGAAATCCCCGTGGTTTGGGCTGTGGCCAAGGGCTCCTTCATCAACAAGTTGATCCTGGTGCCTTCGGCATTGGCCATCAGCGCGTTCATCCCGTGGCTGGTTACGCCGTTGTTGATGGTCGGGGGTGCTTACCTGTGTTTCGAAGGATTCGAGAAGCTCGCCCACAAATTTCTGCACAGCGAGACCCAGGATCAGGCCGAACATGCTGAACTGGCCGAGGCGGTGGCAGACCCGGCGGTGGACCTGGTGGCCTTCGAAAAGGACAAGATCAAGGGCGCGATTCGTACCGACTTCATTCTTTCGGCGGAAATCATCGCCATCACCCTTGGCACGGTGGCGGGCGCGTCGCTGACCCAGCAAGTGATCGTGCTATCAGGCATCGCTATCGTCATGACCATTGGTGTCTATGGCCTGGTGGCGGGTATCGTCAAGCTCGATGACCTGGGTTTGTGGCTGACGCAAAAGCCGGGGCAGATGGCCAAAAGCATCGGGAGCGGGATTCTGCGGGCGGCACCGTACATGATGAAAAGCTTGTCGGTAATTGGTACGGCAGCAATGTTTCTGGTGGGTGGCGGGATTCTTGTTCACGGCTTGCCGGTGGTGCATCACTGGATCGAGAGTGTTGGCGCAGGCGCGGGCGGTGCCGGGTTTATCGTTCCGACGCTGCTCAATGCGGTGGCCGGGATCTTGGCGGGGGCAGTGGTGTTGGTAGCGGTGACCGTTGTCAGCAAAATCTGGAAAGCGTTGAAGGGCTGAAGGTTACAACCGATCAAAACTGTGGGAGCGGCGGTGCGACGTTTCGACTTGCTCGCGAATGGGCCGTGTCAGTCGACATCAATGTTGACTGATCCACCGCATTCGCGAGCAAGCCCGCTCCCACAGGTATTTTTGGTGACTGCAATTACTCCGCAATCTGCAACTTGCGCGACTCGGTGTACACGTATCGAACCTTCTCATACTCGAACGGCGAGTTCAGCTGGCCATAGCGGAAGCTGGTCTGATAGCGCTTGTCGACGCCACGCAGAATCCACACTTCCGGATGGTTGGAGCTGACTTCGGCGACGTTGAGGAAGTTGATCGCATTCTCTGCGCTGAAATCCACCACCAACCCGCCTGTGTCACGCAGGTTCGACGGGCCGAGGATCGGCAGCACGAAATAAGCGCCAGCCGGTACGCCATAGAAACCCAGGGTCTGGCCGAAGTCTTCGTTCTGGCGCGGCAGGCCCATGGCGGTGGCCGGGTCCCACAGGCCGGCGATACCGATGGTGGTGTTAAGCAACAGGCGTCCGGTGATTTCCATTGAGCGCTGACCTTTGAACTGCAACAGGCTGTTGAGCAGGTTCGGCACGTCACCCAGGTTATTGAAGAAATTGCTGACACCTGTGCGCAGGAAGCTTGGCGTTATGTAGCGATAGCCACCGACCACCGGCAGGAACACCCATTGGTCGAAGCGGTAGTTGAAGTGGTAGACGCGGCGGTTCCACTCTTCCAGCGGGTCGTAGACGTTCAACGCACTGAGCGTGGATCGCTCGAATTCGCGCTGATCCAGGCCCGGGTTGAATTTCAGTTTGCTCAACGGTTCCTTGAAGCCGTCGCTATCGACGACCACCGGGGCGTTGGCTTTGCTGTTGTCGGCATTGGCAGCGGTTGCGCAGAGTAACGCGGCGATAAGCAGGAGGTATTTAGCCACGGAAGAACTCCAGCATGGCGTCGCTGTTGACGCGGTAGTTAAGGTTGCCGCAGTGGCCGCCCAGCGGATAAACGGTCAGGCGATCGCCGAAGGTCTTGCGCAGGAAACCAAGATCACCCGGGCCCAGGATCACGTCGTCGGCGTTGTGCATGACGGCGATTTTCGGGCTGTTGCGCAGGTAATCCTCCAGTGCATACAAGCTCACCTGGTTGATCAGTTGCAGCAGGCTGCCGCCATCGGTGCGGGCGCGCCACATCGGGATTACCTGTTCAGTGATGTAGCAGTCAAAGTCGCACTGCAGCGCTCGCTTGAGATACGGCGTAAGGCTGGTGCCTTCGGTGATCGGAGTTTTCGGTGGCGTGATGAGGCCGCGGCGATTGATCAGATCCGAGGTGAAGGCGATATCGGCTGCCGAGAAGCGGAACGAGGTGCCGATCAACATCGCCATCTGTTCGTTGGTCAGGTGTTGCTTGGACTGCTGGAAGTCGTAGAGCAGGGCATCGTTGAGATCGATGTAACCCTTCTGCTGGAAGTAACGAGTCAGTTTGTTCAGTACCAGCTCATAGAAAGTGGTGCTGTTAGTGATGCCCTTGACCTCTGTCTGCACAAGCTTGTCCAGATTGGTGATTGAGGTGTAGAGATTGACCGGGGGGTTGAGCAGCAGGACTTTCTTGAAGTTGAAGCTGCGGCGAGTTTCGTCAAGGTGCGCTACGAATGCCGCGTCCAGAGCGCCCAGGCTGTAACCCGTCAGGTAGTAATCGGTCACCGGCAGTTTCGGGTGTTGCGCCCGCACCGCCTGCATCACCCGATACATGTCTTCGGCGTCATCCTTGGTAATGCCTGGCGTGGCAAAGCGCGATGCGGCACTCATGAAGTCAAAGCTGGTGGGCGATGACAGTTGCACCACGTGGTAGCCAGCCTTGTAGTAAAGCTTTTTCAGGTATTCATTCAGGCTGCTGTCATAGCGCGCACCCGTGCCGGCGATCAGGAAGATCAGCGGTGCGGCCTTGTCCTGGGTAGCGATGCGATAAGTGAGCTTCTTGACCGCCCAGAAGTTGTCCGGCAGCTCAAATTGGCGCTCCGGACGCAACGTTATGCTGTGATCCGATTGATCGATGTCGTCGTCCAGCGGCAATTCGGGGCGCAGATCAGGTGGCGTCGTGGCAATGGTTGCCTCGAACGGATTGGTCAAGGGGTAGCCATAACCAGCGGCATCGATGTCGACCGCCAGTGCGGACGCACTCAGGATTAGGCCGCCAAGCAAGGCGGCGAAGCGCAAGGAACGGAGCATGACTAGATCCCTTAGAAAAGGTGCCGAATGAAGTTCGCAGCTATGACCACTGTATTTGCGCCAAAGTGCCAAGCATCGGCACCAAACAGGCCTAATTCGAAGTAATAGTAGCTGGACGATACACTTTGCAGCGATTGAATGACCAGTTAACAGTTGTTATTGCTTGCTTAAGGCTAGCGGGCGATTAAGCTGGCCGCCGTTTTTGCTTATTGGAGTGCTTCATGTCCCGCAATCTACCCGTGGTTCTGCTGCTCGTTTTGCTGCCGTTATGGCTGGCCGCCAGTTATGGCGCGCGTTATGGCTTCATGGAAGATGCGCAGTGGGTGGGTGTCTGCGTGGATGAGGCGAGTCGCTGGGAATGTCAGATCCGCTCGAACCTGGGCCTGATGATTCACTTCAAGGTGTTGGGATGGGGAGCATTGGCGGCCGCAATGATCGGCTTTGTTCTGCCTGGGCGGGCAGGGTGGTGGCTGGCATTGCTGGCACTGGTGCTAGGGTTTCCGGCCTTGGCGTTGTACAACACGACACTGGCGGTGTTTGCGGTGGTGATTGCGGGGTTGCGGTTGGTTCGGGCTTCTCGCAGTACCTGATAGACCGCCTTCGCGGGCAAGCCTCGCTCCCACAGGGTTTATG
>NZ_JBOIBY010000681.1:0-1283 GCF_050739655.1 Pseudomonas sp. | reverse complement strand
CCGCAATCCCCTGATTGATCGTTCCCACGCTCTGCGTGGGAACGCAGCCCGGGACGCTCCGCGTCCCTCTTGGTTACGGCGCCGGGTTCGGATGATCCTTGTGTATCGCCTCGATCCCTTCCAGCACTTCATCCGACAGCTTCAGATCAAAACTGGCAATGTTGCTGTCCAGTTGTTCCAGCGTCGTGGCGCCAATGATGTTGCTGGTCACGAACGGTTGCTGGGTCACGAAGGCCAGGGCCATTTGCGCCGGGTCCAGGCCGTGTTCACGGGCCAGGGCCACGTAGCGGCTGCACGCTGCTTCCGACTGCGGGTTGAAATAGCGGCTGAAGCGGCTGTAGAGGCTCAGGCGGCCTTTCGGCGGGCGCGCGCCACCTTCGTACTTGCCTGACAGGAAGCCGAACGCCAGGGGCGAATAAGCCAGCAGCCCGCACTGTTCGCGGATGGCAATTTCCGCCAGGCCGACTTCGAAGCTGCGGTTGAGCAGGTTGTACGGGTTTTGGATCGATACCGCACGCGGCCAGCCACGGGCTTCGGCCAGGGCGAGGAAACGCATGGTGCCCCAAGGGGTTTCGTTAGACAGGCCGATGTGACGGATCTTGCCGGCCTTGACCTGTTCGTCGAGCGCTTCGAGGGTGTCCTCCAGCGGCGTCAGGTTGGCCTCGATCTTGTGCTTGTAGCCCAACTGGCCGAAGAAATTGGTGCTGCGCTCCGGCCAATGCAGTTGGTATAAATCGATGTAGTCGGTCTGCAGGCGCTTGAGGCTGCCGTCCAGCGCTTCGGTGATGTGCTGTCGATTGTGCCGAAGATTTTTGTCGCGGATGTAGTCGATGGTGTTGCCGGGGCCGGCGATCTTGCTGGCCAGGATCCAGTCGGTACGATCGCCGCGGGTTTTGAAGTAATTGCCGATGTAGCGCTCGGTGGTGGCATAGGTTTCGGCCTTGGGCGGCACCGGGTACATCTCGGCGGTATCTATGAAATTGATCCCGGCGCTCTTGGCCCGCTCGATCTGGGCGAAGGCATCTGCTTCGCTGTTTTGCTCACCCCAGGTCATGGTGCCCAGGCAGATTGCGCTGACGTTCAGATTGGTCCGGCCTAACTGGCGATACTCCATCGGGTCCTCCTTGGGCAAAGGAATCATAAAAGCAGGTTGAAATATTTTTCGCAATCTGCATAATTGCGCACCTCTTTCTGCAGTGGAAGTGATGCGCCGCCGCCGAAGAATCTTGCCGTTGAACGGACGCGCCGACCCGAGCCCCCGAAAGCGTCTGTATCCGGCTGCC
>NZ_JBOIBY010000680.1:0-2779 GCF_050739655.1 Pseudomonas sp. | reverse complement strand
ATTTTCAGGTCTGTAGGAGCGAGCTTGCTCGCGAAAAACGCCAGGGCGCCGCGTTTCTCCAGCAGGTGCGCGTTATCGTTGGCGACCATCGCGAGCAAGCTCGCTCCCACATTGGGTTTGTGGTGTGTCAGGGGGTTGAATTGCAGGCATAAAAAAAGCACCCCGAAGGGTGCTTTTTCTGTCGCTGGAAGCTTAGCGCTTCAGCGAGGCCGGCAGGTGCGGCTGGATCGCCGTCAGGACTGCCTTGAAGCATTTGGTGTTGCCGGCAACGACGTGGCCTTTTTCAAGGAAGTCGTGACCGCCGGTGAAGTCGCTCACCAGGCCGCCTGCTTCTTGAATCAGCAGGGCGCCAGCAGCCATGTCCCACTCGGACAGGCCCGACTCCCAGAAGGCGTCGAAACGGCCGGCGGCTACGTAGGCCAGGTCCAGGCTCGCCGAGCCGGCGCGGCGGATGCCGGCAGTCTGGCCAACGAGGGCGCGGAACATGCCCAGGTAGTTGTCGAGGTTGTCCATCTGGTCGTCACGGAACGGGAAGCCGGTACCCAGCAGGGCGCCGTCCAGGCTGGTGCGGCCGCTAACGCGCAGGCGACGACCGTTCAGTTGGGCGCCACGGCCACGGCTGGCGGTGAATTCTTCCTGGCGAACCGGGTCCAGAACAACGGCGTGCTCCAGGCGACCGCGGTATTTGCAGGCGATGCTGACAGCGAAATGAGGGATGCCGCGAAGGAAGTTGGTGGTGCCGTCCAGTGGGTCGATGATCCACAGGTACTCTTCGCCTTCGATGCCGGTGCCGGCATGCAGGCCGGTCTCTTCACCCAGGATCGAGTGATTCGGGTATGCCTTGCGCAGAGCGTCGATGATTTTTTGTTCAGCGGCGCGATCCACCTCGGATACGTAATCCTTGGCGTCTTTTTCGTCAACCTTGATGGTATCCAGGCGCTCGATGGAGCGGAAGATCAATTCACTGGCGGCGCGGGCGGCGCGCAGCGCGATATTCAGCATTGGCTGCATGGATGTGTCACCTAAGGTTGTTAAAGAAAGCCGAGCATTCTATCAGAAAGTTTCTACAGGAGAAGGACGACGTTCGCTTTCATAGCTTAACGGTAGGTGTCGCTGTAAGATTCGGCTCCCGATTATCGTGTTCGAGAGCGCCTCCCTTGCTGCAAAACATTCGTGTCGTCCTGGTCAACACCAGTCATCCGGGCAATATCGGCGGGACTGCGCGCGCCATGAAGAACATGGGTCTGTCGCGGCTGGTACTGGTCGATCCTCGCGTGTTCCCGCACCACGAAGCCGATGCCCGTGCTTCCGGTGCCGGTGACATCCTTGAAAATGCCCAAGTCGTCGCCACCTTGGAAGATGCCTTGGTCGGCTGCAATCTGGTGCTCGGCACCAGCGCCCGCGACCGGCGGATTCCCTGGCCGCTGCTCGACCCCCGCGAATGTGGGATGAAGGTGGTCGAGGAGGCCGGGCAGGGTGCGGAAATCGCCCTGGTGTTCGGTCGCGAAGATTCCGGCCTGACCAACGAAGAGCTGCAGCGATGTCATTATCACGTGCACATTCCATCAGACCCTGAGTTCAGTTCGCTGAACCTAGGGGCAGCGGTGCAGGTGTTGAGTTATGAAGTGCGCATGTCCTGGCTCGCGGCCCAAGGCCAGCCGAGCAAGGTCGAGAAGGAAGAAGTGGCATCGGTCAAAAGCGCGGAGCTGGCGACCATGGACGAGTTGGAGCGATTCTATGAGCACCTGGAGCAGACGCTGGTGGCCATCGAGTTCCTCGATCCGGAAAAACCACGGCACTTGATGGCGCGCCTGCGCCGGTTGTACGGACGCAGCTCGGTCAGCCGGGCGGAAATGAATATTTTGCGTGGCATCCTCACGGAAACCCAAAAAGCGGCCCGTGGTGAGCTTCTTAAGCGGAAGGATTAATGATGTTTGAGCGTTTGCGTGAAGATATCCAGAGCGTATTCCATCGAGACCCGGCGGCGCGTAACGCTTTTGAAGTCCTGACGTGCTACCCCGGCATGCATGCCATCTGGATTCACCGTTTGTCGGCCATGCTGTGGCGTGCGGACCTGAAATGGCTGGCGCGGCTGGTGTCGAACTTTGGTCGCTGGTTGACCGGGATCGAGATTCATCCAGGGGCCAAGGTGGGGCGGCGCTTCTTTATTGACCATGGCATGGGCATCGTTATTGGCGAGACTGCCGAAATTGGCGATGACGTGACCATTTATCAGGGCGTGACCCTCGGCGGCACCAGCTGGAACAAGGGCAAGCGCCATCCGACCCTTGAAGATGGCGTGGTCGTTGGTGCCGGCGCCAAGGTGCTCGGCCCGTTCACCGTCGGTGCCGGCGCAAAGGTCGGTTCCAATGCGGTGGTGACCAAGGCTGTGCCGCCAGGTGCAACGGTGGTCGGCATTCCGGGGCGCATCATCGTCAAGCCCGATGAAGAGCAGGACGCCAAGCGCAAGGCCATGGCCGAGAAGATCGGTTTCGATGCCTATGGTGTTAGCGAAGACATGCCGGACCCGGTGGCTCGCGCCATTAACCAGTTGCTCGACCACCTGCAAGCCGTTGATGGTCGTCTGGAGGGGATGTGCGGCGCGTTGAAGGATCTGGGCAGTAATTACTGTGCCAAGGATCTGCCTGAATTGCGCGAAGAAGACTTCGCCTGCGTAAAAGACAAAGACCAATCCCAAGCCAGCTGATGCTACGCGTGTAGGAGCTGCCGAAGGCTGCGATCTTTTGATTTTGGTTTTTAAAAGCAAGATCAAGAGATC
>NZ_JBOIBY010000679.1:0-15594 GCF_050739655.1 Pseudomonas sp. | reverse complement strand
GGTCAGTACATGCAACATCTCTGTTGACTGTCAGGCCGCCATCGCTGGCAAGCCAGCTCCCACAGGTATTGCATTTGCATCGGTTGATACGGATCAGACGTACTGCGCGGCGGCGTAGCCTGAAGCCCAGGCCCACTGGAAGTTGAAGCCGCCCAAATGCCCGGTCACGTCGAGCACTTCGCCGATGAAGTACAGGCCGGGGGTTTTCAGGGATTCCATGGTCTTGGACGAAACTTCGTTGGTGTTCACGCCACCGAGCGTCACCTCGGCGGTGCGGTAGCCTTCGGTGCCGGCGGGCACGACTTTCCAGCTCGCCAGTTTTTCGGCGATGTCGGCAATTTCGGCGTGGGTGTACTGCTTCATCGGTTTGGACACGAACCAGTTGTCCGCCAGCAGGTTGGCCATCTTCTTGGTGAAGATTTCCCCGAGCAGGGTTTTCAGTTCGCTGTTGGGGCGTTCGGCCTGTTGCTGTTGCAGCCAGGTCGGCACGTCGTGGTCCGGCATCAGGTTGATCTCGACGGTGTCACCCGATTCCCAGAACGAAGAAATCTGCAAGATCGCCGGGCCGCTGAGGCCGCGGTGAGTGAAGAGGATGTTCTCGCGGAAGCTTTGGTCATTGCAGCTCACCAGGCAATCCACCGAAGTGCCGGACAGTTCGCTGCACAGCGCCTTGAGCTGATCAGTGATGGTGAACGGCACCAGCCCGGCACGGGTTGGCAGCAGCTCGTGACCGAATTGCTTGGCTACTTGATAACCGAAGCCGGTGGCGCCCAGGGTTGGAATCGACAGGCCGCCAGTGGCGATCACCAACGATTCGCAGGTGACCTGACCGAGGGTGGTGTCCAGCAGATAACCCTGCTCAAGCTTCTCGATGGTCTGGATCGAAGTGTCCAGATGCAGGCTGACGCCGACCTGATCGCATTCGTTGAGGAGCATTTCCAGGATGTCGCTGGACTTGTTATCGCAGAACAGCTGACCGAGTTTTTTCTCGTGATACGGCACGCCATGCTTGGCGACCATGCCGATGAAATCCCACTGGGTATAGCGGGCCAGGGCGGATTTGCAGAAATGCGCGTTCTGCGAGAGGAAATTGCTCGGCTCGGTGTACATGTTGGTGAAATTGCAGCGGCCACCGCCCGACATCAGGATTTTCTTGCCGGCCTTGTTGGCATGGTCGAGCAGCAGCACCTTGCGACCACGGCCAGCGGCGGTCAGTGCACACATCAACCCTGCGGCGCCAGCGCCAATGATCACGACTTCGGTAGAGCGCAAAACGGTGTCCTCACACAATGATCGTTCCCACGCTCTGCGTGGGAATGCCGCCATGGACGCTCTGCGTCCGCTCTTTTGTGACGCGGAGCGTCACGGGGTGCATTCCCACGCAGAGCGTGGGAACGATCGGAGTCAGAGGATACGCACGCGCAGCGAACGGCCCTTGATCTTGCCGTCGTTCAGGCGCTGCAAGGCCTGCTTGGCGATGCCGCGTTCCACGGCCACATAGGCCTGGAAGTCGAAAATCGCGATCTTGCCGACCTGGGCGCCCGGGATGCCGGCATCACCGGTCAATGCACCCAGGATGTCGCCCGGACGGACCTTGTCCTTGCGACCGGCAGCGATGCACAGGGTGCTCATCTGCGGCAGCAGCGGACCGCCACCCTGGGACTTGAGGTTGTCCACCTGATCCCAGGTCAACGGCGTCTTCTGCAACTCTTCGATGGCCTGCGCACGCTGTGCTTCGGATGGTGCGACCAGGCTGATCGCCAAGCCTTTCTCACCTGCGCGGCCAGTACGGCCAACGCGGTGGATGTGGATTTCCGAGTCACGAGCCAGTTCGACGTTGATCACCATGTCCAGGGAATCGATATCGAGACCACGGGCGGCGACGTCAGTGGCCACCAGCACCGAGGTGCTGCGGTTGGCGAACATCGCCAGGACCTGATCACGGTCACGCTGTTCCAGATCGCCATGCAGGCCAACGGCGGAGATGCCCTTGGCGGTCAGGTGATCGACGGTTTCCTGGACCTGCTGCTTGGTGAAGCAGAAGGCCACGCAGGACGCCGGGCGGAAGTGGCCGAGGACCTTGGTCACGGCACTCATGCGATCTTCCGGGGAAATCTCGTAGAAACGTTGTTCGATCTGCGTGTCGTCGTGGAACGCCTCAGCCTTCACCTGCTGCGGGTTGCGCATGAACTTCGACGCCAGTTGCTTGATGCCCACCGGGTAGGTGGCGGAGAACAGCAGGGTCTGGCGACGCTCCGGGGCCTGCATGATGATTTCTTCGATGGAGTCGTAGAAACCCATGTCAAGCATGCGGTCGGCTTCGTCGAGGATGAGGGTGTTCAGGCCATGGAGTACCAGCGAGCCCTTGCGCAGGTGCTGCTGGATACGACCCGGAGTGCCGACGATGATGTGCGCGCCGTGCTCCAGCGAAGCGATCTGCGGGCCGAGGGACACGCCGCCGCACAAGGTCAGGACCTTGATGTTGTCTTCGGCACGGGCCAGACGACGGATTTCCTTGGCGACCTGGTCGGCCAGCTCGCGGGTCGGGCACAGGATCAGCGCCTGGCAACCGAAGTAGCGCGGATTGATCGGGTTCAGCAGGCCGATGCCGAAGGCAGCGGTCTTGCCGCTGCCGGTCTTGGCCTGGGCGATCAGGTCCATCCCCTTGAGGATCACCGGCAAGCTCTGCGCCTGGATCGGCGTCATCTGGGTATAACCGAGGGAATCGAGGTTAGCCAGCATGGCGGCGGACAACGGCAGAGTACTGAATTCGGTGGCGATGGTGGTCACGGGACTGGCCTGCAAAACAAAATGTCGCGCAGTGTACCAGTCCGATGGCCAATAGCCCGTAGTTTCCGGACGAGAAGTCGCCGAGCGAAGACCAGGCAAGGCGAAAATAGGCGAGAAAGCGGAGTTGGCTTTAGCCAATGAGCATTTCGAGGCTATTTTCAACGCAGCATGGTCGAGCGCAGGCACTTCTCGTCCGGAAACTAAGGCTCAATGTGCTCTTCCGGACTTCTGACACGCCGTCCGTCATTCTTGGACAGCTGCGAGAAGATCGTCGCCGCCAGCATCGCCATGATGCCGACGGTCACGAACGTCAGCTGGAACGCCCCCAAAACCGTTTCGACACCATCATTTCCGACCTCTGCGGTAAAGCCGCCGAGCAGTGCGCCGGCGCAAGCCACCCCAAGGCTCAGGGACAATTGCGCCACCACCGACAGCAAACTGTTGCCGCTGCTGGCGCTTTCGTCGTCGAGGTCGATCAGGGTCACGGTGTTCATCGCGGTGAACTGCAAGGAGTTGATCGCCCCCAAAATCGCCAGCAGGCACAACAGCAGCCAATACGGCGTCTGCTCGCTGACCAGGCCCATGCTCGCCAACATGATTCCCAGCGCGAGGGTGTTGCCGGTGAGCACGATGCGGTAGCCCAGGCGTTCGATCATCGGGCGCGCCACCCATTTGGCGACCATCGCCGCGGCGGCCAGCGGCAGCATGCTCATCCCGGCTTGTGATGGCGAATAGCCCAACGCCACTTGCAGCAGCAACGGCACGAGGAAGGGCAGGGCGCCGCTGCCGAGCCGGGCGAACAGGTTGCCGAGGATGCCGACGGCAAACGTCCGGGTCTTGAACAGCGATGGCGAGAACAAAGGGTTTTCGATGTGCCCGGCGCGCAACCAGTACGCCGCCAGGCAGGCCATGCCGCCGAACAGCAGCAACATGACCCGCAGGTGCGGCAGATGCAGTTCGCCGAGGCCTTCCATGGCGATGGTGATCAAAATCATCGCCGCGCCGAACAACACGAATCCCAGGCTATCGAAGCGGGTCCGCTCGGAGCCGCGCAGGTCGGGAATGAATTTCCAAACCGCATAGCAACCCACGAGGCCCACCGGCAGATTGATCAGGAAGATCCAGTGCCAGGTCAGGTATTGCACCATCCAGCCGCCCATGGTCGGCCCGATCAGCGGGCCGAGCAGCCCGGGAATGGTAATGAAACCCATGATCCGCACCAGCTCTGAGCGCGGGTAGGCGCGCAACACCACCAGTCGCCCGACCGGCAACATCAACGCACCGCCCAGACCCTGAATGACTCGGGCGCCAATCAGCATGCTCAAGCTGCTCGACAGTGCGCAGAGCAATGAGCCGAAGCTGAACAGCAGAATCGCGCTGAAGAAGATTTTGCGGGTGCCGAAGCGGTCGGCGATCCAGCCTGAGGCAGGGATCAGCAGCGCGACCGTGAGCATGTAGGCAATGATCACGCCCTGCATGCGCAGAGGGTCTTCGGCCAGATCACGGGCCATGGCTGGCAAGGCCGTGTTGAGGATCGTCCCGTCGAGGGACTGCATGAAAAAGGCAATGGCGACGACCCACGGCACCCAGCGGGCGGTGACTGGATCGAGAGGCGGGCGGTTGGGCATGGGACCTCTGGTAATTGGGCTGTTCACCGACCCTGTGGGAGCTGGCTTGCCAGCGATGAGGCCATCAAATTCGACATCGTTGTCGGATGACAGATCGCCATCGCTGGCAAGCCAGCTCCCACAGGTTTTGCGTTGTTATAGGGTCAGCGTCAACCGGCTGACCAGTGCACCCGGCAACAACGCCGACGCCGTCGCCCGCTGGCTGTACGTACTCGCCGACAACAGCAACTCCCGCTCTGCAGTCAATGCTTCCAACTGCGAACCCAGCAGGCTGAAGGCACTGTCATCGAAGCGCATGGTGCTGACCGGCGCCTGTATTTCGCCGTTCTCGACCCAGAACGTCGCGAAGCGGGTCATGCCGGTCAGGCGTGCCGCTGGTTGATCCGAGAAGTTCAGGTACCACAGGTTGCTGATGTACAAACCGGTGCCCAGTTGCTGGAGGATGTCTGCCTCAGGCAACGTCCCGGCGTGCATGTTCAATGCACTTGGCGATTCGCCGCCGCTGGCGCCGTTGGCGGTCAGGCCGTATTCGGCGGCGCTGCGTGAGCCGACCATTTTCGCACCGGCCTTGCCTTCGACAATCAAGCCCAGATCACTGCGCGGATAGCCCTCGTCGGAGAAGGCAGGGCTCAGCGAACCACTGACTTTTTCATCGAGCGATACCAATGGGCTGAACGCCTGGTCGCCACCGTACAGCTTCTGCAACGGGCTGCTTTTGCTGGCAATCGACTGCGCCGAAAAACCGCCCCAGCACAGCATGCCCATGATTTCCTCCAGCGCGGCGGGTGCCAGGTAGGCGCGATATTGGCCCGGTGGCAGCGTGCGCAAAGGCCGCCCCAGATATTCGAGCTGCTCACGTGCCTGTTGGAAGCGCTTGGCAAACCCTTCGCTGCTCCAGTCGTGGCCGGCATAGCTGGCTTTCACCGCCTGGCCGTTTTCATGGAACAGGCTGAAGTCAAAGTTGAAGCTGTTTGCCTGATGCCAGCCGAACGCCCCGGCGGAGCTGGCAAAGCCACGGCTGATGGGGCCTGCGGCATAGAAGCCGACCAGGTCCAGGCCTTCAGCGGCGCGGGTGATTTCAGCAACCACCTGCTCGGTGTCCGGCAGCGGATGCTCCTGCACGTTCTTGCTTTGCCAGCCGTTGTAGTTGAGCAGCAGGTAAGGGTCTTGTGGCAGCAGCGGCAAGGTTTCGCGCAGTTGCTGCAGGCCTTCGGCCAGCCGCTCAAAATCGACCTGCGGATCGCCCGCCAGGGTGATGTTCAGGTCGGCGTGGCGGCCATCGTTGATCAGTTTCAAACCGATACTCGCCTGTTGCACCTGACCGGCCTGACGCACCTTGGCGTGGTTGAAACGCACAAAGGCCGATGACTCGGCGGCGTAGCTGAGGGTGAACTGTTCCGGTTCGCGCAGCGCTTGGCGCAAACCGGTGACCAATGCCCTGAATGACTCGGCCTGAGCCTTGGATGTACTCATCAGGCGTCTCCCCCAAACACATCAACGTTGCTGAACACGCAGGCCGGCGAGGCATGACCCACGCGAATCACCTGGTTCGGTTCGCCCTTGCCACAGTTGGGTGTACCGAGCACCTTGAAGGTGCTCGCATCGCCGACCGCGCTGAGGCTTTTCCAGAATTGAGCGGAAATCGCCCGGTAATTCGGGTTCTTCACCACGCCCTTGAGCTCGCCGTTTTCGATCAACTGGCCCCATTCACAACCGAACTGGAATTTGTTGCGCGCATCGTCGATGGACCAGGAACGGTTGGTGCTCATCAGGATGCCGTGTTCGATGTTGCCAATCAGTTGCGCAAGCGGCTGATCGCCCGGCTCGATATTGAGGTTGGCCATGCGATCGATCGGCGGACGGTTCCAGCCGCAGGCACGGCTGTTGGCAACGCCGGTAAGGCCTGCGCGGAATTGCGACAGCGCACCGCCCAATGGGCGCAGCAACAGGCCTTCGCGGATCAGGAACTGCTTGCTGGCGGCGGTGCCGTCGTCGTCATGCCCGTAGCTGGCCAGTTGCTCGGGAATGTCCGGATCGAAGGTCACGTTGAGCAGTTTCGAGCCGTAGTGCAGGTGGCCGAAGTCTTCGGCTTTCACAAAGCTGGTGCCGGCGTAATTGCGTTCATCGCCCAGGATACGGTCCAGCTCCAGCGGGTGGCCGATGGATTCGTGGATCTGCAACATCATCTGGTCGGGCATCAGCAGCAGGTCGCGCGGACCTTGCGGTGTATTAGGTGCCAGAAGCAACTGCAGCGCTTGATCGGCGACTTGTGGGCCAGCGCCGACCAGGCCGCAACGGCTGATGACATCAGCGCCGCCCTGCTGGCCGAAATTCTCGCGACCGAGGCTGCGGGTCTGACTGTCGTTGCCGTCGTAGGCCGTGACATCCAGGCCCGGGTAGACGAATCGCTGGGCCTGGCGCAGTTCGGCACCGGCGCTGTTGAGGTAGATCTGCTCGACGTGGGTGATGCCGATGCTCACCTGCCAGTTCACCAGGCGCTCGTCCTTGGGCACGGCGGCCGATTCGGCGCCGAGCAATTGATAGCACTCGCTCAGGGACGGGAACGGCTGGTCGAGGTTCGGCGAGAAGTAATCGGCGCGATCACTGGACACGGCTTGTTCGCGCAAGTCCAGCAAGGCGTGGGGCTTGAGTAGGCGTGCCTGCTGTTCGGCGCGTTCGAGGGCGGTTTGCAGGCCTTGTTGCGACAGGTCGTTGGTGGCGGCATAGGCTTCGACGCCGTTGACCCGCACCGTCAGCATCGCGCCTTCGTCACGGCTCAGGCTCGGCGGTTCGGCGACGTTCTTGCGCACCGACAGGTACTGGCCGGACTCGCGCACATAACGCAGGGAAAAGAATTCAGCGCCCGTGCGCAAGGCAGCAAAACGCTGCTTGAGCTGGGGGTGGAAATCGAACATGCGGGAACCTCCTTGGCATGGAGTGACGGTGCAGCGGTGTTGCGAGGAGAGGGGGGAAACGATTGCGTGGCGCTAGATTAGGCCGGCGTGGGGGGAGGATCAAGGCTAGAGGTGATATGGCGAGGGATGATCGTTCCCATGCTCTGCGTGGGAATGCCTCAAGGGACGCTCCGCGTTCCAGTCACGCTGCCGATTCTGGTCTGGCACCGATGGGACGCAGAGCGTCCCGGGCTGCGTTCCCACGCGGAGCGTGGGAACGATCAATCAACGAAGATCCTGTGGGAGCGGGCTTGCCCGCGATTGGGGTCGACGCGGTCTTAAGCCGGCTGGCTCACTTCCCGCATCGCCTTGCCCTTCACCGGCGCATCACCTGCCACATAGTAGTCGGCGGTGCTGCGTGGCAGCGGCTTGCGACCACGGATCTTGTCGGCGATTTTCTCGGCCATCATGATCGTCGGGGCATTCAGGTTGCCGGTGGTGATGATCGGCATGATCGAGGCATCGACCACGCGCAGGCCCTGCATGCCATGCACGCGACCCTGGCCATCGACCACCGCCATCTCGTCGGTGCCCCTCGTGCACGAGCAGGACGGGTGGAACGCGGTTTCGGCGTGCTCACGGATGAACTTGTCCAGCTGCTCATCGGTTTGCACTTCGATGCCCGGGCTGATTTCGCGACCACGGAAGGCATCCAGCGCAGGCTGTTGCATGATTTCACGGGTCAGGCGGATGCCGTCGCGGAATTCCTGCCAGTCCTGCTCGGTGGCCATGTAGTTGAACAAGATGCTCGGGTGCTGGCGCGGGTCCTTGGATTTGACCTGGATACGACCACGGCTCGGCGAACGCATGGAACCCATGTGAGCCTGGAAACCATGTTCTTTCACACCGTTGCTGCCGTTGTAGTTAATCGCTACCGGCAGGAAGTGGTACTGGATGTTCGGCCATTCGAACTCTTCGCGAGTGCGGATGAAACCGCCGGCTTCGAACTGGTTACTGGCACCGATACCAGTGCCGTTGAACAGCCATTCGGCACCAATGGCCGGTTGGTTGTGCAGCAGCAGCGACGGGTACAGCGAGACCGGTTGGGTGCAGGCGTATTGCAAGTACAGCTCGAGGTGATCCTGCAGGTTTTCGCCAACGCCTGGCAGGTCGTGGACCACCGGGATGTCGAGGCTCTTCAGCAGTTTTGCCGGACCCACGCCGGAGCGTTGCAGCAGTTGCGGCGAAGCGATGGCGCCGGAGCAGACCAGCACTTCCTTGCGCGCCTTCGCTTCAACACGCTCTTCAGCAGCGCCCACCAGATAACGAACGCCAACCGCACGCTTGCCTTCGAACAGGATCTTGTCGGTCAGGGCATGGGTGACGATGGTCAGGGTCGAACGCTTCTTGGCGGTGTCCAGGTAGCCGCGAGCGGTGCTGGAGCGACGGCCCTTCGGCGTCACGGTACGGTCCATCGGGCCGAAGCCTTCCTGCTGGTAACCGTTCAAGTCTTCGGTGCGCGGGTAACCGGCTTGCACGCCGGCTTCAACCATGGCGTGGAACAGCGGATTGTTACCGGCTTTCGGGGTGGTCACGCTGACCGGGCCTTCGCCGCCGTGGTAGTCGTTCGGGCCGATGTCACGGGTTTCGGCCTTGCGGAAATACGGCAGGCAATCGAGGTAGGTCCAGTCTTCCAGGCCTGGCAGTTTCGCCCAGCCGTCGTAGTCCATGGCGTTACCGCGGATGTAGCACATGCCGTTGATCAGCGAGGAACCACCCAGGCCCTTGCCGCGACCGCATTCCATCCTGCGACCGTCCATGTACGGCTCGGCGTCGGTTTCGTAGGCCCAGTTGTAGCGACGGCCTTGCAGCGGGAACGCCAGGGCAGCTGGCATTTGCGTGCGGAAGTCCATGCGGTAATCCGGGCCGCCCGCTTCGAGGAGCAGGACGGTGACGCCTTCGTCTTCAGTCAGACGGGTCGCCAGGGTGTTACCGGCGGAGCCGGCACCGATGATGATGTAATCGAATTCTTGGGACATTGAATGCACCCTCTTTGATGGTGGTCAGGTCAGGCCTCGGCGAGTGCTGCGCACTCGATTCGCTGGCAAGCCAGCTCCCACAAGGATTGGGGCTGCCACAGATTTGATGGACGACGCCAAACCTGTGGGAGCGGGCTTGCCCGCGAAGAGGCCCTCGCAGGCAATACAAATCTCGGGCTTAGAACACCGAGACGTAATCGCCCAGTTCGACCTGTACCGATTTGATGCGAGTGAAGTTGTTCAGCGAGCTGATCCCGTTCTCACGGCCAACACCCGACTGCTTGTAGCCACCGACTGGCATCTTGGCGTCGGACTCGCCCCAGGCGTTGATCCAGCAGATGCCGGCTTCCAGTTGATGGATGATGCGGTGGGCACGGTTCAGGTCTTTGGTGACCACACCGGCGGCCAGGCCGAAGTCGGTGTCGTTGGCGCGGCGGATCACTTCTTCTTCGGTTTCGTACGACAGGATCGCCATCACCGGGCCGAAGATTTCTTCGCGAACGATGGTCATGTCGTCGGTGCAGTCGGTGAATACGGTCGGCGCAACGAACGCACCCTTGGCGAATTCGCCGTCAGTCAGACGCTCGCCGCCGCACAGCACGCGTGCACCTTCTTCCTTGCCCTTGGCGATGTAGCCCAGCACGCTTTCCATGTGGGCAAAGCTGACCAGCGGGCCGAAGTTGGTGTTTTCGTCTTCCGGGTTACCGATGCGGATGCGCGCCACGCGCTCGGCGATCTTGGCTTCGAAGGCGGCTTTCATGTGGCTCGGCACGAACACGCGGGTGCCGTTGGTGCAGACCTGACCGGAGCTGTAGAAGTTGGCCATCATCGCGGTGTCGGCGGCGCGATCCAGGTCGGCGTCGTCGCAGATGATCAGCGGGGATTTGCCGCCCAGCTCCATGGTCACGTCCTTGAGCGAAGAGCTCGAAGCGCTGGCCATGACTTTTTTGCCAGTGTCGGTGCCGCCAGTGAACGAGATTTTCTCGATGCGTGGGTGCTCGGTCAGCCAAGTGCCGACTTCGCGGCCGCTGCCGGTCAGGACGTTGAACACGCCGTTTGGCACACCGGCTTCGGTGTAGATTTCAGCCAGTTTCAGTGTGGTCAGGGAAGTGACTTCGCTTGGCTTGAAGATCATCGCGTTGCCGGCCGCCAGGGCAGGCGCGGATTTCCACAGGGCGATCTGGATCGGGTAGTTCCACGCGCCGATACCGGCGACAACACCCAAAGGCTCGCGACGGGTGTAGACGAACGAAGTGGTGCGCAGAGGAATCTGCTCGCCTTCGATGGCCGGCACCAGGCCTGCGTAGTACTCCAGCACGTCGGCGCCAGTAACGATGTCGACGTAGCGGGTTTCGGAGTAGGCCTTGCCGGTGTCCAGGGTTTCCAGGGCAGCCAGTTCGTCGTTGCGCTCACGCAGGATTTCCACGGCGCGACGCAGGATGCGCGAACGCTCCATGGCGGTCATGGCGGCCCAGATTTTCTGGCCCTTTTCGGCGCTGACGACGGCGCGCTCGACGTCTTCCTTAGTGGCACGTTGTACTTTTGCGAGGACTTCACCGTTAGCCGGGTTGATGGCTTCGAAAGTGGCGTCGCTGCCAGCGTCGGAGTAAGCACCATCGATGTAGAGTTTTTGCAGTTCGAAACGGGCCATAAAGTCCTCGCAAGTGCATAAGTGGTGGCACGGTGCGGGTGTCGAGCGTTCTTTTTGTGCTCTAACTCACCCGCTTGGCCAGTTGGATATCCATGTATTCGTAAGCGATCTGTTGCGCCTGCCCGGTGTCGAAAGCGTCTCCCGACAGCGCGCCGCGCAACCACAAACCGTCAATCAACGCTGCCAGGCCTCGGGCCGCACTGCGCGCATCATCGAGCGGCAGCACACGGCGGAACTGGCAGCACAGGTTGGAATACAGACGGTGATCGTTAATCCGCTGCAACCTGTGCAAAGACGGCTGGTGCATGCTGGTGGCCCAGAAGGCCAGCCAGGTTTTCATTGCCGGGCCATTGACCTGGCTGGCGTCAAAGTTGCCTTCGATGATCACCTGCAGATGCGCCCGTGGGCTGTCATCTGTCAGCGCCTGACGGCGCGCGGTGACGTTCTCGCTCAGCACAGTCATCAAGTACCCCATGGTGGCGGCGATCAGGCCATTCTTGTCCTGAAAGTAGTGACTGATGATGCCGTTCGAGACACCGGCCAAACGGGCGATCAGCGCAATGCTGGCGTCCCCCATTCCGACCTGATCGACGGCCAGTAGCGTGGCTTCGATCAATTGTTGGCGGCGGATGGGTTGCATACCGACCTTGGGCATCTTGCACATCTCCTTAGGCCTTCCGGCAGACGCAGAACGTCCATCGGCTTGAGGGCCAGTCTATTTTGTTTTGATTGAACGTTCAATCAACAAAGAATAAGATCTGCGACAATTCGTCGCTGCTCACAGATTTTTCCTACGTGTAAATGACGAAAATCCGACATCTAAAACGGCTGGAAACCTATACGCCACGGCGCTTATCAGGTTTCCGGCTTTTTCCGGGTGTCTTTATAACACCCGCTGGTCGGCTGCCAACTAACCGATTGGTCGGGTATCGCACTGCCTTGTGATCTTCTCCCGCACTGCCCGGAGCATCTGTGCCATGAGTTCTGCCTCACTAATAAAGACCCCACCCGAGAAGGTGACGGTCAACGGTTGGGTGTTCTACACCTCTACCGCGTTGATTCTGTTGTTGACCGCCATTCTGATCATCGCCCCGCAAGAGGCCGGTCGAATGCTCGGTACGGCTCAAGCCTGGCTGTCGCGCAGCTTTGGCTGGTATTACATGGTGGTGATCGCCGCTTACCTGATTTTTGTCGTCGGCCTGGCGTTCTCGTCCTACGGCAAACTGAAACTGGGCAGCAAGGAAGACACCCCGGATTTCAGCTACGGCGCTTGGGCGGGGATGCTGTTCTCGTCGGGCATCGGTATCTCGTTGCTGTATTTCGGCGCTTCCGAGCCGCTGGACCACTTCTTCAATCCGCCCGAAGGCGTGGCCGGCAGCAACCTGGCGGCACGCCAGGCGGTTCAGCTGACGTTCCTGCATTGGGGCCTGCATGGCTGGGCGATCTACGCGTTGGTCGGCCTGGCGGTGGCGTACTTTGCGTACCGTCATCAACAGCCGCTGGCGTTGCGCTCGGCGTTGTATCCGCTGGTGGGCGAGCGTTGGGTCAAGGGCGCGGCCGGTCATGCGGTGGACGGCTTCGGCATGTTCGTGACGCTGCTGGGCTTGGTGACCAACCTGGGGATTGGTTCGCTGCAAGTGTCGTCGGGCCTGGAAAACCTGTTCGGCATGGAGCACAGCAACACCAACCTGCTGATCGTGATCATTGTGATGAGCACCGTGGCGACCATCGCTGCGGTGTCGGGTGTGGAAAACGGCATTCGTCGTCTGTCCAACCTCAACATCATCCTGTTCAGTGGCCTGCTGATTTTCGTGCTGCTGTTTGGCCCGACCCTGCACCTGCTCAACGGCTTCGTGCAGAACGTCGGCGACTACCTGAACGGTGTGGTGCTGAAGACTTTCGATCTCTATGTGTATGAAGGCGACACTGAAAAGTCCGACCGCTGGCTGGGCCTGTGGACTCTGTTCTACTGGGCCTGGTGGATTTCCTGGGCACCATTCGTGGGCATGTTCATCGCGCGTATTTCCCGTGGTCGCACGGTGCGTGAACTTGTGGCTGGCGTGTTGCTGATTCCGCTGGGTTTCACCCTGGCGTGGCTGTCGATCTTCGGTAACTCGGCCCTGGACCTGGTGATGAACCATGGGGCGGTGGAGCTGGGCAAGACGGCGCTGGAACAGCCATCGATGGCGATCTACCAGTTACTGGAGCATTACCCGGCGTCGAAGGTGGTGATCGGCGTGTCTATCTTTGTCGGTTTCGTGCTGTTCCTGACCCCGGCGGATTCCGGCGCCGTGATGATGGCCAACCTGTCGTGCAAGGGCGGCACTGTTGACGAAGACGCCCCGCACTGGCTGCGGATCTTCTGGTCGGCGGTGATCACCCTGGTGACCATCGGTCTGCTGTTCGCGGGTAACTTCGAAGCCATGCAAACCATGGTGGTGCTGGCTGGCCTGCCGTTCTCGGTGGTGCTGGTGTTCTTCATGTTCGGTTTGCACAAGGCCATGCGCCAGGACATGGAGATCGAACAGGAGCAAGCGGAACTGGCGGCGCGTAGTCGTCGGGGTTTCACCGAGCTTTTGACCGAGTTGGATTTGGAGCCGGGTCAGTCGCAAGTGCGTAAGAGCACAACGGCAGCCAGCGTTACGAATTGATCGGGTGTTTGGCTGAGTTGTGAGTGACTGATCGTTCCCACGCTCTGCGTGGGAATGCCTCAAGGGACGCTCTGCGTTCCAGTCACACCACCGGTTTTCGGTCTGGGACCGATGGGACGCGGAGCGTCCCGGGCTGCATTCCCACGCAGAGCGTGGGAACGATCAATTTCCCGATACCCCACAAACAAAAACGCCGCGATCTCTCGCGGCGTTTTTGTATCTGTTGCCTTACCCCAGGTTCTTGCCGAGCAGTGCGTGATACAGCTCGCTGTCGCCAAGGATGCCGACAACCTTGTTGTTGTCGTGCAGCACCAGTTTATTGCCGGTGTGGTAACGAATCTGCAGCGCGTCGCGCATGCCGATGTTTGAATCCACCAGCGTTGGCCGGCGGCCCAAACCTTCAACGGCCTGACCCGGTGCCCAGTTTTGCAGATCCAGAGCCGAGCCATTCTGGCGCGCGCCCTTGATGGTGTTGCCTTCCGCCAGGTCCAGCCAGGAATCGCCGCCCGGATCCAGGCACACCGAACCATTGATGCGTTTGCAGTTGTCCAGGGTGCGCATCAGGCTGCGACCGCACAG
The DNA here is from genome assembly GCF_050739655.1 of Pseudomonas sp. GTDB lineage: Bacteria > Pseudomonadota > Gammaproteobacteria > Pseudomonadales > Pseudomonadaceae > Aquipseudomonas. Next base: position 1,362 of record NZ_JBOIBY010000679.1, on the reverse strand, counting down.
CACGTTCAGCGGGTTGGTGTGGGCCACGAAGGTCCGCACGTAGTCGTCCGCCGGGTTGAGGACGATTTCTTCCGGCTTGCTGTACTGGATGATCCGGCCGTCTTTCATGATCGCGATACGGCTGCCGAGCTTGAGGGCTTCATCGAGGTCGTGGCTCACGAACACGATGGTCTTGCTCAGCTTGCGTTGCAGTTCCAGCAGTTCATCCTGCAGACCCTGGCGGATCAGCGGGTCGAGTGCCGAAAACGGTTCGTCCATCAGCAAAATGTCGGCGTCCATCGCCAGCGCACGGGCCAGGCCCACACGCTGTTGCATACCACCGGACAGTTCGTCGGGCTTCTTGTTACGCCATTGGGTCAGGCCCACCAGTTCGAGTTTCTCATCGACCAGCTTCTTGCGTTCCTTCTCCGGACGGCCCTGCATTTCCAGCCCGAAGCTGATGTTCTCGCGCACCGTCAGCCAAGGCATCAGGGCGAACTTCTGGAACACCATCGCGATGCGCTTGGTGCGCATCATTTTCAGTTCCGCGGCGGTGCAGGAAGCAATGTCGATCTGCTTGCCTTCGTGCTCGACGAACAGTTTGCCGCGGCTGACGGTGTTGAGGCCGTTGATGCAGCGCAGCAAGCTGGACTTGCCGGAGCCGGACAGGCCCATCAGTACGCAGATTTCACCTTTTTCGATGTCCAGGCTGGCCTTTTCCACACCTACGATCTGGCCGGTCTTTTTCAGGATCTCGTTACGGGTCATGCCCTGATCCAGCAGCTTGAGTGCCTCGCGCGGATCCTTGGTGAAGATCACATCGACGTTTTCGAAGCGAATTATGCTCATGCGTCACCCCCTACTTTAGCGTCGGGTTGTTTGCAGATACGGTCGAGCATGATCGCCAGCAGTACGATCGCCAGGCCTGCTTCGAAGCCCAGGGCGATATCAGCGGTATTCAGTGCATTGACCACCGGTTTGCCCAGGCCATCGGCACCCACCAGTGCCGCAATCACCACCATCGACAGGGACAGCATGATGCACTGGGTGATACCGGCCGCGATGCTTGGCATGGCGTGGGGCAGTTCGATTCGCGAGAGCAACTGACGTCGCGAGCAGCCAAAGGCCTTGCCGGCGTCCATCAATTCTTCCGGAACATCGCGGATACCCAGGTAGGTCAGGCGGATGGGCGCGGCAATCGCGAATACCACCGTTGAGATCAGGCCCGGGACCACACCCAGCCCGAAGAGGGTCAGGGTAGGAATGAGGTAAACGAAGGTCGGTACGGTCTGCATCAGATCGAGTACCGGACGCATTAAAGTGTAGAACATCGGCTTGTGCGCCGCGACGATTCCCAGCGGTACGCCGATGACCACGCAGACC
>NZ_JBOIBY010000678.1:0-20700 GCF_050739655.1 Pseudomonas sp. | reverse complement strand
CTCCTACAGAATGCATGAAAGCCCTGTAGGAGCTGCCGCAGGCTGCGATCTGTTAGCTCTTCTATACATATTCCAAAAAGTTAGTTCATAACTATTTTATAAACACTTAAGGTATATACACCGGACCACCGGACATTCTTGTTTTCGTTCGCCGCACAGCGGCGCTTCCATGAGATGTGAGGTAGGTATGGTCCGGAACACAATCACCCCAGTGCAGATCGCCAGGGCATTGCGTGCAGCCAAGGAGCGGCACTGATGTCCAGTCTGGCAGAAGCAATCGTTTAGAGTGATCTGGACGTCGCCCCCTTGTTGTTGCCCGCCCAAGTGCTGCGCAACGATGCCCAAGCCATCAAGGCTGCCCATGAGCTGGCGCAGGTTGCCCGCGTGCAAGCAGCTAAACGTGACCAGCAGCGCAAGTTGCCTTGGTCAGAAATCGAACAATTTACCCGTAGCGGCCTGGGCAGCATCGCCATCCCGCGCGAGTACGGTGGCCCGCAGGTTTCCTTCGTCACCCTGGCCGAGGTTTTCGCGATCATTTCCGCGGCGGACCCGGCCCTCGGACAGATCCCGCAAAACCAATTCGGCATCCTCAACCTGGTGTTCGGCAGCGCGACCGATGTGCAGAAAAAACTGCTCGCCAAAAGCGTCCTCGACGGCTGGCGCATCGGTAATGCGGGGCCGGAGCGCGGCACCAAAAACACGCTTGAACTCAAGGCGCGCATCACCGCCGACGGCGAGGGTTTTGTCCTCAGCGGGCAGAAGTTCTATTCCACCGGCGCGCTGTTCGCGCACTGGGTTGCGGTCAAGGCGATCAACGATGACGGCAAGCAAGTGCTGGCCTTCGTGCGCCGGGGCACACCCGGGCTGCGCATCGTCGATGACTGGTCCGGTTTCGGTCAGCGCACCACGGCCAGCGGCACCATTTTGCTCAACAACGTGCGCGTCGACGCCGAGTTGGTGGTGGATAACTGGAAGATCAACGAGAAGCCCAATACCCAAGGCGCCGTCTCGCAGCTGATTCAAGCGGCCATCGACGCCGGCATCGCCCGGGGCGCCATCGACGACGCGATCGAGTTCGTGAAAAAACGCGCCCGACCATGGATCGACGCCAATGTCGAACGCGCCAGCGATGATCTGTATGTGATTGCCGATATCGGCAAATTGAAGATCGAACTGCACGCCGCCGAAGCCCTGCTGCGCAAGGCGGGCCAGGTACTCGATCAGGTCAGTGCCGCACCACTGACCGCCGAGTCCGCCGCCCGCGCTTCGATTGCCGTGGCAGAAGCCAAAGTGCTGACCACCGAGGTCTCGTTGCAGGCCAGCGAGAAGCTCTTCGAACTGGCCGGCAGCCGCGCCACCCTCGCCGAATTCAACCTCGATCGCCACTGGCGCAACGCCCGGGTACACACGCTGCATGACCCGGTGCGCTGGAAGTATCACGCCGTCGGCGCCTATCACTTGAACGGCACATTGCCCGCTCGCCATTCCTGGATTTAACGACCAGACAGCTGGAGAAACACATGACAAGTTCTCACCACGTCGCGGTCATAACCAGCGATGAGCAAGCCCTGATTGTCGCCAGCGACCTGGCCGATGATTTCAAGCGCGATAGCGCTCTGCGCGACCGCGAGCGTCGATTGCCGTATCCGGAGCTGGAAGTGTTTTCCCGCTCGGGCCTTTGGGGCATCAGCGTGCCAAAGGAATACGGTGGCGCTGGAGTTTCCAACGTTACCCTGGCCAAGGTGATCGCGTTGATCGCCCAGGCCGACGGCTCGCTCGGACAGATCCCGCAGAACCATTTCTATGCCTTGGAAGTACTGCGCGTGAACGGCAGCACCGAGCAGAAAAAACGCCTGTACGCCGAAGTGCTGGCCGGTCAGCGTTTCGGCAATGCACTGGCCGAACTCGGCACCAAAACCGCCCACGATCGCGTTACCCGCCTGACGCAGGACGGCAGCGGCTATCGCATCAACGGTCGCAAGTTCTACGCCACGGGCGCGATTTACGCCCAGCGCATCCCCACTTCGGTGGTGGATGAAAACGGCGTGCAGCAATTGGCATTCATCCCACGCGACAGCAAGGGATTGACCGTCATCGACGACTGGAGCGGTTTCGGCCAGCGCACCACCGGCAGCGGCTCGGTAGTGTTCGAAGATGTTTTTGTGGCCGCCGAGGATGTGATCCCGTTCCAGAGCGCTTTCGAACGCCCGACACCGGTCGGTCCACTGGCGCAGATTCTCCATGCTGCGATTGATACCGGCATCGCCCGCGCCGCCTACGAAGATGCGCTGCACTTCGTGCGCACCAAAACCCGGCCATGGATCGACGCCACCCATGAAAAAGCCACCGACGACCCGTTGACCCTCAAGAGCTTCGGCCACTTGAGCATTCGCCTGCACGCTGCCGAAGCGCTGCTTGAACGCGCCGGCGAGTTCCTCGACAAGGCCCAGGCCGATACCAGTGTCGACACCGTCGCCGCCGCATCGATTGCCGTCGCCGAGGCTCGCGCGATCAGCACGGAAATTTCCCTCGCCGCCGGCAGCACCCTGTTCGAACTGGCCGGCAGCCAGGCGACCCTGATCGAGCATGGCCTGGATCGTCACTGGCGCAACGCCCGCGTGCACACCCTCCACGATCCGGTGCGCTGGAAGTATCACGCGGTAGGCAATTACTACCTCAACGATGAAAACCCTCCGTTACGGGGGACCATCTGATGAGCACGCCTCTTCAAAGCAAAAAAAAGATCCTGCTCAACGCGTTCAACATGAACTGCATCGGGCATATCAATCACGGTTTGTGGACGCACCCCCGTGACACTTCAACCCGGTACAAGACCATCGAGTACTGGACCGAACTGGCGCAGTTGCTTGAGCGCGGTCTGTTCGACGGCTTGTTCATCGCCGATATCGTTGGCGTTTACGACGTCTATCAGAATTCGGTGGACGTGACCCTCAAGGAGTCGATCCAGCTGCCGGTCAACGACCCACTTCTGCTGGTCTCGGCCATGGCCGCGGTGACCAAGAACCTCGGCTTCGGCCTCACCGCCAACCTCACCTACGAGCCGCCGTATCTGTTCGCGCGACGCATGTCGACGCTTGATCACCTGAGCCGTGGTCGCGTGGGCTGGAACATCGTCACCGGTTACCTCGACAGCGCTGCCAAAGCCATGGGCTTGACCGAACAGGTCGAGCACGACCGTCGCTATGACCAGGCCGACGAGTACCTGGAGGTGCTTTACAAACTCTGGGAAGGCAGCTGGGAAAACGGCGCAGTGCTCAACGATCCCCGGCAGCGCGTCTATGCGCAACCGGACAAGGTGCACAAGGTCGAGCACAAGGGAGAGTTTTATCAGGTCGAGGGCTATCACCTGTGCGAGCCCTCGCCACAGCGCACGCCGGTTTTGTTCCAGGCCGGCAGCTCCGATCGTGGATTGCTGTTCGCCGGGCGGCATGCCGAGTGCGTGTTCATCAGCGGGCAGACCAAAGCATCGACCAAGGTTCAGGTGGACAAGGTCCGTGCCAGTGCCGTCGACGCAGGTCGCAACCCCGAGGACATCAAGGTGTTCATGGGCCTGAACGTGATCGTCGGCGCCACCGAGGAACTGGCCTGGGCCAAACACGCCGAGTACCTGAGCTACGCCAGTGCCGAGGCCGGCGTGGCGCATTTCTCCGCCTCCACCGGGATTGATTTTTCCGAGTACGCCATCGACGAACCGATCCAGTACGTGAAGAGCAATGCCATCCAGTCCGCGACCAAAAACCTGCAGAACAACGACTGGACCCGACGCAAATTGCTGGAACAGCACGCCCTCGGCGGACGCTACATCACCGTGGTCGGCTCGCCTGAACAAGTGGCCGACGAACTGGAATCCTGGATCGCCGAAACCGGGCTGGACGGCTTCAACCTGACGCGCATTGTCACGCCGGAAAGCTATGTGGATTTCATCGATCTGGTGATCCCCGAGCTGCAACGGCGGGGGTCGTACAAGACTGCTTATGACGAGGGCAGCTTGCGGGAAAAGCTGTTTCGCGAGGGGGCGTATTTGCCTGAGCAACACACGGGTTCGGCTTACCGGCGTTAAAAAGCATCGCTGGCAAGCCAGCTCCCACAGGTATCGCGGTGGACACAAAATTTGTGAACAACACAAAACAATGTGGGAGCTGGCTTGCCAGCGATGAGGCCCTAACAAACACCACAAATCTTATGCACTGACTGGAATGACCATCATGACCAAAAACTACCTTTCCCACCCAGTCAAAGCACTGGCCCTGGCCCTCGGCCTGTTCAGCTCGGTGACTTTCGCCGCCGACGCCCCATTGAAAATCGGCACCACCGCCGCCTTCGCGATTCCACTGGAAGCCGCCGTCGAAGAAGCCAACAAACAAGGCCTGAAAGTCGAGCTGGTGGAGTTCAGCGACTGGATCGCACCGAACGTCAGCCTCGCCTCAGGCGACATCGACGTGAATTACTTCCAGCACATCCCGTTCCTGGAAAACGCAAAAGCAGCCGCAGGTTTCGACCTGGTGCCGTTCGCGCCAGGGATCATCAACAACGTCGGCCTCTACTCGAAAAAATACAAAAGCTTCGACGAGTTGCCAGAAGGCGCCAGCGTCGCCATCGCCAACGACCCGATCAACAGCGGCCGTGGTTTGCAGCTGTTGGCCAAGTCGGGCCTGATCACTCTCAAACCTGGCGTGGGCTACAAAGCCACCGAAGAAGACATCATCGCCAACCCGAAGAAAATCAAAATCCTGCAGGTTGAAGCGGTGCAACTGGTACGCGCCTACGACGACGCCGATCTGGTCCAGGGTTACCCGGCCTACATTCGTCTGTCGAAGACCTTCGATGCCGGTTCCGCCTTGCTGTTCGACGGCCTCGATCACAAGGAATACGTGATCCAGTTCGTGATTCAGCCGAAAAGCAAAACCGACCCGCGTCTCATCAAGTTCGTCGACATTTACCAGCACTCGCCCGCCGTGCGCGCCGCCTTGGATAAAGCCCACGGCAAGCTCTATCAAGCCGGCTGGGAGAGCTGAGCATGACTGCCGCCACTCAATTGCGACTGGAGATCCCAGAGCCTCATAACGCTGCGCAAGCCGAGCTGCATCCGCAGCTCAATCGCGCCCACGTACGCTTCATCGGCCTGGGCAAAACCTACGACGGTCAACAAGGCCCGGTGGCAGCCCTGCACGGCATCGACCTGGCGATCCAGCGCGGTGAAGTGTTTGGCATCATTGGCCGCAGCGGCGCCGGCAAGTCGTCGCTGATCCGCACGATCAATCGCCTGGAGCAACCGACCTCGGGCCGGGTGCTGATCGATCAGGTCGACATTGGCGAGTTCGATGAGGACCGCCTGGTGGCGCTGCGTCGGCGCATCGGCATGATCTTCCAGCACTTCAACCTGATGTCGGCCAAGACCGTTTGGCAGAACGTCGAGCTGCCGTTGAAAGTCGCCGGCGTACCCAAGGAAAAGCGCGAGCAAAAGGTCCGTGAACTGCTGGAGCTGGTGGGCCTGCAGGCCAAGCACAAAGCATATCCGGCGCAACTCTCCGGCGGGCAGAAACAGCGTGTCGGCATCGCCCGCGCGCTGGTGCATGACCCGGCGATTCTGCTGTGCGACGAAGCCACGTCGGCGCTGGATCCGGAGACCACGCAATCGATCCTCGGTTTGCTGCGCGAGATCAATCAGCGCCTGGGTTTGACCATCGTCCTGATCACCCACGAGATGGCGGTGATTCGTGAAATCTGCGATCGCGTCGTGGTCCTCGAACACGGGCGAATCGTCGAGCAAGGCCCGGTGTGGGAGGTGTTCGGCAACCCGCGGCACGAGGTGAGCAAAACCTTGCTCGCACCGTTGCAACATGCCCTGCCAGCGGAGCTGCAAAGCCGCTTGCAACCGCAACCGCAAACGTCGGAAGACGCCGTGGTGCTGCGCCTGCAATTTACCGGGACGGCTCACGCCGAGCCGGACCTGGCCGCGCTCTTCACTGCCCTCGGTGGCCGCGTGCGCTTGCTGCAGGGTGGCGTGGAACGGATTCAGGGACATGCACTCGGGCAACTGCTGCTGGCCGTGACCGGCTCGCCCCTCGATGCCGAAGAACTGCGGCAACGCGCCGGCAACTGGGCGCAACAGGTAGAGGTGTTGGGTTATGTGGTTTGATCGCTTGCTGCAAGGTTTCATCGACACGTTCTTGATGGTCGGCGTGTCGTCATTGATCGCACTGCTGGCGGGTATTCCGCTGGCGGTCATCCTGGTCACCAGCTCCAAGGGCGGCATTTACGAAGCCCCGGCGCTGAACCGTGCACTGGGCGCGTTCGTGAACCTGTTCCGCTCGATTCCGTTTCTGATCTTGATGGTGGCGCTGATTCCGTTCACCCGGCTGATCGTCGGCACCACCTACGGCGTGTGGGCCGCCGTCGTGCCATTGACCATCGCCGCCACGCCGTTTTTTGCACGCATCGCCGAAGTCAGTCTGCGCGAGGTCGATCACGGCTTGATCGAAGCGGCGCAAGCCATGGGTTGCCGTCGCGGGCACATCGTTTGGCATGTGCTGTTGCCCGAGGCGCTGCCGGGGATTGTCGGCGGGTTCACGATCACGTTGGTGACCATGATCAATTCATCGGCCATGGCCGGGGCGATTGGTGCGGGTGGGTTGGGTGACATCGCCTATCGGTATGGGTATCAGCGGTTCGATAGCCAGATCATGCTGACGGTAATTGTGTTGCTGGTGGCGTTGGTGGCGGTGATTCAGTTGGGTGGGGATCGGTTGGCGCGGGGGTTGAACAAGCGGTAGATCAAGATCAAAAGATCGCAGCCTGCGGCAGCTCCTACAGTGGATCGTGTTGTCTGAGCCGACGCGGTCAACTGTAGGAGCAAGCTTGCTCGCGATGGGCTGCGCAGCAGCCCCAAGCCTCTTGGCGTATATTCGGCAAATCCCAATTGCCTGCGTAGCCGACCATGAAACAGACGCCCACCGATCTGGAGCAGATCACCTCCACCACGCTCGGCCACTACAACTCGGTGGCCGAAAGCTTTCGCGAAGGCACTCGCGATCATGATGTCAGCCAGAATATCGATGCGTTGCTGCGGCATATTCAGGGGCAAGCGCCGTTCGACGTTCTCGATTTTGGCTGTGGTCCCGGGCGCGATCTTCAGACCTTTACCCGCATGGGCCACAAGGCAATCGGTCTCGACGGTTCCGAGAAACTGGCGCAGATGGCCCGCGAGGACAGTGGATGCGAAGTCTGGCAGCAGGACTTTCTGAAACTCGATTTGCCGGCCGAGCGGTTCGACGGGATTTTTGCCAATGCGGTGTTGTTTCACATCCCTCGCCAGGAACTGCCTCGGGTGCTGAAGCAGTTGCGTGAGTCGCTGAAACCAGGTGGCGTGTTGTTCAGTTCCAATCCACGTGGCGAGAACCAGGAAGGCTGGAATGGGCCGCGTTATGGGTCGTATCACGATCTTGCGGCTTGGCAGCAATTGCTGACTGAGGCGGGGTTTGTGGAGCTGGAGCATTACTACCGGCCGACGGGGCTGCCGCGGGAGCAGCAGCCTTGGTTGGCGAGTGTTTGGCGAAGGGTTTAAGTCTTGGGTTTGCGGTGTCAATACTGACGCCATCGCGGGCAAGCCCGCTCCCACAGGTATCGCGGTCGAACACAAAGTGTGTATACGGCGCAAACACTGTGGGAGCGGGCTTGCCCGCGATGAGCGCGCAGCGCTCGCTTTAAACCGCCTCTTTCTTCGGCTCGCGGATCCTGTACCAAGCCACATACAGCGCCGGCAGAAACAGCAATGTGAGTAGCGTGGCGACGATGATCCCGCCGATCATCGCGTAGGCCATCGGCCCCCAGAACACTTCCCGGGCAATCGGGATCATGCCCAGGCTCGCCGCCGCGGCGGTCAGCAGGATGGGTCGGCGACGGTGCTCGGTGGCTTCCACCACGGCATCCCACGGCGAATACCCTTCATGCTCGAACGCCTCGATCTGGGTCACCAGGATCACCGAGTTGCGGATGATGATGCCGATCAGCGCCAGGATCCCCAGGATCGCCACAAAGCCCATGGGCGTGCCCGTCGGCACCAGTGCCAGCACCACGCCGATCAAACCCAGCGGCGCGACGCTGACCACCAGGAACAGCTTCTGCACACTGTGCAACTGAATCATCAGGAAGGTTGCCATCAGGAAGATCATCAACGGCACGACCTTGTTGATCGGCCCTTGGGCCTTGGCGCTCTCCTCCACGGTACCGCCGGTGGCGACTTTGTAGCCCGCCGGCAATTGCGCGGCGAACTTGTCGATGTCCGGCTTGAGCAGGGCTACCAGATCGGTGGGTTGAATCTCGCCGATGGTGCCGGCCTTAATGGTGATCGTCGGTTTTCGGTCGCGGCGCCACACCAATGGCTGTTCCAGTTCATAGCGCACGGTGGCAAACGCCAGCAGCGGAATGGAAACGCCGCCCGGTGTGACGATCTGCAGGTTCTGCAAGGTTTCCGGCGAACCCCGCTCGGCATCCACCGCGCGGCCGACCACGTTGATCAGGTAGATGTCATCGTCGACCTGAGTCACCGTCGAGCCGCTGACGATGCTGTTCATCAGGTTAGCCACGTCCTCGGACGACAGCCCGAGTTGGCGGGCCTTGTCCTGCGCGATGTCGATGCGCACGACCTTGCCCGGCTCGTTCCAGTCGAAAATGATCTCGCCGATGTGTGGGTTCTTGTCCAGCACAGTGGCCAGGTCGATGGCGTGCTTACGCACCTGGTCGATGTCCTGGCCGCTGACCCGGTATTGCATCGGCCGGCCCACGGGCGGACCCATCTCCAACGCTTGGACGAAGCTGCCGATGCCGACGAAGTCTTTGCGCAGACGCTCGCGCAGGCGATCACTGAGGACCTTGCGGGTTTCGAAGTCCTTGCTGACGATCACCAGCTGCGCGTAGTAAGGGTTTTGCAGTTGCTGGTCCAGTGGCAGGTAGAAACGAATCGCGCCCTGGCCGATGTAGCTGCTCCAGCGCACGATGTCCGGATCGTCCTTGAGGGTCGCTTCGAGCTTGTCCACGGCTTTGCGGGTTTCATCGATGGAAGCGTTCTGTGGCAGGTTCAGGTCCACGAGAATTTCCGGGCGATCCGAGGCCGGGAAGAACTGGTTCTGCACCAGGCCCATGCCTAACACCGACAGCACGAACAGCAGCACCGTGAAGCCGATCGCCCACCAGCGATTACGCATGCTCCATAGAAGGCCATTATTGAAAGCCCGCCCCAGGCGCCCAGGATCTTCCGAGTGCGGCTTCACTTTGGTGCTGAGAATGTGCACGCCGATCACCGGGGCGAATAGCACCGCGACGACCCACGAAACAATCATGGCCACCGCAATCACCGCAAACAGGGTGAAGGTGTATTCGCCGGCCGAGCTGCCGTTTAGGCCGATGGGTACGAAACCGGCAACCGTCACCAGGGTACCGGTGAGCATCGGGAACGCGGTCGAGGTGTAGGCAAAGGTCGCGGCTTGTTCCTTGGTTTCGCCCAGTTCCAGGCGCGAAACCATCATCTCGACGGTAATCATCGCGTCATCCACCAACAGGCCCAGGGCGATGATCAGCGCGCCGAGGGAGATCCGCTGCATGGTGATGCCGCTGTATTCCATGAATACAAAGACCATCGCCAGCACCAACGGGATCGAGCACGCCACCACCAGCCCCGCACGCACGCCGAGGCTGATGAAGCTGACCACCAGCACGATCACCACGGCCTCGAACAAGGCGCTGGTGAAGCCACCGACGGCTTGCTCCACCACCACGGCCTGGTCGGACACGTTGTGCACGCCAACGCCCACGGGCAGGTTGGCCGTCAGCTCATTGATCCGCTGGTGCAACGCCTTGCCGAAGGTCTGGATGTTGCCGCCCGACTGCATGGCAATGGCCAGGCCGATGGCGGGCTGGCCGTTGAAGCGAAACTCCGGGGTCGCAGGATCGACATAACCACGACGGATATCGGCAATGTCAGCCAGTCGATAAAAGCGATCATTGAGGCGCAGATTGACGTTGGCCAGGTCCTTCTCGGAAATGAACTGACCGGAAGTGCGCACCGAAATCCGCTCGGGACCGGCCTCGATCACCCCCGCCGGGGTCACGGCGTTCTGGGTTTGCAGACTTTGAACGACTTGCTGCTGGTCGATCCCCAGTGCCGCCAGTTTGCGCGTGGAGAAATTCAGGAAGAGCACTTCGTCCTGCTGGCCAATCATCTCGATCTTGCCCAACCCCGGCACGCCACGGATCTCGTCCCGAGCCTGCTCGACATAGTCACGCAACTGGCGCATCGACAAGCCGTCGGCGGTAAAGGCGTAGATCGAACCGAACACGTCACCGAACTCGTCGTTGAACGCAGGCCCTTGAAGCCCCTGGGGGAACGAGCCGCGAATGTCGTTGATCTTCTTGCGCACCTGGTACCAGATTTCCGGAATGTCCTTGGCTTTGGTGGTGTCACGCAAGTTCACGTAAACCGTGGATTCGCCGGGCCGGGTGTAGCTTTTCACGTAGTCGAGGGAATCAAGCTCCTCAAGTTTTTTCTCGATGCGGTCGGTCACCTGCTTGAGGGTTTCCTCCTGCGTCGCACCGGGCCATTTACTCTGGATCACCATGGTCTTGATGGTGAACGAAGGGTCTTCCTCACGCCCCAGGTTGATGTAGGAAATCACCCCCATCAGCAACGCGACGAACATCAGGTACCAGATGAATGACTGATGTTTGAGTGCCCATTCGGATACGTTGAAACTCCCTTTCATTGTGGGCTTCCTTCGTCGACTTTGACTTTTTGCCCCGGTTTGAGGCTGTTCACGCCCGCACTCACGATTCGCTCGCCGGACTTCACGCCACTGGCCACCAGCACGGTGCTGTCGGTGCGGCTGACGACGCTGACGTCTCGGGGAGAAACGGTTTGCGCCTGGGTATCGACGACCCAGATGCGCGGCTTGCCCTCGACCTCCTGCAAGGCGCTCAGGGGCAGTTCGATTTGCGGCTTGATGGCTGAGCTCAGGGTCACGCTGATCGCCGTGCCCAGGCGAAATGCAGCCGGTGTTTCGGTCAGGGTCAGGCGCGCGCGCCGGGTACGGGTGGTGCTCTCGGCCTGGGGCTCGATTTCACGCACGATAGCCGTGGTGTTGATGTCCGGGTTCAGCTGCGAGGCGACCTTGAACACCACATCCGCGGGCATCTGGATGATCAGGGTATCCGGCAGGTCGATCACCGCTTCCTTGATGTCCGGTTGCGCCAGGGTCACCACCTGTTGACCGGCGGTGACGACTTGCCCGGCTTCGGCCATCCACGCGGTGACCACCGCTTTGTGATCGGCGCGCAGTTCAACGTAATTGAGCTGATCCTTGGCCTGGCTCACCGAAGCACGTGCCTGATCGAGGGACGCCTGGGTGGTTTTCAGGTCGGTCAGTGCCGAGTCCAGTTGCGCCTGGGAACCGACGCCTTGATCGAACAGGCTTTGCTGGCGTCGGGCGGTGGCCTGGGCATTGATCAAGTTGGCCTGGATGCTTGCCAGGTTGCCCTCTGCCGAGCGCAACTGGTTCTGTTGGTCGGTGGGGTCGAGCGAGGCAAGCAAATCACCCTTCTCGACCTCGGCGCCCACATCGACGCTACGGCTGGCAATCCGTCCCGGCACGCGGAAACCGACGTTGCTTTCATAACGGGCCTGGATGTTGCCCGCAAATCGTCCGAGATTCTGCTCACCCAGCGCCTCGACCTTGATCGACAACACCGGCCGCACCGGCTCCGGTGGCGCTTCTTTTTTCGAGCAGGCCACCAGCATCAGACCGGCGCACATCAGTAACAGGCGCCTCATGGCTGTGCCTCCTTGGCCAGTTCCTTGTAGGTGTTTTCGGCGATCTCCACCGTGACGCCGGGGTGCAGCAACTGCCCGCCGGCAATGACCACTTTTTCACCGCCATCCAGGCCTGCACTGATGATGACTTTACCGGTCAGGTAACGGCCAACAGTGACCGGGTGCAGTTGCGCCTTGCCCTCGGCGTCCACCAGCCACACGGCTGGTTCGCTGACTTTCTTGGTGAGTGCCGACCAGGGTAACTGCACGGCGACCTTGCCCTTTGAGGTGCCGGTGGCGCTCACCACCGACCCCAGCTGCATGCCCGGTGGCAGGCTGTCGAGGGTGATCTTGACCTGCACCGTGCCAGTCTGTTCTGAGACGGCCGGGGTGATTTCCCGAACAGTACCGGTGGTTTTGATCGCCGGGTTATCGAGCAGGCTGACCTGCACCGTTTTGTCCGAGATCGGTTCGGCCAACAGCGACTCGTAGACGTTGAAAACCGCATCGCGCCCACCGTCCTGGGCCAGGCTGTAAATCGGCACCGTGGCCTGCACCACCTGGCCGACTTCGGCCTGACGCGCCGTGATCACCCCCGGCGCTTCGGCAATCAACGCGGTGTAGCTAAGTTGCTCTTTCGCATTGGCCAATTGCGCCTGGGCCGCCGCCAGCGAACTCTGGGTGCTGCGCAATGCGGCCTGGGCGGAGTCATATTCACTTTGGCTGGTGTAGCCCTTGGGCAGCAGTTTTTGCTGGCGCACGAACGAAGCAGCGTTCTGCTTGAGCTTGGCCTGTTCGGCGACGACCTGGGCCTGTGCCGAGTCGACATTGGTTTGCAGGTCCTTGGGATCGAGTCTGGCGAGTACTTGTTTGGCGGAGATCCGGTCGCCGACATCGACGCTACGCTGGATGATCTTGCCGCCCACGCGGAAGGACAACTCAGTCTGAACCCGGGCCTGCACATCGCCGGTCAAGGTGACACTGGCACCATAGTCACCGGGCTTCACTATTTGCACAAAAACTCTTGGGCGGTCCTTCTCGGCCGGCTTCTCTTGATTGCAAGCGGTCAGTAATACCAAGAGGCTCAGACCGAGCGCTATTTTCAATCCGGGACAAGCCATGCAGACTCCTTTGCTTTGTGCGGGCGCAATACGTCTGTCAGCTTAGAACAGGGTTTTAAACGCGCCCACTGTGACATCAAATAAAGTCCGGTTCCCGGAAGCAGGATGCTTTCCATGCTTAAAACGCTCGCGGTAGCCAATTACCGCTCGATCAATAAACTGGTGATCCCGCTGGGTCGGTTGAACCTGATCACAGGTCCCAACGGCAGTGGCAAGTCCAATCTTTACCGTGCGTTGCGCCTGCTGGCGGAAACCGCCCAGGGTGGCGTGGTCAATGCGCTGGCCCGCGAGGGCGGGCTGGATTCGACCTTCTGGGCAGGCCCGGAAACCATCACGCGGCGCATGCGCAATGGTGAGGTGCCGATCGAGGCCACGGTGCGCCACGGCGTTAAACGCTTGCGTTTAGGGTTCGCCGGTGAGGACTTCGGTTACTCGATCAGCCTGGGGCTGCCCGATTCCAATGGCCACTTCATGTTGCCCGGACACAGCTCTCCCATCCCGTCACGTTTCAGTCTCGACCCGCAAGTAAAACGCGAATGCCTCTGGGCCGGGCCGTTCTATCGCCCGGCAAGCCTGCTGGTGGATCGCGACGGCCCGATGATCCGCGCCCGCGCCAACCGTAGTTGGGATGTGTTGGCGCAACACACGCCGAATTTCGACAGTCTGTTCGATCAAGTCGGCAGCCTGCGCAACTCGCCAGAGATCCTGGAAATGCGCGAGTTCATCCGCCGCTGGCGCTTCTACGATCACTTTCGCAGCGATGCCGATGCACCGGTGCGTCAGCCACAACTAGGGACGCGCACCCCGGTGTTGCATCACGATGGAAGGGACCTGGCGGCCGCGTTGCAGACCATTATCGAAATCGGCGACCCAGAGGCTCTGCAAAATGCGATCAGCGACGCATTTCCCGGCGCACGCCTACACATCGAGGCGCTGCCTGGCGGGCGCTTCGCCATCGAGTTCTTTCAGGAAGGATTGCTGCGGCCCTTGTCGGCCGCCGAGCTATCAGACGGAACGTTGCGTTACCTGCTGTTGGTGGCGGCCCTGCTGACGCCTCGGCCGCCGACGCTGATGGTACTGAACGAACCGGAAACCAGCCTGCATCCAGACCTGCTGCCGGCGTTGGCGCGACTGATCATCCGCGCCTCGGAGCATTGCCAGGTGTGGGTGGTGTCCCATGCGCGGCGGTTAATCTCGGCGCTTCAGGAAGACCCGGAATGCAATTGCATCGTGCTGGAGAAAACCCTCGGCCAGACCGGGATCGTCGGCCAGCGGATGCTGGATGAGCCGGCGTGGTATTGGCCGGATTAAACCTGACATTCACCACCGCCATCGCCAGCAAGCCGGCGCCTACAGACTTTTGTCGTACATATTCTGACCAAACACCCTTTTCTCTGTAGGAGCTGTCGAGTGCAACGAGGCTGCGATCTTTTGATTTTAAGAAGCAAGATCAAAAGATCGCAGCCTTCGGCAGCTCCTACAGAGGGAAAGTGTTTACAGGCTCGAAGGGGATTACCCCTGCCACTTACCACCCTCGACAATCACGCTCTCAGGCTTGGTGTCATCGCTCAGTTCCTTGCGCACATATTGGTCGTACAGCTTGAGCAGGTACTTGTCCTCACCCAACTTTGCCAACTCGGCATTCACCCAGTCGCGCAACTCGATGTTGCCCTTCTTCACCGCAGGCGCAATCGGAGCCTCGGCGCCGAGGGTCTGGCTGAGCACACGGTAGCCAGGGTTTTGCTTGGCCCAGCTGAACAACACCAGATTGTCTTGCGCATAGGCATCGCCACGCCCATTGGCGAGCGCTTGCAGGGACTCGGAGTTTTTCTCGAACTTGAGCAGTTTCCAGTCCGGATGGTTTTTGGTCAGCCAGATGTCGGCCGTGGTGCCGGTGGTCACGATGGTGGTTCGGGTGGCCAGGTCATCGAGGTTTTTTACATCGCTGTTCTGAGGCACCAATGCCTGCACGGCGACCTTGAGGTTCGGATTGGTGAACTCCACCGCTTCCTTGCGCTCAGGGGTGACGGTCATGTTGGCCAGGATCAGGTCGACCTTGTCGCTTTGCAGGAATGGAATCCGGCTGGCGGGCTCCACCGCTACGAACTCGACCTTGTTTTCATCCCCCAGCAGGTCCTTGGCGAATTGCCGACCGATGTCGGTATCGAAACCGACGTAGCGCCCGGCTTCATTGACGAAACCGAAGGGCGGTTTGTCGGTGAACACGCCCACGATCAACTTGTCCCGTGCCTTGATTTTTTCCAGATAACTGGCCGGTGCAGTGCTTTCACTGGCGACTTTCGGTTTGGGCGCCTCTTCGGTTTTGTTGCACCCGGCCAGTAACGCAAGGCCCAGCAGTGGCAGTAGCAAGAGTGAAGACTTGGCGATTTTCATAGCAGTTCCAGTTCCTTTGTTTGAGTCGTTTCGGGTAGTGCGGCGACGTAGGAGAACTTCTCCAGGAACTGCTGCGCTCGTGCGGTTTGCGGGTTCGTAAAGAAAATCTCGGGAGGGTTTTGCTCAAGGATGCGCCCGGCATCCATGAACACAATGCGATCGGCCACAGCGCGGGCGAAGGCCATTTCGTGGGTGACGATCAACAGGGTCATGCCCTCGCGGGCCAATCCCTGAATGACTTCCAGCACTTCCTTGACCATTTCCGGGTCGAGGGCGGCGGTAACTTCATCGAAGAGCATGACTTTGGGGTTCATGCACAGCGAACGGACAATGGCGATACGTTGTTGCTGGCCGCCGGAGAGCTGACGCGGGAAGGCGTCTTGCTTGTCCAGCAAGCCGACGCGTTCAAGCAAGGCCTGAGCTTGGGCACGAGCCTCGTGACGCTCACGTTTCTGGACTTTGAGCGGGCCGAGCAGCAGGTTGTCGAGCACACTCATGTGCGGGAACAGGTGATAACTCTGGAACACCATGCCGACTTGCTGTCGCACCTCGCGCCAATCAGTGGACGTGTCCAACAGTTCACGGCCGCCGAATTTCAGGCTGCCGCTGTGGGCGACTTCCAGACCATTGAGGCAGCGCAGCAATGTACTTTTTCCGCAGCCGCTGGGGCCGAGGATAACGATGACTTCGCCCGGCTTCACACTCAGGTCGATCTCTTTGAGCACCTGCTGCTCAGCGAAAAATTTGTTGAAGCCCTTGAACTCGATCAATGCGCTCATGCTTGCGTCCAGCGCCGTTCCAGCACACGCGAAGCGGCCGACAACGGGTAGCAAATGAAAAAGAAGAACAGGAAAAGAGCGCCGTAGATCAGCACCGATTCGTAGGTGCGTTCGATGATCTGCTGACCGACCTTGATCACATCCACTACACCGATCAACACCGCCAGGGAACTGGTCTTGATGATCCGCGTATAGACGTTGATGGTCGGTGGCGTCATGCGTTTGAGCGCCTGCGGCAGCAACACGTAACCGTAGAGTTGCGGGGCATTCAGGCCAATCGACAGCCCAGCCTCGCGCTGCCCGCGTGGCAACGAATGCAACGCACCGCGCACCACTTCGCCAACCTCGCTGGCGCCCCACAGCGACAGCACCAGCACCGCGCACCAGAAGCTTGGGATGCTCACTCCAAAAAAGATCGGCAGGCCGAAGAACAACAGGTACAGCCAAACCAGCACCGGAATCGCCCGGAACAGCTCCAGATAAACCCGCAGAATCGCATTCAGCCACGTCACATTCAGCGTGCGCAGTACGCCGTAGAGCACACCGCCCAAGGTGCTGATGGCGATGCTCAGAAAGGAAATCGACAGAGTTTGCGCAGCGCCCTTGCCCAGTTGCGGCAACGACACCCACAGCAACTCAAGACCCGAACTGGCCATGTTGCAGCCTCCTTTCCAAACGGCTGAGCAACAGCGACAGCGGCAAGAACAGCAGCACGCAAATCAATGTCAGCACGGCGAGCATTTCGTAGGTTTTGTAATAGAGCGCGATGTAGCTTTTGGTGGTGTAGAGAATTTCCGGCACCGCCACCGCCGAAACCACGGTCGTTTCCTTGAGCAGGAAAATGAAATTGGCGAACAGTGACGGCAAGCTGAGGATGCCGGCCTGCGGCAGGATCACGTATCGCAGTAATTGCCCCTGGGACAGGCCGATGGAACGACCGGATTCCAGTTGCGCCGCAGGCACTGCATCCACGCCGGCGCGCAGCACTTCGGTGAGATAGGCTCCACCCAGGAATGTCATGGTGATGATCGCCGCGGCAAAACCCGAGACCTTGATGCCCAGTGCGGGCAAGGCGAAATAAACGAAGAACAGTTGAATCAGCAGCGGCGTATTGCGTGCCAGCTCAACGTAGAGCCCAACCAGCCTGCGCAGGTAAGGCACGCGAAACACCAGAACAGTGGCGTTGACCAGCGCCACCAGCAACGACGTGCCGATGGCGATCAATCCGACCTGCAGCGTCACGCCCACAGCCTTGAGAAACGCCGGCAGGGTGCTGAGGATAAAAGCGTAATCGAAGTTCATTGAACATCCTGAACGCCGCTCGATAAGCGACGGTGGCGCAGTCCATGGGTCGTGGATAACGGCCCTGCAAGCACCAACTTTAAAGGCATAAGAAATTAAATTTAAATACCGTTAAAGCATATTGATATCACGTAAAAAACTACCTTTGGTATTTGCCGGGGCGGCGTAAGACGACTATTTTCCCTTGCGCCGTAGGAAGGGTCTTTATTTCACGATGCCCCTCCAAGGACGGATCGCTTTTGGCCAGACTCCCGGCCGACCACTCACAAGGATGAGAAAAATGGCAGACGTGAAAGTGCCACCGCCGATGAATCCACAGGACATCGTCAAGTTGCTGATAGCGTTGCGCAGGGCGTTGAAGGCCAAGGCGGCCTGAACCCGGTAGGAGCTGCCGAAGGCTGCGATCTTTTGCTTTCGCAGTACCATAAAAAAACGCCGACGCTGTATCAGCCGTCGGCGTTTGAAACCTTGAAAGGGTTTACTTCGCGAATCAGAACGCTGGCAGTACCGCGCCGCTGTACTTCTTCTCGATGAATGCTTTTACTTCCGGGCTGGTCAGGGCTTTGGCCAGTTTCTGGATGGCAACGCTGTCCTTGTTATCAGGACGAGCTACCAGGAAGTTCACGTAAGGCGAGTCTGCGCCTTCGATCACCAGCGCGTCTTTAGCAGGGTTCAGGCCTGCTTCCAGCGCGTAGTTGGTGTTGATCATGTCCAGGTCGACCTGGTCCAGAACACGCGGCAGCATGGCCGATTCGAGTTCTTTGAACTTGAAGTTGTGCGGGTTCTTGGCGATGTCTTTTGGCGTGGCCAAGGCGTTTTTCGGGTCTTTCAACTCGATCAGGCCAGCCTTCTGCAGCAGGATCAGGGCACGGCCGCTGTTGCTGCCTTCGTTAGGGATGGCAATGGTCGCGCCGTCCTTGAGCTCAGCCAGGGTTTTGACTTTCTTGGAGTAGCCACCGAACGGTTCAACGTGAACGCCGATGACAGTCACCAGGTTGGTGCCTTTGCCTTCGTTGAAGCTTTTCAGGTATGGCAGGGTCTGGAAGTAGTTGGCGTCCAGACGCTTCTGGTCAACCTGCACGTTTGGCTGAACGTAGTCGGTGAAGACTTTGATTTCCAGATCCACGCCTTCTTTGGCGAGGGTTGGCTTGATCAGTTCAAGAATCTCGGCGTGTGGAACCGGGGTCGCCGCCACCACCAGTTTCTCGCCAGCCTGGGCCAGGCCCGCAGTCAGGGCAGCCGCCAGTGCGGTGAACAACAGAACCTTTTTCATGCAGTGTCCTTATCGAAAATCATGGTCGCTTGTGGCGACGGCTATCAATACGAGTGCCAGTGAAGTGCTATCGCTGGCGTGAGGCGGACAATACCGGGATTTTTTATTCCCGAACAATATCTTTTATTCACTTTCATATTCCATTTTGTTCATACAGCTCTAGCTCGCGGGTTACCTGTAGGAGCGAAGCTTGCTCGCGATGGAGGTCAACGATGACGCTGGGAACCTGACACTCCGCGGTGTACTCAGGTTTTTCGCGAGCAAGCTCGCTCCTACAGGATTCCGGTGTTTTTCAGGAGTTGTTTCAGGGCTTCTTTTTCGGCGGCTGATCCGCTGGCGAGAATGAGCTTGAGCTGTTGTTCAATTTGCTTGAGGCCGTCATCAGGCAAATTCAGATGCTCCGGCAAAATCTCGTCGCCGGTACTCACCAGCAACGCGAAGTGAATGACGTTTTCCAGTTCGCGGGTGTTGCCCGGCCAACTATGGCGCTCCAGCACCTGTTGTGCGGCTTCGCTGATCAGCGGCACTGGAAGATCCAGGCGCTGGCTGTAGATGCCCAGGAAATACTCCGCCAACGACAGGATGTCGCCCACCCGCTCACGCAAGGCCGGCAGTTCGAGTTGGCCTTCACTGAGGTAGTGATAGAGCCGCTCATGGAATTTCCCGACGGCAACCGCCTGGGCCAGGTCGATGCTGGTGGCCGCCACAAGACGCACATCCACCGGGCTCGGCTGATGGGCGCCGACCCGCGTCACTTCGTGGTTCTCCAGTGCGGCGAGCAATTTGATCTGGATCGGCAGCGGCAAATCGCCGATTTCGTCCAGGTACAACGTGCCGCCGTTGGCCGAACCGAACCAGCCGGCGCGACTGCTGGCGGAACCTGTGTAACTGCCCGCGGCATATCCGAACAGTTCAGCATCGGCGTAGGTCGGGCTGATCGCGCCGCAATTGACCGAGACGAATAGCCCTGGGCGATCGCTGGCACGGTGGATGTGCCGCGCCAGCAGCTCCTTGCCGCTGCCGGTTTCGCCACGGATCAGTACCGAGAGCGAGCGCGGCGCCAGTTGCTCCAGCTCCTGGCGTAATTGTCGTGAACGCGGATCGACGAATACCAACGCCTTGGCGCGGATACTCAGAGGGCTTTTTTCAGCGTCGGGAAACGTCAGCAGTGGCTGACCGAAGGCTTCGAAACTCATGGCAGACTCCCGCCCAACACCGTCGGGAGACGGGGGCGTTTAAAAAAAGAAAAGGTCAGGCACGACGCAGGGCATGCTGTTCCATGCGGTTTTGCAGGCGATACAGATAGGCAAAACCCTGCTCCCAGCGCTGGTGACCGGACTTCACATTGATGTGCCCGGCGCCCGCCAGAATCCCGGCCTCGGCGCCCCAGTTGCGCGCCAGTTCCAATGCGCGTGGCGCACTGACGGCGCTGTCGTTATCGGAGCTGACGACCTGACTCGGGAACGGCAAAAGATCTGTCGGGATCGGGGCAAAATTGCGCAAGGCCGGCGAGCAGGCCGGACGCTCGACGTCCGCCGGCGCAACCAGCAAAGCGCCGCGCACCTGACGCAAATGCTGCACGGGCGCGGTGGCCGCCCAATGCGCAACGGTGATGCAACCCAGGCTATGGGCAATCAGGATGACCGGACTGCTGTCGGCGGCAATCGCCTCGGCCAGCGCCGCGACCCAGTCTTCGCGCCGTGGCGTCAGCCAATCGGCCTGCTCCACCCGAGCGCTGTTGGGCAGGCTGTTCTGCCAATGGCTTTGCCAATGATCTTCTGGCGATCCTTGCCAGCCCGGCACAATCAGGTAGCGAATGGGTTCGTTGCGCATGGGGAACTCTCCTGCTGCGTGTCTGTTCCCGGTCGAGTATAGGGAGGAGAGTTATATTCGTTAAGGAATAAGAAGCTATTTATTAAGACCCATATCGAATATATAGCCCCAATCCTGTAGGAGCGAAGCTTGCTCGCGAAGGAGTGTCAGCCGACGCCAAGGTGACTGATACACCTT
>NZ_JBOIBY010000677.1:0-4526 GCF_050739655.1 Pseudomonas sp. | reverse complement strand
TACTTGCCGGCGTGGTTGCATGAGTACAACTGGCATCGCCCACATGCCAGTCTGAGTTATTTACCGCCGATTAGCCGGATAGCTTCTGTGAACAACCTGGTGGGTTTACACAGCTAGCTCCCACAATTCAGACCGGTTCCACACCTTCCACGATAACAATCTCCGCACGCCCTGCCCCTTCTCGGTGCCGCTTCGCCTCCTGGTATTCATCCGACCGATAACAGGCCAGCGCCTGCTCGTACGAGTCGAACTCAATCACCACGCTGCGTTGTGGCGTCGCGCGCCCTTCCATCGCCTCACTGCGCCCTCCTCGCGCCAGCATCCGTCCGCCGTACTCAGCAAACGCCTTCGGAGCCCGCTGGGTGTATTGGCTATATTGATCAGGATCGGTGACGTCCACGTGAGCTATCCAGTAAGCCTTCATAGTGACCTCTCGGTTTATTTTGTATCATGGTATACCATAATATGAATATTCCGCACACACTGAGACCCCATCATGGCTTTCAACACGATCGAAGAAATCATCGAAGATTATCGCCAGGGCAAAATGGTGCTCCTGGTTGATGACGAAGACCGCGAAAACGAAGGTGACCTGCTGCTGGCGGCCGATTGTTGCACTGCCCAAGCCATCAGCTTCATGGCCCGGGAAGCTCGCGGCCTGATTTGCCTGACCTTGACCGACGAACACTGCCAGCGTCTGGGCCTGGAGCAGATGGTGCCCAGCAATGGCAGTGTCTTCAGCACAGCGTTCACCGTGTCGATCGAAGCGGCCACAGGCGTGACCACCGGCATTTCCGCTGCCGATCGAGCGCGCACCGTGGAAGCTGCCGTTGCTCGTGGCGCCACTGCTGCCGATATTGTCCAGCCCGGCCACATCTTTCCCTTGCGCGCCCGGGAAGGCGGCGTGTTGACCCGCGCAGGGCATACGGAAGCCGGTTGCGACCTGGCACGTTTGGCCGGCTTCACGCCAGCCTCGGTGATTGTCGAAGTGATGAACGACGACGGCACCATGGCCCGCCGCCCGGACCTTGAAGTATTCGCACGCAAACACGGGATCAAAATCGGCACCATCGCCGACCTGATCCACTACCGCCTGAGCAATGAACACACGGTCGAGCGCATCGGCGAACGTGAACTGCCGACCGTGCATGGCACCTTTCGTCTGATTACCTTTGAGGATCGCATCGAAGGCGGCGTCCACATGGCAATGGTCATGGGTGAACTGCGCCGCGATGAAGCGACGCTGGTGCGGGTGCATGTGATCGACCCGTTGCGGGATTTGGTCGGTGCCGAATACAGCGGCCCTTCCAATTGGACATTGTGGGCCGCGCTGCAACGGGTGGCTGAAGAAGGTCGCGGTGTGGTGGTGGTCCTGGCCAACCACGAATCGTCCCAGGCGCTGCTTGAACGCGTGCCGCAATTGACCCAGCCGCCGCGACAATTCAGCCGCTCGCAATCGCGGATTTATTCGGAAGTGGGCACGGGTGCTCAGATTCTGCAGAACCTGGGCGTGGGCAAACTGCGGCACCTTGGCCCACCGTTGAAGTACGCGGGTTTGACCGGGTATGACCTGGAGGTGGTGGAGAGTATTCCGTTTACTGGTTAACTCACCTTCCCCTGTACCGATCGTTCCCACGCGGAGCATGGGAACGATCATCTCGAAGCAGCCAGTACAGATGGCGAAAAAAAACACAAATCAGCAGATAGCCGGTACGGCAAAATGCTTGCACAATGTTTGGAATACCATAATATGATATTCCATAGACCGGACAGTCTCACCGACTCGATGGACCTGATGCTCCCGATAGGCGGGCACTGAAAGCCCCGCTCATAAACACAACAATGAGGGCGTAAAAATGGTGTTGAACAAACGTGTATCCGCCGTGCTGTTCGCGGGTCTGCTCAGCGTGACCAGCCAGGCGTTGATGGCCGCTGAAAGCGTCAACTTCGTCAGCTGGGGCGGTACGACCCAGGACGCGCAGAAGCAGGCTTGGGCCGATCCGTTCAGCAAGGCCAGCGGCATCACCGTGGTTCAGGACGGCCCGACCGACTACGGCAAGCTCAAGGCCATGGTCGAAAGCGGCAACGTGCAGTGGGACGTGGTCGACGTCGAAGCCGACTTCGCCTTGCGCGCCGCCTCCGAAGGTCTGCTCGAACCCCTCGACTTCAAAGTCATCGAACGCGACAAGATCGACCCACGTTTTGTCACTGACCACGGCGTTGGCTCGTTCTTCTTCTCCTTCGTCCTCGGCTACAACGAAGGCAAGCTCGGCGCCGCCAAGCCTCAAGACTGGACCGCGCTGTTCGACACCAAGACCTACCCCGGCAAACGTGCCCTCTACAAATGGCCAAGCCCAGGCGTGCTGGAACTGGCGCTGCTGGCCGACGGTGTACCGGCCGACAAGCTCTACCCGCTGGACCTGGATCGCGCCTTCAAGAAACTCGACACCATCAAGAAAGACATCGTCTGGTGGGGCGGCGGCGCGCAGTCGCAGCAGCTGCTGGCCTCGGGTGAAGCGAGCATTGGCCAGTTCTGGAACGGCCGCATCCACGCCCTTCAAGAAGACGGCGCCCTGGTCGGCGTGAGCTGGAAACAGAACCTGGTCATGGCCGACATCCTGGTCATTCCAAAAGGCTCGAAAAACAAGGATGCGGCGATGAAGTTCCTGGCTAACGCCAGCAGCGCCAAAGGACAGGCCGACTTCTCCAACCTGACCGCCTACGCCCCGGTCAACGTCGACAGCGTGGCGCGCCTGGATTCGGTGCTCGCCCCTAACCTGCCGACGGCCTACGCAAAGGACCAAATCACTCTTGATTTCGCGTACTGGGCCAAGAACGGTCCGACCATCGCGACACGGTGGAACGAATGGCTGGTCAAATGAAAATGACGGCAACCACGTCCCGTCAATCCACGGCCACCGGGAGCGCCACTGGCGCTGCCGGATCGGCTCCCAAGCAATCGCCGACCCTGGCGCAACGCTGGCGCGGATCGAGCAACCTGATCCCCGCCCTGCTGTTCCTCGGCCTGTTCTTCCTGGCGCCGTTGATTGGTCTTCTGCTGCGCGGCGTGCTGGAACCGACGCCGGGTCTTGGCAACTACGAGCAACTGTTCGCCAACTCGGCTTATGCACGAGTCTTGCTCAACACCTTCTCGGTGGCCGGCCTGGTGACGCTGTTCAGCCTGCTGCTGGGCTTCCCGTTGGCCTGGGCGATCACCTTGGTGCCGCGCGGATGGGGTCGCTGGATTCTCAGCATCGTTCTGCTGTCGATGTGGACCAGCCTGCTCGCCCGCACCTACTCCTGGCTGGTGTTGCTGCAAGCCTCGGGCGTGATCAACAAGGCGCTGATGGCCATGGGCATCATCGATCAGCCGCTGGAGATGGTGCATAACCTCACCGGCGTGGTGATCGGCATGAGCTACATCATGATCCCGTTCATTGTGC
The DNA here is from genome assembly GCF_050739655.1 of Pseudomonas sp. Lineage (GTDB taxonomy): Bacteria > Pseudomonadota > Gammaproteobacteria > Pseudomonadales > Pseudomonadaceae > Aquipseudomonas. The sequence goes on along the minus strand of NZ_JBOIBY010000677.1, from coordinate 1,083 downwards.
TGCCGCTGCAGGCGACCATGCAGGCCATCGACCCGATGATCCTGCAGGCCGGTTCCATCTGCGGGGCCAGCCCATGGACCAACTTCTTCCGGGTGTTCCTGCCGCTGTGCCGGCCAGGGCTGTTCTCCGGTGGCTTGATGGTGTTCGTGATGTCGCTGGGTTACTACGTCACCCCGGCACTGCTGGGCGGGGCGCAGAACATGATGCTGCCCGAGTTCATCATTCAGCAGGTGCAGTCGTTCCTCAACTGGGGCCTGGCCAGCGCCGGCGCCGCGTTGCTGATCGTCATTACGCTGGTGCTGTTCTACTTCTACCTGAAGCTTCAACCGGAATCCCCGGTTGGTGCCAGCAACGCGAGGTAAGCCGTCATGCTCCTGACCCCCAATGCCATGAGCCGCCGGATGCGCTTCGGCCTTTACACCACCACCGGGCTGATCGGGCTGTTCCTGTTGCTGCCGATCGTGTTCATCGTCCTGCTCTCGTTCGGCTCGTCCCAGTGGCTGGTCTTCCCGCCACCGGGCTGGACGCTGAAATGGTACGTCCAGTTCTTCTCCAACGCCGACTGGATGAACGCGGCGATGGCCAGCCTCAAGGTCGCGGTGCTGACCACGATCTTCGCCGTGGCGCTGGGCCTGCCGACCGCCTTCGCCCTGGTACGTGGCCGCTTTCCGGGCCGGGAAATGCTCTACGGCCTGTTCACCCTGCCGATGATCGTGCCACTGGTGATCATCGCCGTGGCGGTGTACGCGCTGTTCCTTAAACTGGGCTACACCGGGACCATGTTCGCGTTCGTGGTCAGCCACGTGATTGTCGCGTTGCCGTTCACCATTATCTCGATCATCAACTCGCTGAAGCTGTTCGACCAGTCGATTGAAGATGCCGCAGTGATCTGCGGCGCATCACGCTTGCAAGCGGTGTTCAAGGTGACCTTTCCGGCGATTCGTCCGGGCATGGTCGCCGGCGCCCTCTTCGCCTTCCTCGTCTCGTGGGATGAAGTGGTGCTGAGCGTGATGATGGCCAGCCCGACCCTGCAAACCCTTCCCGTGAAAATGTGGACCACCCTGCGCCAGGACCTGACACCGG
>NZ_JBOIBY010000676.1:0-2565 GCF_050739655.1 Pseudomonas sp. | reverse complement strand
CATTGAAACAGGCAATTTATTCCAGCCGTACGGCTGACAAGTTCGTCGTACGTCTGCCAGACGGAATGCGTGAACGCATTGCCGAGGTGGCTCGCAATCATCATCGCAGCATGAACTCCGAAATCATCGCGCGCCTTGAGCAGAGCCTGATTCAGGAAGGTGCGCTAGGCGAAGAGCTGAGCATGCGCCTGGACAGCCCGGAGCTCTCGTTACACGAACGTGAATTACTGCAACGCTTCCGCCAGCTCTCCCATCGCCAACAAAACGCTCTCGTTTCGCTGATTGCCCACGACGCAGAAATGGCCGCAGATGCTTCCTGAGTCAAACTGAACACCCAAGCCAGCTTAATCGCTGGCTTTTTTTCGCCTGAATTTCAGACATAAAAAAACCCGTCGAATGACGGGTTTCAATGAAAGAAGCCTAGAGCAGGAAAACTGTCGCCAGCCCAAGAAAAATAAAGAAGCCACCACTATCAGTCATGGCCGTAATCATTACGCTGGCCCCCATGGCAGGATCGCGACCGAGACGCGCAAGAGTCATAGGAATCAAAACCCCCATCAACGCCGCCAGCAACAGGTTAAGCGTCATGGCAGCGGTCATCACAACCCCGAGAGACCAACTTCCGTAAAGCAGATAAGCAACGGCACCGATCACTCCACCCCAAATCACACCATTAATCAGGGCAACCGCCAACTCCTTGCGCATCAGTCGCGACGTATTGCCGGTACTCACCTGGTCTAGCGCCATAGCACGAACAATCATGGTAATGGTCTGGTTACCGGAGTTACCACCGATACCCGCCACAATCGGCATTAATGCAGCTAGCGCCACCAGTTTCTCGATGGAACCCTCGAAAAGGCCAATTACCCGAGATGCAACAAACGCAGTAATCAAGTTCACTGCCAGCCAGGCCCAACGGTTGCGCAGCGATTTCCAGACCGACGCAAAAATATCTTCCTCTTCCCTCAGACCCGCCATGTTGAGAACTTCGTTTTCGCTCTCTTCACGAATCAGGTCGACCATCTCATCGATGGTCAGACGACCAATCAGCTTTCCGTTTTTGTCGACAACGGGCGCCGAAATCAAGTCGTAACGCTCAAATGCCTGAGCAGCGTCATAAGCCTCTTCATCCGGATGAAAACTTACCGGATCGCTGGCCATCACTTCAGATACTTGTTTGTCCGGATCGTTAACCAACAAACGCTTGATTGGCAGGACACCCTTCAGCACACCGTCATAGTCGACTACAAACAATTTGTCGGTATGACCGGGCAGCTCTTTGAGGCGGCGCAGATAGCGCAGCACCACTTCCAGACTGACATCCTCACGGATCGTCACCATCTCGAAGTCCATCAGCGCACCGACCTGTTCCTCATCATAGGAAAGGGCCGAACGCACACGCTCGCGCTGCTGGTTGTCCAGGGTCTCCATTAACTCATGGACGACGTCTCGCGGCAGCTCGGAAGCCAAGTCAGCAAGTTCGTCGGCATCCATGTCCTTGGCCGCAGCCAGGAGCTCATGATCGTCCATGTCGGCGATCAGGGTTTCACGAACCGCGTCGGACACTTCGAGGAGAATGTCGCCGTCACGATCAGCCTTGACCAACTGCCATAGCGTCAGACGGTCGTCGAGCGGCAGCGCTTCAAGGATGTAGGCGACGTCGGCGGAGTGCAGATCATCGAGCTTGCGCTGCAGTTCGACGAGATTCTGCCGGTGAACCAGGTTCTCGACCCGATCGTGATGCGGGCCTTCCTGGCGATGGGTCAGATCTTCGACCACTCGCTGACGCTGCAACAGCTCAATGACTTGAGCGAGTCGGTCCTGCAAGCTTTCCTGTGTTTTCTTTACTTCAATTTCGGACATAGGCGAACTCCACTCCCAGCAGTGGAACACGCCGGAAGGATCAATCAGTCAATTCATGATTGGAAAAACGGTTTACTGAGTAACTACTGGGTAAGTCCATGGAGGTATTCCACAAGCCCCGGCGGGGCTGACGGGCGCAATGATACACCGCTTGACGGTTTTAAATGTTAAAAAATCGCGGCTGAAACAAGCGCTTGCAAGACAATCTTGAGCACTGTCCTGATCCTTCAAAGTGCGACGACTCATTCAGAAAAGAAAGCACACGACATGGCTAAAAGGTGGCGACTTGTAGAGAAGGCAACATCATGGAGGGGAAACGCAAAAGGTGGCGACCAACCATTGCCGCATAGACCGAGAATGGATTGAAACCAAGTGAAGTCGTAACGCACACATCAAGCTGGACAAAAGGAAGGCGCACGAGAGGAAATGCCAAATCCCAGACGGCAAAAAGCCCGCATAAAATGCGGGCTTTTTGTTGTATGGTGCACTCGACAGGATTCGAACCTGTGACCGCTCGGTTCGTAGCCGAGTACTCTATCCAGCTGAGCTACGAGTGCATTTGTGTTTTTATACCAGATCACAACTGGTTGAAGCCGAGTTACTTACATCACTGCAAACAACTCTTAAATGGTGCACTCGACAGGATTCGAACCTGTGACCGCTCGGTTCGTAGCCGAGTACTCTATCCAGCTGAGCTACGAG
>NZ_JBOIBY010000675.1:0-1959 GCF_050739655.1 Pseudomonas sp. | reverse complement strand
CATTTATTCTGTGCATGACGCAGATCAAATGTGGGAGCGAGCCTGCTCGCGATTGGGGGCAACGCGGTCTTGAGCCTTACTTCTCAGGCATCGGCATCGGAAACGGCATCACATTGCCGAACCCGGCACGGGCTTCGCTGATTTTCGGAGTGCCCAGCCGCTCCACCTCATCGATGCGCACAATCGAATGCATCGGCACAAAACTGCGCACCACGCCTTCGAACTGAGCCTTGAGCTTCTCTTCACTCGGATCGACGACCACCTGTGTGCGCTCGCCAAAGACGAATTCTTCCACTTCCAGAAAACCCCACAGATCACTTTGATAGATCTGCTTGGCGTACATTTCGAACACCTGGCCCTGGTTGAGGAAAATCACCTTGTAGATTGGAGCTTCACGTTTGGTCATGGTGGGCGGGCAACACATCGGGGGATAAAAAAGAGGGCGCGAACTATAGCATAGCCATCGGACGCACAGCGGTAGGAACCTGGGTTCATGTTCCCTATAATGCGCGGTTCTTCGAATCACGTGATGACACTATTCCATGGCCAAGAAGCTTTACATCGAAACCCACGGTTGCCAGATGAACGAGTACGACAGCTCGCGCATGGTCGATCTGCTGGGCGAACACCAGGCCCTGGAAGTCACCGCCCGTGCTGAAGATGCGGACGTGATTCTGCTCAACACCTGCTCGATCCGCGAGCGCGCCCAGGACCGTGTTTATTCACAACTGGGCCGCTGGCGCGAACTGAAACTGGCCAACCCCGACATGGTGATCGCCGTTGGCGGTTGCGTGGCCAGCCAGGAAGGCGCGGCCATTCGTGATCGCGCTCCCTATGTCGACGTGGTTTTTGGCCCGCAAACCCTGCACCGCCTGCCGGAGATGATCGACGCCGCGCGCATCAGCAAGTTGCCGCAGGTCGACGTTTCGTTCCCGGAAATCGAAAAATTCGACCACCTGCCCGAGCCTCGCATCGATGGCCCGAGCGCTTACGTGTCGGTGATGGAAGGTTGCAGCAAGTACTGCACGTTCTGCGTGGTGCCCTACACCCGCGGTGAAGAAGTCAGCCGGCCGTTCGACGATGTGATCGCCGAGATCATTCACCTGGCCGAAAACGGCGTACGTGAAGTGACACTGCTGGGCCAGAACGTAAACGGATATCGCGGCGCGACCCATGACGGACGCCTGGCGGACCTGGCCGAGCTGATCCGCGTGGTGGCAGCTGTCGATGGCATCGACCGCATCCGCTACACCACCTCGCATCCGTTGGAGTTCTCCGACAGCCTGATTCAGGCCCACGCCGATGTGCCAGAGCTGGTCAAACACCTGCACTTGCCGGTGCAATCGGGCTCGGATCGAATTCTCACCGCCATGAAGCGCAACCACACGGCCCTGGAGTACAAATCCAAGCTGCGTAAATTGCGTGCCGCCGTGCCGGGCATCTGCATCAGTTCGGACTTTATCGTCGGCTTCCCGGGCGAGACCGAGAAAGACTTCGAGCAGACCATGAAGCTGATTCAGGACGTCGGTTTCGACTTTTCCTACTCGTTCGTCTACAGCCAGCGCCCGGGCACACCAGCCGCCGATTTGGCCGATGACACGCCTGAAGAGTTGAAAAAAGAGCGTCTGAACGCCCTGCAACATCGCTTGAACCAACAGGGTTTCGAGATCAGCCGACAAATGGTTGGCTCGATCCAGCGCATTCTGGTCACCGATTATTCGAAAAAGGACCCCGGCGAACTGCAAGGCCGGACCGAGAATAACCGGATCGTCAACTTCCGCTGCGACAATCCAACCCTGATCGGCCAGTTCGCCGACGTGCACATCGATGCGGCTCAGCCGCATTCGCTGCGCGGTTCACTGATCCCGTAACACCGAAGATCCCCTGTGGGAGCGGGCTTGCTCGCGAAGAGGGCGTATCAGTTGGCATTGATGCATCTGACAGACCGCATTCGCGAGC
>NZ_JBOIBY010000674.1:0-8495 GCF_050739655.1 Pseudomonas sp. | reverse complement strand
GGGGTAACCATAGCTGTAGGAGCCGGCTTGCTGGCGATAGCGGTGATGAATTTCAGATCGCCATCGCCAGCAAGTCGGCTCCTACAGTTTTTAGAACCTTCCCCTCCTTTCCAGACCCGTCTTTTTCCTGTCCAGACAAGCTGTTACTGTACGGGCCACAAAGCCCAAGCCGCCTGGATCGGATCCCTGACTTGAAGCGTCCCCTCCTCCTGCTCCTGATCAGCCTGGCCTTGAGCTCCACCGCAAGCGCGACGATCAGCGAAAGCCATGGTTATGCGCAGTTCGGCACGCTCAAGTACCCGGCCAGATTTACCCACTTCGACTGGGTCAACCCGCAAGCGCCAAAGGGCGGTACGTTGCGGGTGATGGCGTTTGGCACTTTCGACACGCTCAATCCTTACACCTTCAAGGGCACCAGCCCGGTTGCCACTCCGAATTTTCTGCAATACGGCATCAACGAACTCAACGAACCACTGATGGTCGGCACCGGCCAATACGCGCCGTCCGGTGACGAGCCAACCTCCAGCTATGGCCTGATCGCCCAATCAGTCGAGTACAGCGAGGACCGCAGTTGGGTGGTGTTCAACCTGCGCCCAGAAGCACGTTTTCACGATGGCACGCCCATCACCGCCTACGACGTGGCGTTTTCATATCGCCTGCTGCTCAAGGAAGGACATCCGCAGTACCGCACCAACCTGCAGGAAGTGTTGCGGGTCGACATTCTCAATCCCCAGCGCATCCGCTTCGTGTTCAAGCGCGCCGGCAATCCGTTGCTGATCCTGCGTCTGGGCGAGTTGCCGGTGCTGCCTCAGCATTACTGGAAGGGACGTGACTTCAAGGCAACCACCTTCGAACCGCCGCTAGGCAGCGGCCCGTATCGCATCACCTCGGTGACGCCGGGGCGACAAATCGTTTTCGAACGGGTCAAGGACTACTGGGGCAAGGACCTGCCGGTCAATCGGGGCAAGTACAACGTCGACCGCATGGAAGTCGAGTTCTACCGGGACAGCGACGTGGCATTCGAAGCTTTCAAGGCGGGCGAGTTCGACATCTACATCGAGCATCAGGCGAAGAACTGGGCAACCGGCTACGGATTTCCGGCAATACGCCGTGGCGAAGTGATCAAGGCACAGATCCCGCACCAGATTCCGACCCAGACCCAGGGCTTGTTCATGAACAGTCGCCGCCCGACGTTTTCCGAGGCCAAAGTTCGCGAGGCGATGGGGTTGATGTTCGACTTCGAGTGGACCAATCGCACGCTCTTCAGCGGTGCCTACAAACGCGCCCTGAGTTACTACCCCAACAGCGAGGTCTCCGCCAATGGCCTGCCAGTCGGCCATGAATGGCTACTGCTCAAGCCTTACCGTGAACAGCTTCCTGCCAAACTGCTCACCGAACCGTTCACCCTGCCACAAACACAGGGTCAAGGCATTCCCCGGGAAACCATGCGCAAGGCGCTGACCCTGCTGGCCGAGGCCGGCTGGAAGCTCAATGGTCAGCGCTTACAGAACGCGGCCGGGCAGCCGTTGCGCCTGGAGATCCTGCTGGTCAACCCGAACCTGGAACGCATCCTTCAACCCTACGTCGAAAATCTGGCCAGCATCGGCATCGACGCCCGGATGCGTACGGTGGATCGCGCCCAGTACAAGCAACGCCTCGATCAGTTCGATTTCGACATGATCCTGATGACCCTCAATCAGACCCTCAGTCCCGGCTTGGAACAGTGGCAGTACTTTCACTCCAGTCAGGTCGAAATCAAGGGCAGCAAGAACTACGCGGGCATCGCCAATCCGGTGGTCGACCATTTGCTCGAACTGTTGCTCGCGGCCAAGACCCGCGATGAACAAGTCGCCGCCGGCAAGGCCCTTGACCGTGTGCTGCTGTGGCAGCACTACATCATTCCCAACTGGTACCTTAATTATCACCGCCTGGCTTACCGAAACCGGTTGGCCTTCGTCACCACGCCGCCCTACACCCTGGGCCTGAGCGCGTGGTGGCTGAAATCTTCGGAGAAAGATCGATGAAGCCCATCAGCGCCCTGCTCCTGCAGGCCAGCGCCCTGTTGTTCGCAGGGCTGGCCAGTGCCGCGCCACAGCATGCACTGACCCTGTACAACGAGCCGCCGAAGTACCCGGCCGACTTCAAACACTTCGACTACGTCAATCCGGACGCACCCAAGGGCGGCAAATTCCGCCAGGCCGGGTTCGGCGGTTTCGACAGCCTCAACCCGTTCATCAGCAAAGGTGTGTCGGCGAACGATGTCGACCTGATCTACGACACCCTGACCAAGCAAAGCCTGGACGAGCCTTTTACCGAATATGGCCTGATCGCCAGCAAGATCGAAAAAGCCCCGAACAACGATTGGGTGCGTTTCTATCTGCGGCCTGAAGCGCGCTTCCATGACGGCCATCCCGTGCGGGCTGAAGACGTGGTGTTCAGCTTTCAGACCCTGATCAAGGACGGCTCGCCGATGTACCGCGGCTACTACAACGACGTCGAAGACGTGGTTGCCGAAGACCCGCTGACGGTGCTGTTCAAGTTCAAGCACAGCAACAACCGCGAACTGCCATTGATCCTCGGCCAGTTACCGGTGCTGCCGAAACATTGGTGGGCCAGCCGAGACTTCAGCAAAGGCAACCTGGAAGTACCGCTGGGCAGCGGCCCCTATAAGGTGACCGAAGTGAAGGCCGGGCGTTCGATTCGCTATGAACGGGTCAAGGATTATTGGGGCAAGGACCTGCCGGTCAATCGCGGTTTCTACAACTTCGATGTGATGACCACCGACTATTACCGCGACAACACGGTAGCGCTTGAAGCGCTCAAGGCCGGGCAGTTCGATTACTGGCTGGAGATGACCGCGAAGAACTGGGCCAACGCCTACAACATTCCCGCCGTCACCGAAGGTCGCCTGATCAAGGAACAGATCCCCAACGGCAATCCGACCGGCATGCAAGGCTTCGTGTTCAACCTGCGCCGGCCGTTGTTTCAGGATGTGCGCGTACGCCAGGCCCTGACGCTGTTGCTGGACTTCGAATGGACCAACAAGCAATTGTTCAACAGCGCCTACGCGCGCACCCGCAGTTATTTCGAGAACTCGGAAATGGCCGCCACCGGCCTTCCGGATGCCGATCAACTGGCGATCCTCGATCCGTTCCGCGGCAAGATTCCCGAGCAGGTGTTCAGCGAGGCGTTCCAAAACCCGGTCACCGATGCCAGCGGCATGATCCGCACTCAGCAACGCGAGGCCTATCACCTGTTGCAAGAAGCTGGCTGGCGCATCGTCGATGACAAAATGGTCGACACCACAGGCAAACCGGTAAAGATCGAGTTCCTTCTGGCCCAAACCGAGTTCGAAAGGGTGTTGTTGCCGTTCAAACGCAATCTGAGCGACCTGGGCATCGACCTGGTGATACGCCGGGTCGACGTCTCCCAGTACGTCAACCGTGTACGCTCGCGGGACTTTGACATGATCGTCGGCAGCTTCCCGCAGTCCAACTCGCCCGGTAATGAACAGCGTGATTTCTGGATGACGGCGGCGGCCGACAAACCCGGCAGCCGAAATTCAATGGGTCTGAAGGACCCGGTAGTGGACCAATTGGTCGAGCAACTAATCAACGCCGATTCGCGCAAAAGCCTCGTGGCCCATGCCCGTGCACTGGACCGCGTGCTGCAATGGGGTTATTACGTGATTCCCAACTGGCACATCAAGACCTGGCGCGTGGCGTACTGGAATCACATCGGCCACCCCAAGGTCTCGCCCAAATATGACATCGGCACCGCCACCTGGTGGGTCAAGCCCGATACCAAACCGGCGATAGAAGTCGAAACCGAATTGCAAACCGATCCTGCGGGCATGGAGTAATCAGATGCTGGCGTATATTTTTCGGCGACTGCTGCTGATCATTCCGACCTTGTTCGGCATTTTGCTGATCAACTTTGTGATCATCCAGGCTGCCCCCGGTGGGCCGGTGGAACAGATGATCGCCAAGCTCGAAGGCTTTGAAGGCGCCACCAGCCGCATCGCTGGCGGCGGTGCCGAAGTGTCGGTGGCCGGTTCCGCCTACCGCGGCGCGCAAGGCCTGGACCCGGCGCTGATCAAGGAAATCGAGCACATGTACGGCTTCGACAAATCGGCGCCGGAACGTTTGTGGATCATGGTCAAGAACTATGCGTCGCTGGATTTCGGCGACAGCTTCTTCCGCGATGCCAAGGTCATCGACCTGATCAAGGAAAAGATGCCGGTGTCGATCTCCTTGGGGCTGTGGAGCACGCTGATCATGTACCTGGTGTCGATCCCGCTGGGGATCGCCAAGGCCACGCGACACGGCAGCCACTTCGATGTCTGGACCAGCTCGGCGATCATCGTCGGCTACGCGATCCCGGCGTTCCTGTTCGCCATCCTGCTGATCGTGGTATTCGCCGGCGGCAGTTATCTGGACTGGTTCCCGCTGCGCGGGCTGACCTCGAACAACTTCGATGAGATGAGCATGGGCGGCAAGATCCTCGATTACTTCTGGCACCTGGCACTGCCGGTGACCGCGCTGGTGATCGGCAACTTCGCAACGATGACCCTGCTGACCAAGAACAGTTTCCTCGACGAGATCAACAAGCAGTACGTGGTCACCGCCAAGGCCAAGGGCCTGACCCGGCACCGCGTGCTGTACGGCCATGTCTTCCGTAACGCCATGCTGCTGGTGATCGCCGGTTTCCCGTCGGCCTTCATCGGGATTTTCTTCACCGGCTCGTTGCTGGTGGAAGTGATTTTCTCCCTCGACGGCCTCGGCCTGATGAGTTTCGAAGCCGCGATCAACCGTGATTATCCAGTGGTGTTCGGCACCCTGTTCATCTTCACCCTGCTGGGGCTGGTGGTGAAACTGATCGGCGACCTGACCTACACCTTTGTCGATCCGCGCATCGACTTCGAAAGACGGGAGCATTGAGATGAACCTGTCCCCTCTCAATCGCCGCCGCTTCGAACTGTTCAAGGCCAACAAACGGGGCTGGTGGTCGCTGTGGCTGTTCCTCATCCTGTTCGGCGCCAGCCTCGGCGCCGAGTTGATTGCCAACGACAAACCGCTGGTGGTGCATTACGACAACGGCTGGTACTTCCCGGCGCTCAAGCGTTACCCGGAAACCACCTTTGGCGGCGAATTCCCGCTGGAGGCAAACTACAAGAGCCCGTACATCCGCGAATTGCTCAAGGCCAAGGACGCCTGGGTGCTGTGGGCACCGATTCCCTATAGCTACCAGAGCATCAACTACGACCTCAAAGTCCCGGCGCCGGCCCCGCCCTCGGCGGACAACCTGCTGGGCACTGATGACCAGGGCCGCGATGTTCTGGCCCGGGTGATTTACGGTTTCCGGATTTCCGTGTTGTTCGCCCTGACGTTGACTCTGTTCAGTTCGATCATCGGCGTGATAGCCGGCGCCTTGCAGGGTTTCTACGGCGGCTGGGTCGATCTGGCTGGACAGCGCTTCCTGGAGATCTGGTCCGGGTTGCCGGTGCTCTATCTGCTGATCATCCTGGCCAGCTTCGTCCAGCCCAACTTCTGGTGGTTGCTGGGGATCATGCTGCTGTTTTCCTGGATGAGCCTGGTGGACGTGGTGCGGGCCGAGTTCCTGCGTGGCCGCAACCTGGAATACGTGCGTGCGGCCCGGGCGCTGGGCATGCAGAATGGTTCGATCATGTTCCGCCACATTCTGCCCAACGCCATGGTCTCGACCATGACCTTCATGCCGTTCATCCTGACCGGCGCCATCGGTACGCTGACCGCCCTGGACTTCCTCGGCTTCGGCTTGCCGGCCGGCAGCCCGTCGCTGGGCGAACTGGTCGCACAGGGCAAGTCCAACCTGCAGGCGCCGTGGCTGGGCATAAGCGCGTTTGCGGTGCTGGCGTTGATGTTGAGTTTGCTGGTGTTTATAGGCGAGTCCGCTCGCGATGCCTTCGACCCGAGGAAGTGAAATGAGTCAGGACAATCTGATCGAAGTACGCGACCTCGCCGTCGAATTCGTCGTCGGCAATCTCAGCCAGCGGGTGGTCGAAAACGTCAGCTTCGACATCAAGCGTGGCGAAACCCTGGCGCTGGTGGGCGAAAGCGGCTCCGGCAAGTCGGTCACCGCCCACTCGATCCTGCGCCTGCTGCCCTACCCGCTGGCCCGGCACCCATCCGGCACCATCGTATACGCCGGGAAAAACCTGCTGGACCAGAAAGACAAGACCGTCCGCCATATCCGCGGCAACCGAATCGCGATGATCTTTCAGGAGCCGATGACCTCGCTCAACCCGCTGCACTCGATCGAGAAGCAGATCAACGAGGTACTGGGCATCCACAAGGGGTTGGTCGGCAAAGTCGCGACCAAGCGCACCCTGGAGTTGCTGGAGATGGTCGGCATCCCCGAGCCGCACAAGCGCCTCAAGGCCCTGCCCCACGAGCTGTCCGGCGGCCAGCGCCAGCGGGTGATGATTGCCATGGCCCTGGCCAACGAGCCGGAACTGCTGATCGCCGACGAACCGACCACCGCACTGGACGTAACCGTTCAGCTGAAAATCCTCGAACTGCTCAAGGAGTTGCAGACTCGCCTGGGCATGGCATTGCTGCTGATCAGCCATGATTTGAACCTGGTTAAAAGAATTGCGCATCGAGTATGTGTCATGCAGCGCGGTTGCATCGTCGAACAGGCATCGTGCGAAGAGTTGTTCCGCGCGCCGCAGCATCCGTACACTCGGACTCTGCTGGCAGCGGAGCCCAGCGGCAAGCCGGCGACCAATGTGGTAGGCCCGCCTTTGCTGGCGGTCGAGGACCTGAAAGTCTGGTTCCCGATCAAGAAAGGCTTGCTCAAACGCACGGTGGATTACGTCAAGGCGGTGGACGGAATCAATTTCAGCCTGCCCCAGGGCCAGACCTTGGGGATTGTGGGTGAAAGCGGTTCCGGCAAGTCGACACTGGGGCTGGCGATCCTTCGGTTGATCGGTAGCAAAGGTGCGATCCGTTTTGAAGGCAAGCAGCTAGACTGCCTGACGCAACAACAAGTCAGGCCGCTGCGTCGGGAGATGCAGGTGGTGTTTCAGGACCCGTTCGGCAGCCTGAGCCCACGGATGTGTGTCAGCCAGATCGTTGGCGAAGGCTTGCGGATCCACAAGATCGGCACCGAGGCAGAACAGGAACAAGCGATTATTGCGGCACTCAAGGAGGTAGGTCTGGACCCGGAAACCCGGAACCGCTACCCCCACGAATTTTCCGGCGGGCAACGGCAGAGAATCGCCATTGCCCGGGCATTAGTGCTAAAACCGGCGTTGATTCTGCTGGACGAGCCGACTTCGGCCCTCGACCGGACCGTTCAACGCCAAGTGGTGGAGCTTTTGCGTTCACTGCAAACCAAGTACAACCTGACGTATCTGTTTATCAGCCATGACCTGGCTGTCGTCAAAGCGCTGAGCCACCAGCTGATGGTGGTCAAGCATGGCCAAGTGGTCGAACAGGGAGACGCGCAAAGCATTTTTGCCGCCCCCCAACATCCGTATACACAGCAGTTGCTGGAAGCCGCTTTTTTGGCACCAGACACTGCGCAATAACCTGAAAAGAGGAGCAACACATGGGTTTTCTCGCCGGTAAGCGCGTACTGATCGTCGGTGTCGCCAGCAAGCTGTCCATCGCATCCGGCATCGCTGCCGCCATGCATCGCGAGGGCGCTGAGCTTGCCTTCACTTATCAGAACGACAAACTCAAGGGTCGTGTCGAAGAGTTCGCACAAGGCTGGGGTTCGAGCCCTGAGCTGTGCTTCCCGTGCGACGTGGCCAGCGATGAAGAAATCGCCAAGGTCTTCCAAGAGCTGAGCAAGAAGTGGGACGGCCTGGATTGCATCGTGCACTCCGTTGGTTTCGCTCCGGGCGACCAACTGGACGGCGACTTCACCGAAGCCACCACCCGTGAAGGTTTCCGCATCGCTCACGACATCAGCGCCTACAGCTTCGTGGCCCTGGCCAAGGCTGGTCGCGAAATGATGAAAGGCCGCAATGGCAGCCTGCTGACCCTGTCGTACCTGGGCGCTGAGCGCACCATGCCGAACTACAACGTGATGGGCATGGCCAAGGCTTCCCTGGAAGCTGGCGTACGCTACCTGGCCGGCTCCCTGGGCCCGGACGGCACCCGCGTCAACTGCGTATCGGCTGGCCCGATCCGCACCCTGGCTGCTTCCGGCATCAAGAACTTCCGCAAGATGCTGGCCGCCAACGAAGCGCAAACCCCGCTGCGTCGCAACGTCACCATCGAAGAAGTCGGCAACGCCGGCGCCTTCCTTTGCTCGGACCTGGCGTCGGGCATCAGCGGTGAAATCATGTACGTGGACGGTGGCTTCAACACCACGGCCATGGGCAACATCGAAGAGTGATCTTCGCTTAGCCAATAAAAACCCGCCTCTTTTGGCGGGTTTTTTTATGGATATGAACATCAAAAGATCGCAGCCTTCGGCAGCTCCTACTGGGATCGGTGTAGGAG
>NZ_JBOIBY010000673.1:0-55566 GCF_050739655.1 Pseudomonas sp. | reverse complement strand
GCCTTCGGCAGCTCCTACAGTAGGTCAGCGTCCCGAAAAGTACAGTGGGGCCAGCGTCTAGAAAATTGAATTGCACACAATTCAATTGCTCGCTATGTTTGGCTCATCATCCTGAAACCGGAGCCTTCTTCATGAGCGACAACCTGCTGAGCATTCCCTGCACCACCATCAAGGGCGAGCAAAAGACCCTGGCGGACTTCGCTGGTAAAGCCGTGCTGGTGGTCAACACCGCCAGCAAATGTGGTTTTACCCCGCAGTACAAAGGTCTCGAAGAACTGTGGCAGACCTACAAGGACCAGGGCCTGGTGGTGTTGGGCTTTCCCTGCAATCAATTTGGCAAGCAAGAGCCGGGCAACGAAGGGGCGATCAGTGAGTTTTGCGAGCTGAACTTCGGTGTCAGTTTCCCGCTGTTCAAAAAGATTGAAGTCAATGGTGCGGATGCCCATCCGCTGTTCGTGCAGCTGAAAAAGCGCGCTCCGGGTGTGCTCGGTTCCCAAGGCATCAAGTGGAACTTCACCAAATTCCTGATCGGCAAGGACGGCCAGTTGGTCAAGCGTTTCGCCCCGGCCACCAAGCCGCAGGATCTGAGCCGCGAGATCGAAGCCTTGCTCAAATGAACAGCTTGTCAGCCGAGTCCCTGGACCTCGACAGCCAGCTCTGTTTCAAGCTTTACGCCGCTTCCCGGGCAGTGATCCGTGCTTACAAACCGATGCTGGATCAGTTGGGCCTGACCTACCCGCAATACCTGGCGATGCTGGTGTTGTGGGAATGGCAGGAGATCACCCCGGATCAACCGACGGTCAAGGCGCTGGGGGAACGTCTGGCGCTGGATTCCGGCACGCTGACGCCATTGCTCAAGCGCCTTGAGCAACTGCAACTGGTTCAGCGTCAACGTTCGGCGCGGGATGAGCGAGAGGTGCACCTGAGCCTGTCGCCAGCCGGCAAGGCATTGCGCGATCAGGTCGGGCCACTCAAGGCTCGCCTACTGTGTGACAGTGGCGTGGACCTCAATCGCCTCAGTGAACTGCGCGAAGGACTTGATCATTTGTTGGGCCAGATCAAGGCACTGTCGTAGCGGGAACCCACGTGTCCAGCAGCGCGGCCAGCTCTTCCCGGCGGAAGGGCTTGGCCAGGTAATCGCTCATGCCCGCCGCACGACAGCGTTCGCGCTCTTCGGACATGGCGTTGGCGGTCAGGGCGACGATGGGCAGCTGGGGCCAGCGGCCGCTGCGTCGGATTTGCCGGCTGGCTTCATAGCCGTCCATCACCGGCATGTTGCAGTCCATCAATACCAGATCGAACTCGCAGCTTTCCAGTTGATCCAGTGCCTCGATACCGTGGGCGGCGACGGTCACGTCGCAGCCGAGTTTGCCGAGCATGCCCTTGGCCACCAGTTGATTGACCGGGTTGTCCTCGACCAACAGCACCCGTGCGCGTCGTTGCGGGGAGTGGGTGTCGACCGGGGGATCGGTGAGGGTGTTGGTTTCCGATCGCAGGATTCGCCGCAAAGTCTGGTGCAGCGCGTTGCGTGCCAAAGGGCGTGCCTGCTGTTGCAAAGGGGCGAGGGCGTTGGCTTGTTCACTGGGCAGGAAACTGCCGTAGGCCGTCACCAGCAGTATCGGTGCGGTGATCGTTGGGCGCAGATTGAACAGGCATTCCGGGCAATCGGTTATCAGCACATCGGGATTCAGGCCGAGTAACGGGTCATCAATCGAACGCTGCTGGTATTGCAGTCCCCAAGTTGGCAACACGCTGCCGAGCAGTTCGGCCAAGCCGCTGCTGGCGGCGGTTATGGCGACGACCTTGCCTTGCAGCGCAGGCGGAACAAGCGCCCTGGTGTGGCGGGGCAGTGGCAGTTCCGCGCAGAACTGGCTGCCAAAACCCGCTTCCGAGCTGATGGTGAGGCGCCCTTGCATGGCTTCACAGAGGTTGTAGGTCAAGGCCAGTCCCAACCCGGTACCGCCGAATTGCCGGGTAATTCCGGCGCCGGCCTGGGTGAAAGGCTGGAAAATTTTTACCTGGGCATCCTGAGGGATACCGATGCCGGTATCACAGACTTCGATCCTCACGCCATCGCCGGCGGTTGACAGGCGTACATCGACTCTCCCGAAACGGGTGAATTTGAGGGCATTGGATAGCAGGTTGCTGACTATCTGCCGCACGCGCGTCGGATCGCCGAGCACCAGCGCGGGAAACTGCGGATCGATCAGACACGTCAGCTCGACACTCGGTGCGGCGTTCTGCGACAACAGGTTGGCCGTGTCTTCAACCAGTGAGCCAAGGTCGAACGGGATGTGTTCCAGCTCAAGTTGGCCGGCATCGAACTTCGACAGATCAAGAATATCGTTGAGCAATTCCACCAGCACTTTGCCCGAATCGTGGGCGATGGCCAGCTGTTGCTGTTGCTCGGCACTCAACGGACCGTCCAGCGAAAGCGCGATCATCCCCAGCAGGCCATTGAGGGGCGTACGAATTTCGTGACTCATGTTGGCCAGGAACACCGATCGCGCTTCGGCCATTTCCAGCGCCGTGCTGCGAGCTGATTCCAGTTCCTGGTTGGATTGGCTGAGGCGGGCATTGATTGCCTTGAGCTCCGCGGTGCGGGCTGAGACGATGTTTTCCAATTGGCTGAGGTAGTCGGTCAGGCGGTTTTCCGCATTGCGTCGCTGCTGGATTTCAGTGGCGACGTTTTCGAATTGTTGGTTGGCCACATTTACCAGCACGCCTATCTCATCGTTGGTGTGCCCGATCGGACACTCCAGTGGCGTCGGTTGCGCGTTGCTTGAATCTCGACCGCTGAGTTCGCGGATGATTCGCACCAAGGGTTTGGTCAGCATCACATAGAACAGCGTCAGCAGAATGCCGGTCAGGATCAGGCTGCGGGCGAAACCATTGAGCATGGTCACCTCTGCCCGACGCAGGAACCGATAGCCGAACGAGTACGTGTCGACGTCCAGTTGCAGTGTGCCAAGGGATTCGCTCGGCAAATGGTCCAGATAGAGGCGGTCTTCGAACTTGCGGTCGGCGCCGAACAACATATCACTGATGACCCGATAGCCACTTTGCAGGCCGGGTCGCTTGACGTTGGCCAGTACGTTGCCGTTGTTATCGGTCAGCCTGGCGCCGATGATTGCCGGGGAACGCAGCAGGCCCAGCGTCAGTTCCTGGGCGAGTTCAGCGTCGATGTTGTAGGCGATGCGAGAGGCGGGGTTGTGGCTGATTTCCAGCAAAGACTGTATTTCGCGGTTGATGGAGGCGTCTTCGCTGGCATAATCGATGCCTATTTGCAGCAGGCTGAGCAGCATGCCAAGAATGAAACCGACGAGCACAGTAAGCCGGGCTTGCTTGTAAGACAGCCGGTTGCTGAATTTGATATCCATGGGGTGTTGAATCACTGTCCGTTTCCCTTCGCTGCTCAAGCATAGTCGATCATGCATGGATACCGATGTTCTCGCGAGCCCTTGTACAAGGGCTTGAGCACGCATTGAACGCTATGTTTCGTCGCTGTACCGCCATCATTACTGTGAACGTGTCCGAGGAAAAGACGTGGATTCCCGATTGAATGCTTTTCTTGAACGTGCCGATGCCGTTCTGGCCCGAATCGAACCGTTGCTGCCCACACCTCGGCAAGCCATTGACTGGACCCATTGCCTGGCCGCGCGCTGGCAGCGCGAAGGGCGCAGCGGTTTTCTGTTGCCGCTGGAAGTCAGCCTCGACATGCGTCTGTCCGACCTGATCGGCGTTGATCGGCAACTGGAGCAACTGGGCCGCAATACCCAGCAGTTCCTCGATGGCATGCCCGCTAACCACGCCTTGCTCTGGGGCTCGCGCGGCACCGGCAAATCATCGCTGGTGCGTGCCTTGCTGGCTGAGCACGCCAAGGCGGGCTTGCGCCTGATCGAGATCGAACGCGATCACCTGGCTGACTTGCCGCGGGTGGTCGAACAGATCGCCAAGCTGCCGCAGCGTTTCGTGTTGTTCTGCGATGACCTGTCGTTCGAATCGGGTGAGGGTGATTACCGGGTGCTCAAAAGCGTGCTCGACGGATCTCTTGAACAAGCGCCGGACAACGTCTTGCTCTACGCCACCTCCAACCGTCGTCATCTGGTGCCGGAAAAAGAAAGCGATAACGAAAACTGGAAACGGGTCGACGGCGAACTGCACCCCAGCGAAGCGGTGGAAGACAAGATTGCGCTGTCGGACCGCTTCGGCCTGTGGCTGTCGTTTTATCCCTTCACCCAGGAACACTATCTCAACGTCGTGGAGCACTGGATCGGTCAACTGGCCGACAAGGCCGGCCTCAAGTGGCAGCGGGACGAGGATCTGGACATCCTCGCGGTGCGTTGGGCCACGGGGCGCGGCAATCGCAACGGGCGTTGCGCGTATCAATTTGCCCGCTATTGGGTGGGGCTGAAACTGTTGGAGCACAAGGCATGATCGATTTACAAAAGAGCGGCCAGGGCCTCGAAGGCTACGGCATGCTGCACGCGCAGCTGGAGTCGCTGCTGGCGGACGAGCGGGATTTCATTGCCAATGCCGCGCAATTTTCGGCATTTTTGTTCAATCAACTCGATGACCTGAACTGGGCGGGTTTTTACCTCAATCGCAACGAAGAGCTGGTGCTGGGTCCGTTCCAGGGACAGATCGCCTGCGTTCGAATTCCGTTTGGTCGGGGTGTTTGCGGGGCAGCGGCGGCGACCTTGCAGACGCAACGGGTTGAGGACGTGCACGCATTCCCGGGGCATATCGCCTGTGACAGCGCATCGAACAGTGAATTGGTCGTGCCGCTGGTCAAGGATGGTCGACTGATCGGTGTGCTCGATCTCGACAGCCCGAAACTGGCGCGTTTCACCACGCAGGATCAGGCCGGTATCGAGCAATTGGCGGCCATTTTCCTGCGCCTGACCGATTGCTGATCAAGCCTTCAGGCCTGCTTTGACCAGCAGGCCTGAAGTGTCTACCGCATCGATTTGTTGAGGGGCGAGGAAGCGCTCGGCGTACAGCAGATAAATGCGTGCATCGATGAATAGCCCGAACAATTGCGGGTCGATGTGGGCGTCCCTGCACATGAACGCCATGATGCCCAGTGCTTCGCTCAAGGACTTGGCTTTCTTGTAGGGGCGGTCGGCGGCAGTCAGCGCTTCGAAAATATCGGCAATCGCCATCATCCGGGCCGCAAGGCTCATCTCCTCGCGTTTCAACCGTTTCGGGTAACCGGTGCCGTCCATTTTTTCGTGATGACCACCGGCAATCTCGGGAACGTTGCGCAGGTGTTCGGGAAAGGGCAGGTGGTTGAGCATCAGAATCGTCTGCACCATGTGGTGGTTGATGATGTAACGCTCTTCACTTGTCAGCGTGCCACGGGAGATGCTCAGGTTGTAGAGTTCGCCGCGGTTGTATTTGTAATGGGGCACATCGAGCTTGAACCCCAATGGGTTGTCCGGCGCTATCAGCTCAGCGTCTGCGCGTTCAAACAGATGCTCGGGTTTGTCGGCCAGCAGCGGTTCAGTGACCGGCAGTGTCGGCGCCGGGGTGCGAGCCTGACGCTGGTTCTCTTCCCAGGAAACACCCAGGCGGTCATCCAGGGTTCGGGTCCAGGTGCGTTGGCCGATGCTGCGCAGACGCTGTTGATCAGTCTCGGCCATAGCCTCACCACCCAGGTTGCAGTGAGCGATGAATGCAAAATCATCGTCCAGCTCCGTCAGGGCTGCATCGCGCTGTTGCTCCAGGTGTTGCTCGTCGCCTCCCCGGGCAATGGCTTGCCAATAATTGATCCAGACGTCGCGCTTGAGCACTTCGACGCGGGTGCGGATTTCGTGGATGCGATCGTTCAGGGCTTCCAGTTTCGTGGCTTTATCGACGACATACTCCGGAGTTGTGACCTTGCCGCAATCATGCAGCCAGGACGCGATGTGCAGCGCTTCCCATTCATCGTCGCTGGGCTGATAGCCGGCGAAGGCCGGGTCCTGACTGGCGGCAGCAGCCTGGGCCAGCATCAGGGTCAGAGCCGGCACCCGCTGGCAATGACCACCGGTGTAGGGACTCTTGGCGTCAATCGCACCGGCCAGCAGTTTGATAAAGGCGTCCAGCAGTTGCTTTTGCCTGGCTTGCAGTCGCTGGCTTTCGATACTGACTGCGGCCGCACCGGATACTGCCTGTAGAAACGCGATGCGATCCGGGCGCAGCTTTTCCAGGTCACTGCGTTCACCGCTATCGGCCAGCAGAAACACCAGCAGCCCGACGGTTTCGTTGTGACGATTGTGCAAACGAATACCGATCAGATGAACCCGCGGACAGGCCATGGCGAGCAGGACTTGCTGCAAATCTGCGGCCTCTTCGAAACCAAGGCTGGTCACGACGTTGTCGGCACCTGACAACTGCTGCATCCACTGCGGGCTCTTTGAGCCTTGCAGGTCGTGCGCACGAATGTCGAATGACGACAGCGGCTGAGCAGCATCATTGATGACCAGGCCTTGGGGTTCCATGCGGTCACCGTCACCTTCGCGCAGGTAAATGATTCCGGCTTGGGCCTGACCGATCTTTACCGTTTCAAACAGCACCCGTTCCAGCAGCGGTTCGAAACGAGTCTCGGCGCTCAGGCTGTCGGTGATTTGGAAGAAGCTCGCCAGGGTGTCTTTCATGCGTGCCATCGACACACTTAGTTGATCGACCTCCAGCACCGGCGAGCGCCGGGACACCGGGAAGTTGAAATCGAAACTGCGTATCGCATCCGCTTCCTGTACCAATGCGCGCAGGGGCTTGACCAGAATCCGCGATGTCAGCCAGCCAAGCGGCAGACATAACAACAATACTGCCAACGTAATCAGCGCTCCCTGCCAGCGCATGCGGTAAGCATCGACGAGCAATTCATCTTCGGGTACCAGCATCGCCAGTTGCAGTCCCCGTGGCCCGCCTTCCTGCATGCTGCTGCGGGCCACGATCCACTCGCGGCCGGCGACATTCAGACGATTGCCTTGCGGTGGGCTGTTGAGCAGTGCGCCAAGACTGGGGCTCAAGTCGGCAGCCTTGATCAGGCGGGCGGTCTGATCGTCGACGATCAGTCGACTGCTGTCTGGGTAGGCAATGGCATTGCCTTGGGCGTCGAACAGCACGATTTCGGTAGCCGGCGTCACCACATGCTTGGCCAGCGTTGCACTGAGTGCGGCCAGGGTCAGGTCAGCGCCCATCACCACACGTTCACCACTACGTCGAGCCAGCGTGGTGCCGACGTTGTGGGTGGAGAAAAAAATGTAGGGTTCGGTAGTGATCTGATCGTTGTCGTGGCTGGCGCTGGAAAACCAGGCGCGGCTACGGGGATCGTAGGTATCGTCGGGGTTGTCGTGACGACTGATATACGTCAGGTTTTGGTCGTAGAACAAGGATTGCGAATTAACCTTGCCACTGGCGTTTCGCTCGATGCTCCATACCTGATAGGCCGCTGTATCGGGGGCTTCCAGCAGGGTTTTCAGCTGCTGGGTGTTCAGCGGGCGGACCATGAAAAAATCACCATTGCTGTAGCCCAGGTACAGCGAAGCCAGATCGGGGTTGTCCTTGAGTGTCTGGCTAAAAGGGGGGAGTAACGCCAGGCGCTGGTCCAGGTTGGGAGCCTGGATTGCCGACATGTGCACCAGCAGGCTCAAGAGATGACGAATCGGCTCGTAGGTAGCGTGCAAATCCAGGCGCACGTCCTGCTCGATTCGATCGAACAGCTTTTCACTGCTGGACAGGATGATCTGCGTAGTGTGGCCATAGTTGAAAATGCCCAGCACCACGCCGGTCAGCAATAGCAGAACGGTGAACATCACGCTGATATGCACGTGCAGGGGAAAACGTCGCTGATCCGCGCGCAGTGGGTTGGGCATGCAAGTCACTCCATGAGGGTTAACACACTGCTCAGCGTCCAAGCATAGTTAAGCCTTTGTCATTCTGCTCTCGTCCTTTTTGCCGATTTTATGCAGCAATTGCTGGTCCAGTTCGAGCATGGCGTGCTCTATGGCGGTGCAACGTTCGGCCACTTTTTCGGGCTGGAACACATCACGACAGGATGCTTCGAGCGCTTCGCAGCTCTCGATCAGTCGGCCAGCCTGAACGATTCGCGCGGCGCCTTTGATTTTGTGAGCAATGTCGAGAAATGGCTGAGGATCCGTTGAACCCGACAACGCCAGCAAGCCCTGGCGGTCCAGGCGGTTGCTGTCTAGCAACTCGCTCAACAATCGCTGATTCAATATCGGGTTACCGCCGGTTAGTTGTTGCAACGCTTGCAGGCTGAAGGCGGGTGTCATAAAAGCAGGCCCTATGCCTTTGACCCATTGACTCAGGGCGGTCAACGTCAGCGGTTTGAACAGGCAATCGTCCATCCCCGCTTGCTTGCAGCGTTGTACTTCTTCCGGTTGTGCGTTGGCGGTAAAGCCCAGGACGGTGCACGGGGGGCGGTGCGTTTGGTGTTCGTATTGGCGAATGGCCCGTGCCAGCTCGTATCCATTCATGACTGGCATGTTGCAATCGACGATCACCAGATCGAAGGAGTCGGCTTTCCACGTTTCGAAGCCTGCCTGGCCGTCTGCTTCCACACGGGATCGATGTCCCAGAAACTCCAGTTGCTGACACATGAGCAAGCGATTGGCGGCGTGGTCATCGACGACCAAAACGGTCAACGGAACTTGCGTGCAGGGTAGCTGTGTTTCGGCTTTTTCCGTCCGGGGCTCGCGGGGCAGTGTGGGTAGAAGGAGCGACATTTGCACTTGTGTACCTACCCCGTGCTGACTGCTCAATTGCAGGCTGCCACCCATCATTTCGCACAGGCTGCGGCTGATGACCAGGCCAAGTCCGGCCCCACCTCGGGCTGACTGCCCGGTAGCAACGGCTTGAGCGAAAGGCTCGAACAAGCGCTGTTGGTCCTGCTCACTGATCCCTTTGCCGCTGTCTTCAACCTGCAACAGCATTTGCACTTGATCAGGTTCTGCGCCTGAGCGAAGGCTGACAGTAATCCTGACCTGGCCTTGCTCGGTAAACTTGATGGCGTTGCTGATCAGATTGGACAGCACCTGCTTGAAGCGCAGCGGATCCAATAGAACATCGATTGTCGGGTCGACTGCATTGAATTCCAGCAGCAGCTCAAGCTCTTTCTGCCGGGCCAGTCCATCGAATATCCGTACCACCGACGCGACGATTTCTTGCGGATTGACGCGTTCAGGACTCAGGCTCAGATGACCGGATTCGATACGTGCGATATCGAGTATGTCGCCGATCAGTTCCAGCAAGTCCTTCGCCGAGTGGTACGCCACATCGATGGCCGGTCGATCGGGGTGGTTGTGTTCAATACGCTTGAGCGTCAGTTCGAGCATGCCGATCACCGCGTTCATTGGCGTGCGGATCTCGTGGCTCATGGTGGCCAGAAATGTGCTCTTGGCCCGGTTGGCTTCATCGGCGCGCTCCTTGGCGCAACGAAGGTCATCGAACAGTTGACGGCGCTCACTGATGTCGATCCAGCCACCGATGATGCCCTGCACCTCGCCGCTTGAGTCTCGGTAGGGAAGGATCCAGTGATAAATCGTCATCCGGCGGCCGCCGATGTGCAGTACGCGGTCAAGAATCAGGGGTTTGCCCTGGGCCACGACGCGCTGGTAGTCAGCCTGATACTCCCGCGCTTCGAATGCGTTGCCCGTCCTGCCCTGGATCACGCTTTTGCCGATGACATCTTCGCGCTCTGCGCTGAAGGCTTGCAGGTAACTGTCGTTGCAGCTTTGCAGCAAGCCCTGGCGGTCACGCACATAAATGGGGTGGGGCGTGCCATTGACCAGTGAGCGCATGAATTCAAGCTGATCGTTCAGTGCTCGCTCAGCGGCCTTGCGTTGATTGATCTGACGTCGCATGTAAGCGTTCCAGGCCACGGAAATCATTAGCAGCACGCCGGCCCCGATAACGATCTGATAGAACAATCGGTGCCAGGTGCGCCAAGTGTTTTGCGAGGATGCGGAATAGCCACGCCAGCGGCTGTTGATGATGCCCAGTTCCTCCGGCGAGATGCTCAATAATGCCTTGTTGAGAATGTCGTTGAGTTCCTTGGCCGTTCGGCCAGTCGCCAGCGAGAAGGCGGCTTGTTCGGTACCGATAGTGGTGCTGATCTGCAGGGTGTGCTCGAACAGGCGCGATGAAATGAAGTAGTTGGCAATCACCAGTGAATTGACCGCGCCTTCTGCCAGCCCCATCGCCAACATCTCTACCGCGCTGAATGAATCCGGGGTTTCGATGAGACTAACCTTCGGGAACTCGTTGCGCAGGTACTCCATCAGTGGATTGCCTTGGGCGATTGCCAGGCGCTTGCCTTGAAGCTGCTCAAGATTGATTGGGCTGTCAGCAGCCTGTCGCGTCAGCAGGACATAGGAGTTTTGCAGGTAAGGGCGGCTGAAATGAAGCAGGGTGTCCCGTTGTGCACTGGGGAGCAGGGCGGCGATCACGTCGGCCTGGTTGTTGTTGATCCGCTGGATCATGTCGCTGTCGCTGCGGCTGCGCTGGATGTCGAAGCGCAATCCGGTGCGAAGCCTGATCAACTCCAACAAGTCCGCGACCACGCCACGAAAGTTGCCGGTGCTGTCAAAAAACGTGAGTGGCGCGAAAGCTTCGTTGACCACCACTCGCACCACTGGATGTTGGGCCAGCCAGCGTTCCTCGCTGTAACTGAGCTCCAGTTTGTGATCGGTTAGCAAAATGTCGCTGCCAGCACTCCAGCGCTTTGCAATGTTTTCTCGAACGCTGGTCGGGACCGCCATCAACATGGCGTTGATGATACTGAGCAGTTGTGGATTGTTCTTGTGTACGGCGAAGCTGAAACCGTGGGCTTCGTGTTTGCCGAAGTTGGCCATGCGAATGTTGTTGAGATAGCCCTTGTTAATCATGTAATGGGTAGAAATGGTATCCCCGAGAAATACATCAGCCTGGTCGAAGGCCACTGCGTTGATAGCGTTTTGATAGGAGGGGTAGGACGCGATGATCGCCTTCGGATACAGCGCTTTGACCTCCTCCAGTGGCAAATAGTGATAGACCATGCTCAGTCGCATGCCGGAGAGGCCATCGGTCAGTGATCTGGTTTCACCTTCACGTGTCACCAGAACAGGTTGATCCACGGCATAAGGCGCGGAAAGTACGATTTCAGCATTGTGTGCTTCAAACCCGTTGGCGGTCCCCAGCAGGTCAACCTCGCCATTCTCCAGTGCCTCGATGGCGGCGCCCCTGGATGCAAAGCGTTTAACCCTGACGGGCAAGGCGGTGGCGGTACCCAGAATACCCGCGTAGTCGGCGGTGAAACCTTCGTAATCATGGCCGCTGAGTGTCAAGTCGAAGGGGGGATAATCCGGTGCTGATGTCCCCAGGACCAATTCACGCTTGCTCATGAGCCATTGTCGTTGCGCGGGATCCAACTGCACATCCAGCTGCCCGACTGTCGAGCGACTTAACAAGGCGTAGTCTTCACTGCCCTGTGCCGTCAGCGATGCAATGCCCAGGCAAAGGCCTGCGGACAGCGATATCAGTTGGACTTTCAAACGACTGAGCATCCTGCTTCTCACACCAGTGCGTTACGTTTTGCCATTTCGATAAGTTCGACCAGTGATTTGGCTTTGAGCTTTTGCATCAGGCGTTTCTTGTAAGTGCTTACAGTTTTGTTGCTCAGAAACATGCCTTTTGCAATTTCCTTGTTGTTCCGACCCTGTGCAAAAAGTTGCAATACCATCAGTTCCCGGTCGTTGACAGACTTGAATAACTCCAGTTCGGCGCATCGTAGTTCATCGCCCCGGACCGGGTTTAACGCTTCGCTGGGGAAATAGTTGTAACCTGATAGTACCGCTTTTATTGCACTGATCAGTTCACTGAGTTCTTCCTGTTTGCAGACATATCCCGAGGCACCGGACTGCATGCAGCGAATACCAAAAAGTGTTGGGCATTGTGCAGTTAATACCAATGTTTTTATCGGGGTGCTCATGGCGTTGAAACGGGCGAGTACTTCCAGACCATCCAGTTTGGGAATACTGATGTCTAGAATGACCAGGTCGGGCATGCATTCTCGAACCATTTGCATGGCGTCGACCCCGTTATCAGTTTCACCGACGACTTTAAAACCTTCGTGCTCAAGCAACATACGGACGGCGAGTCGGATGACAGGGTGATCGTCGACAATAAAAACGGAGTTCATAATCAAGTCCCATGCGAGCTCAAATAAAGCGCGCACCTTAGCTCAGATGATTGAGGTGACGTATGAAAGGGTGTAGCTGTAGCAGCAATATAGGAATGTTCCTACAAGCAAAAAGGAATAGGACTACGTGTCAACTAGGTTTTTTGTGAGGACAAATGAAAGTTGTTTTTACCTGGTTGGTGTTTTGATGAGGTGATTCATGAGTCTTTAGATGTTTTACGTTTGTAGGTTTATAACCATCTTTCTGCGGTGTAGTGGTCAATAGTTTTATAAAATCGGATTGTTTCAATGGCTTTGTCAAACAACCCAGTAAAGGAAGTTGATGGCTGTTAGCCTTGTTTTCAATCCCGTGCAGTTCGGCAGGTGTCAGGCTGCTAAGAAGTATTGCCTTTTTGATCATCCCTAGGCGACTGCCGAGTTTGACCAGATCAATTCCGCACATATCGGGAAGACACTGATCGCATAAAAGAAGATCGAAAGGCTGCTCAGTGCCTAGCATTTCTTGCAAGGCACCTTGGGCACAGTCGGTCGTGATCACTTGGGTGAAACCGAAGCTTTCAAGCAGATATTGAGTTGCAAGGCGCTGGAATGGATGGTCTTCCACCAGCAGGATACGCTGATTGTCTTTGATCATTTATTCACGCTTCTTTTGTAGAACAAAGTAGGCGTGATTGTTTCGCGTCAAAACCGAGCAATCGATCAGTACACTCGTCATCAGCTGTAGGGATATTCCGCGAATGTTGAATGCCTTTGAAGCTTTCGGGGCTGATCGGCCATTACCGATGGGGTAATGGCCGATCCCCATGTCTGTTCAGCGACTGGAGCGACCGGTCATTTCCAGCGCCATATCGCTGGCGTAACTGTCGGTCATGCCAGCGATGAAGTCGATCATTCGTAAAAATGAAGTGTGTAAGGCACCGTGCGGATCGGGTGCATTGTTGCCTAGCAGGTCGAGAATCCGCCGGCTTTTGAAGGACGGCGTTCGACCGTCATGTTGTTCCAGCGCTGCGCCACAGAAGGCGTTGAGCAAAATTTCCAACGTGGTGTAGGCGCCGATTTCGTGCAACGTCTTGCGCTTGTCCTGGAAGATTTTTTTGCGCGCCATGTCCTTTGCATTCAGGACGCAACGCTTGGCCGGGCCGTGCATGTGTTCAACCAGGTCGCCGGGCAGCGTGCCAGCCAGTAATGTGTCTTGCTGTTCGACAAAGGCGCGGGCCGCAGCGTTGGTCAGGTGTTCGATCGCCTTGCCTCGTAAGATGGCGAGTTTGCGTCGCCGGGAGTCCTTGGGGCCAAGCAGACGATAGGTTTCCGGCAAGTCGTCGCCCACCAGGTCCAGCAACAGGGACTCGACTTCGGCGTATTCCAGCAACTCCATTTCCAGGCCGTCTTCCAGATCAATCAACGCGTAGCAGATGTCATCGGCGGCCTCCATCAGGTACACCAGCGGATGACGCGCCCAGCGCTGATCCTCGAGTTGTGGCAAACCGAGTTTCTGGGCGATCTGCTCCAGTAGTGGTAGCTCGCTTTGGTAACAACCGAATTTGTGCTTCTTGTAACCCAGCGAGTCGGCGTGTTTGGCCGTCCATGGGTATTTCAGGTAGGTGCCAAGGGTGGCGTAGGTCAGTCGTGTACCGCCGTCGAACTGGTGGTATTCAAGCTGCGTCAGCACCCGAAAGCCTTGGGCGTTGCCCTCGAAATTAAGGAAGTCATTGCGCTCGGCATCGGTCATTGCATCCAGCCAACCCCGGCCGGCGGCTTGCTGGAACCAGTGACGAATTGCATCTTCGCCAGAGTGTCCGAACGGCGGGTTACCGATGTCATGGGCCAGGCAGGCCGATTGCACGACCATCCCCAGATCGCTCGGATCACACCAGTCGGGCAGGGCGCTGCGGATGGTTTCACCAACGCGCATGCCCAGCGACCGGCCGACGCAACTGACCTCCAGTGAATGGGTCAGGCGTGTGTGGATATGATCGTTGCTGGACACCGGATGAACCTGGGTCTTGCGTCCGAGACGGCGAAACGCCCCTGAGAAAATGATCCGGTCATGGTCTTTGTGAAAAGGGCTGCGCCCGAGTTCTTGCGGGCTGTGCAGAGGCTTTCCAAGGCGTTCGCGGGTGAGCAGGGTATGCCAATCCAAGGCTGGTTCTCTCCGTCAGGTGACTGATTGCCTAGCTTCCCGGTTCGCATCGCGACCTGCAAGTGGAACTACATTCAGGCGGCATCGATATCGAAAGGCCTCCCTGGTAGATCTTGTTGTTTGGATTTGGCTTGGGCACCGGTCCGGCGCGCAGGATTGAACCTCTCGATAAAGAGGTTCATCCGACGTTGTTGAAAGAATGCAGCCAGACAGTAGCTACTTAGTGTTTGCGCGAGGAGCCCTGCATGATCAACTTGATCAGTGGCCCCAACGTGGTGCCCAGCCGAATAAGCCGAGTCAGGCTACTGATGCCGCCGCCGTTTTTTGCACCCTTGCCGGTCAGAAATCCGATCAGGGTCACGGCAGCCACGCCCCATAGCGGGGCGTGCTTGATGCCCAGGCTGTCGTGCAGGTTGTGCGTCATGCCGCGAACCCGCTGCAAGGGTTGCAGCAGTTGTGCGGATTCGTGGCGGATTTCCTGGCGATGCATTTCCATGCGCAGGCGAATCAGTACTTTGCGCATTTCCGTTCGCGAACTATTGGCAGGGAGTTCAGGCAGGCTCATGGCAGCAGGCGCTCCCGATCATTGGCCAGTTCTTCCAGAGTGCCGTGGAAGGGCGAAGATTCATCGAAAATCGCTGCTCTCAAGCGTATGCCACAGAAGATCGCCGCGAGGGCATAGAACACGCAAAGTCCGATGATGGCCGCCAGGCGATAGGTGTCCCAGAACAGGATCAACACCAACGTCGACAGCCCCACCAGCAACAGCAAGGCAAACACCAGCGCCAGGCCTGCGAACAGCAGCAGGCTGACGGTGCGGGCTTTTTGCTCCTGCAATTCAATGCCGAAGAGTTCGACATGACTGTGTAGCAATCCAAGGAACGCGGCGCCTAAACGCCGCGGTGAGGAGCCTGGGCCTGTCTCGGACGAGCCGAAATCACCGATCGCCATATCAGCGCCGGGTCGCCAAAAGGCCAATCAGGAAGCCCACGCCGGCCGCGATCCCAACCGATTGCCATGGATTGGCCTGGACATAATCCTCGGTTGCGGTGACGGCTGCCTTGCCGCGTTCGCGCAGGGAGTCTTCGGTCAGTTTCAGGGTTTCGCGCGCGCGCAGCAGGCTGTCGTGGATCTGCTCACGCAGTTCATCGGCCTGATCACCCGCCAGGGATGCGGTGTGTTCCAGCAACCGTTCGGTGTCGCTGACGAGTGTTTGAAAATCGCTCATCAGGATTTCTTGAGCAGTCTTTGCCTGGGTGCTGGCCATTGGTGATCTCCATAGGTGGCTTCTGAATCGTTCGAGTATGAGCCTTGCGCGAAGGTTCAGTACAAATGACTGGTACAACTTTTGCTGTGTCGTGGTGCGTCAGTCAGCGCAGTCGCGCTGTTGCTGGGCATGATTTCAGTAAAACCATAACTCAAACAATCGAAACCCGCGTGAATAGCCGGTCAAGATTGGCCGTGACGAACCCAGTGCGCCAAAACGGTTCATCTGGAGTGGTCTGCTCTTAATGAGGGGCCACAACTTGGTGCATGGATTGCCCGCGCGAACTGCTTTGGTGCTTTTTTCAGCCTTAAGGTCTGCCAAATCCATGGAAAATATGCAAAGCGCTGTGGACAGTCTGGTTCATAGCTCCAACACGTTGTTCATTCTGATCGGTGCAGTCATGGTACTTGCCATGCACGCCGGTTTCGCCTTCCTTGAAGTGGGCACGGTGCGGCAAAAAAACCAGGTCAACGCACTGTCGAAAATCCTCAGCGACTTCGCGGTTTCGACATTGGCTTACTTCTTTATAGGCTATTGGATTTCCTACGGGGTCACCTTTATGCAACCGGCGGCGGTGATCAATGCCGATCACGGTTATGGCCTGGTGAAGTTTTTCTTTTTGCTGACTTTTGCCGCAGCGATCCCGGCGATCATTTCCGGTGGTATCGCCGAACGTGCGCGATTCGTTCCGCAACTGTGCGCGACAGCGCTGATCGTGGCGTTCATCTATCCCTTTTTCGAAGGCATGGTGTGGAACGGCAACTTTGGTTTGCAAGCCTGGTTGCTTGAGCGTTTTGGCGCCGGTTTCCATGACTTTGCCGGATCCGTGGTGGTCCACGCCATGGGCGGCTGGCTGGCGCTGGCGGCGGTGTTGCTGCTTGGGCCTCGCAATGGTCGATATCGTGAAGGGCGCTTGGTCGCGTTCGCTCCGTCGAGTATTCCATTTCTGGCATTGGGCTCGTGGATTCTCATTGTCGGCTGGTTCGGATTCAACGTGATGAGCGCGCAAACCCTGCAAGGTGTCAGCGGGTTGGTAGCGGTCAACTCGCTGATGGCCATGGTTGGCGGCACTGTGTCGGCCTTGATTGTTGGTCGCAACGACCCGGGCTTTCTGCATAACGGCCCATTGGCTGGACTGGTCGCGATCTGCGCAGGCTCCGATCTGATGCATCCGGTGGGCGCGCTGGCGACCGGTGCTGTGGCGGGGGCACTGTTCGTTTGGTGCTTTACCGCCGCGCAGGGCAAATGGCATATCGACGACGTGCTGGGTGTCTGGCCGCTGCATGGTTTGTGCGGCGTGTGGGGCGGTATTGCCTGCGGCATCTTCGGCCAGAGTGCGCTGGGCGGCTTGGGTGGCGTGAGTTTGATCAGCCAGTTGATCGGCACCGCATTGGGTGTGGTTGTCGCATTGGCCGGCGGCTTTGCGGTCTACGGCGCGATCAAGGCGCTGCATGGTTTGCGCCTGAGCCAGGAGGAAGAGTATTACGGCGCGGATTTATCGGTGCACAAGATCGGTGCTGTCAGCCAGGATTGAGTTCCCGCCTGCTGGGCGCTCGACGACTTTTCGGGGCCGGCCTAGAATAGTCACTTCAATTTTATGGTTAAGCGCTCATGCTTCCTGAATGTCAGCTGTTCGGCACCCTGGGGTGCCATCTGTGTGAAGTGGCCGAAGCCCTGCTGATGGAGTTTGTCGAGCGCGGCCTGCTGGTGGAGCTGGTGGACATTGCCGACGATGAAACCTGGTTCCAGGCTTATAGCCTGCGCATTCCGGTCTTGCGTCGGGTTGATACCGGAGCTGAACTGGGCTGGCCGTTCGGCTCCGACGATGTGGCGGACTTTCTGCGTTAAACGGTTTTCGTGATAATCGGGTCCACCGGTCTAACTTCACGATTGATCCCCTTGGCTTTACCTGTGTAATTCGGATACTGTATGCGCATACAGTTATTCGGGTTGTTGCCTGCTGTCCCCGGTTCAGGGTCGAGCGGGCAAATCCGGGCGTGAGAGGGATGAATCGTGGTCAATGTCGAGCAATTGAAGAGCAGCGTTAACCGGATGTCGGTGGACGTGGTACGCGAGGCAGTCCTCGAATTGCGTCTGGACGGGCTGGTGACGGAAGGGAAGACCCCCTTCAACAAAGTGCATTTCAATACCTGTTTTGCTGAAATCGAAGCCTTGTTCCAGCGTGCGGGTTATCACCGACAACTGGACGTCGTGGGATATCAGGGCTTGCTGTACGCGCTCTATGATCCGGGGCGCTGGGAAGCGGTCGATGTGCTGCGCTGGCTCAAGGAGTACACCGAGGCGGCGCGCACGCAGATACCGGCCTGACGAATCTCTGCTAGGTTCGATCCTGTCGCTGTTGGATAATGCCGCCCTGAAATGAGGGTTAGAGCTTTCGAATGTCCACGTCATCTTTTTCTGCCGCACACAGCCAAGCCAGCACACTCTACCTGCCACCGGGTTCGTGGCAGACCGTGCTTGATTGCCTGTGTGAACACTTCAGCGCCATCGGTCGAGAACAGTGGCTGGACAGAATTGCCCGTGGCCGTGTCCTCGATGGACACGGTGCGCCAATTGCGATTGATCTGCCGTACAAGGAAGGTCTGCGGATTCATTATTTTCGCGAAGTGCCGGACGAAAAACCGATACCGGTGATCGAGTCGATCCTGTACGCGGACGAGCATTTGGTGGTGGCGGACAAGCCGCATTTTTTACCCGTGACCCCGGCGGGTGAGTACGTGGAGCAAACATTGTTGAGACGGTTGATCCGCCGTCTGGATAACCCGCATCTTGTTCCGTTGCATCGCATTGACCGGCACACGGCAGGTTTGGTGCTGTTTTCCGCCAACCCCCAAAGTCGTTCGGCCTATCAGTCGTTGTTTCCTACGCGTCAGATCGAAAAACGCTACGAGGCTATTGCCCGCGCATTGCCTGAATTGTCTTTTCCGCTGATCCATAAAAGCCGGCTCATCGATGGCGAGCCATTCTTCCGCATGCAGGAAGGGCCGGGTGTACCGAATACCGAAACGGCCGTAGCGGTCAAAGAGAAAAATGGTGACCTCTGGCGGTACAGCCTTTCCCCGGTGACAGGCAAGAAGCATCAGTTACGGGTTCACATGACTGCGTTAGGCGCAAGCATCTGCAACGACCCGTTTTATCCGCAAGTGCTCAAGGATGTGGAAGACGACTACGCTAATCCTTTGAAGCTGTTGGCTCAGGGATTGAAATTTGTTGATCCGGTCACGGGCGAGCACAGAGAGTTCGAGAGCGCAATTACCCTGCAGTGGTAAGCGTGGGCCTTAAAAAATCGAATTCCTGCGCCGATAAACAGTCATTTGTTCAGGCACCACGAATGTGGCGTTCAATGACCTCGGCACAGCAGTCAGATCGGCAGCACCGAGACCTTCCAAGCCAGGAGATACTCATGAAACGTACCGTTTTCGCTGGAATGTTCATTTGCGCTGCAGTGTTGGCCTCTCCCGTATTCGCTGCAGACCACGACCTTTGCATGATCAAGCTCCAGGAGCTCAGGGATAAAGTCACCACCCTGCCGGCTACCTCCGAAAACACCGCCATGGAAGTCAAACGATTGCAGGCCAGCGCGGAAGCTGCAAACGCATCGAACGACGACAAAAAGTGCATCACTGAAGCTACGCAAGCAATAACCCGCGTGGACAAGTTGGCGAAAGAACCTAATCCGTAACTCAGCGGGATCCAGATAACAAAATGCCCCGACAAGTCGGGGCATTTTTATGTATCCGGCAGTTTTCGCGAAGATTACAACTCTTTGACAGTACGAACCTGATCCTTGTTGATGCGGGTCTGTTTGCCATCCAGCTGTTCGAATTCGTAGAAGCCTGAATCTTTATCGTATTTTGGTGTATCGACGGCCTGGATTTCGCGACCGTCATTCAAGGTGATCACTGAAGGCGATGCGCAACCGGCGAGGGTAGCCAGGCCCAGTGCGAGCATGAAAGTGGCCAGGGTCCGTTGAGTCATGGATGTGTCTCCGAAAATGAATTCTTTTGGTTACCTGAGCTTGAGACGTAAACAGCGCCAGCAAGTTCCTTGGGTAATGTCAGTCTGACACAGTGGCGTGTGTGCTTAAAAGTTGCGGGGTATTGAGGTTTGCCAGGCGCGGGTCGTTGTCGGGGCACTGCAATGCAGTCGCGCCCAGCTTGCGCATCAATCGGCCGGGACTGCGCTCACCCTCACTCCATGCGGATTCGAAATCAGCGCGAAGCGCCACAGGGATAATGCAGAGCAAAGGTTCCCAATGCTCGCCATGGCGCAACATCAAGGGTTTGTCTGGATGCTGGCTGGCGGCTTCGCGCATGCTGGCAAGCAGCGCGGCATCGATACGCGGCACGTCACACGGCAATACCAGAAGATGCCGATGGCGGGCCACTTTAAGGCCTGCACGAATACCGGCCAGTGGCCCCGGAAAGTCGCCTTCGTCGTCATGAACCAACTGGTCGGCGAAGGGCGCGTACTTTTCCAGATTGCGGTTGCAAGAGATGATCAGGTCATCGCTCAGTGGACGCGTCTTGCGATGCAAATGCGCAATCAGTGGTTCGCCGTGCCATTCCAGCAGTCCTTTGTCCTGACCGCCCATGCGTTGGCCGCGACCACCTGCCAGGAGCAGAATGGAGCAGGGCGGCAACTGATTGGTGGTCATGGCAGTTTCCATCAAATGAGGGGGCGGCGAAAAAATGGAGTGCTGTGATATAACACCGGGCTGTTTCTCCTACAACTGGATGAGCCTATGAAAGCCAAGGCTGATGTACCTTTCGCGCCGCTGAACATTGCGGTGTTGACGGTCAGCGATACCCGCACCCTGGAAACCGATACCTCTGGTCAGGTCTTCGTCGACCGCTTGACGGCCGCCGGCCATAACCTGGCTTGCCGGGTATTGCTCAAAGATGATCTCTACAAAATCCGTGCGCAAGTGGCGAACTGGATTGCCGACGATGTCGTACAGGTGGTGCTGATCACTGGCGGCACCGGTTTTACCGGGCGCGACAGCACGCCTGAAGCGGTGAGCTGCCTGCTCGACAAACAAGTCGATGGATTTGGCGAGCTGTTCCGGCAGATATCCGTGGCTGACATCGGCACGTCGACGGTTCAGTCCCGCGCTTTGGCCGGCCTGGCCAATGGAACGCTCGTGTGCTGCCTGCCAGGTTCGACCAATGCAGTGCGCACTGGTTGGGACGGCATCCTTGGCGAGCAGCTGGACTCACGCCATCGCCCGTGCAACTTCGTTACTCATTTGAAACAGGCAGCGCCTTGTGAATCCCGTGGGTAAGCCGGGCAAGACGGGCAGTTTGATGCCGGTCGAGGTAGCGCTGGCGCGGTTGCTGGAAATGGCTGACGCCTCGAGGATCGTTGAACGAGAGCACTTGCCGTTGGCGCAGGTTCAGGGTCGGGTACTGGCTGATGATCTGGTATCAACGCTTGATCTGCCGCCGTGGCCCAACAGTGCCATGGACGGTTATGCGCTGCGCATGGCGGACTGGACAGGCGAGCCTCTGGTCGTCAGTCAGAAGATTTTCGCTGGCCAGGCTCCCGCTCCATTGAAGGCGGGCACCTGTGCCCGGATCTTCACAGGAGCACCTGTTCCCGCCGGAGCGGACTGTGTCGAGATGCAGGAGAATGCTCAAGTCCAGGCGGATGATCGAGTGGCTTTCACTGAAGTCATGACCGCTGGACAGAACATCCGTCCACAGGGCCAGGAAACGACGGTCGGTGAGCTGATTTTGCCGGCAGGTACGCGCCTGGGGCCGATCGAGCAAGGTTTGGCTGCATCGCTGGGTTGTGCCGGGCTGGACGTGATTCGCAAGGTCCGCGTTGCAGTGCTGTCCACCGGGGATGAGCTGGTTGAACCGGGACAAGCGTTGGGGCCTGGGCAGATCTATAACAGCAACCGCGTCCTGCTCTGCAGCTGGCTACAGCAGTTGGGTTGTGAAGTGGTTGACGCCGGTATTCTTCCGGATGATCTGATGGCCACGCGCACGCGTCTTGGCGAATTGAACAATGTCGATCTGATCCTCTCGACCGGTGGCGTATCGGTGGGTGAAGCTGATTTCCTGGGTGTTGCCTTGCGGGAGGAGGGGGAGTTGAGTTTGTGGAAGCTCGCCATCAAACCCGGCAAACCGCTGACATTCGGGCATTTTCGCGGCGTGCCGGTGATTGGCTTGCCCGGTAATCCGGCGTCGACGCTGGTGACCTTTGCCTTGTTGGCCAGGCCTTTCCTCTTGCGTCGTCTGGGTGTTCAAGCAGTCGAGCCGTTGAAGGTTCAAGTGCAGGCCGGGTTTGACTGGCCGATCGCTGGCAATCGACGCGAATACTTGCGCGGACGGTTGGAGAATGGTCGGGCGATCATCTACAAAAATCAGAGTTCCGGGGTGCTGCGCAGTGCCGCTTGGGCTGATGGACTGGTTGAAGTGCTTGAGGGTCGCACGCTGGTAGCAGGTGACAGCGTCAGCTTTATCCCCTTGAGCGAAGTACTGAGCTGATTCGTACGGTTTCTCTCTGCAAAACCCGGTCGATCGACCGGGTTTTGCGTTTTTGTCTGCTCAATGGGCCAGCAGCAGTGTGACGAGTTGCTCGAAACGGCTATTGGCAATCCATCCCAGGAGTGCAAGAACCACTACCGTACCGCCAGCGGAGTAGGCCAGCCTGTGCTTGATGGATTTGACGTCATTGCGCGCTTCTTCCATGTCTCGACGAATGTATTTGAGGTGTTTCTCCAGTTCAGTGACGCGAGGTTCCATGTCAACTTCTCCTTTGGATTTTGTGCCGCTGATGGCTGAAATACGTGGACACCAAAGTGTACTAATCATGATTTTTGGTCAATTGAGCCGATTCCTCATGTTTTGTAAGAAAAATCTCGCTGTCTAGGACCAAAAGCCATTTGCCTGGAAAAAATTCATTGTCTTGCGACCTTTAAGGGGCGCGACGAGGTCAACATCTCCCATACGCCATTCAATTCCAGGAGTGAACGCTATGAGCGAACGCAAGGCGCTGTTGATTCTGCATGGCAAGCAAGCGCTCAACGAGCAAGTGCGCACTGCCGTCCAAAGCAAGCGCGAACAAGGCTGGGAGCTTGCCGTGAGGCTGACATGGGAGGCAGGCGACGCCCAGCGATTGGTGGGCGAGGCGCTGGCTGCTGGTTATCGGCAGATCGTTGCCGGCGGTGGTGACGGTACTTTGCGCGATATTGCCGAGGCTATGGCCGCGCATTCGACGCAGGTCAGCCTGGTGTTGATGCCGCTGGGAACCGCCAATGATTTTGCGCGGGCTGCCGGGGTTCCACTGGAGCCGGCGCAGGCCCTGGATCTGCTGGACGTCGCTGCGACTGCCATTGATCTGGGCGAGGTCGGCGGTCAAGTGTTTCTGAACATGGCCACTGGTGGTTTTGGCAGCCAGGTGACAGCCAATACCTCCGAGGAACTGAAAAAGGTGCTCGGGGGCGCGGCTTACCTGTTCACAGGTTTGTCCCGGTTCAGTGAGCTGCATGCGGCTTACGGCGAGTTGCAGGGACCAGGATTCAACTGGAGTGGCGAGTTGCTGGCCTTGGGAATCGGTAACGGCCGACAGGCGGGCGGTGGTCATGTGCTATGTCCACAGGCGCTGGCTGACGATGGATTGCTCGATATCAGTATTTTGCCGGCGCCACAGGAGGTGGTTGGCACCTTGAAAAACCTGTTGACCGACGGGTTCGGCATCGACAGCCTGTTTGTCCGGGCGCGTCTTCCATGGGTCGAGATCAAGGTCGCAGAGGGCCTGTACATCAATCTCGATGGCGAACCACTGGAGGGCGACAATCTGCGTTTTTCAGCGCGACCGGGAGCGTTGTTGGTCCATTTGCCTGAGGGCTCGCCGTTGTTGAGTGCGACGGAGCCTGTCAGTCGTCCAGACTGATGATTTGTTCGCGTACGGCGAACAGTACAAGGCCTGCCACATCGTAGATCTGCAGACGCTTCATGATCTGCGAGCGATGGGTCTCGACGGTTTTGACGCTCAAACCCAGGCCGTTGGCGATTTCCCGCGTGGATTTCCCACGCACGATCAGCCGCAGGATTTCCAGCTGGCGAGCCGTCAGGTTGTGCGAGTCCGCAGGTTCGGGGCTTTTCTGGGTTCGGATCAGCGCCTGGGTAATCACGGTATGGGCGATGGCAGGGCTGAGGTAGCGTTCATTATTACGCAGGGCTTCCAGTGCATGCTCCAGTTCGGTGGCCGTGGTGTCCTTGAGCAGATAGCCGTGGGCACCGGATTCCAGCGCTTGCATGATCAGCGCAGGGTCGGTGTGCATCGACAGGATCAGCACCTTGCTCTGCGGACGAATCCGCTTGAGTTGCGCCAAGGCTTCAAGGCCTCCGGTCTGCTTCATGGAAATATCCAGCAGCACGATGTCCGGGCACAAGTGCTCGACCATCGTGAGCAGTTGTGAGCCGTCATTGGCTTCACCGATGACCGCGTAGCCAGGAAGGTCCAGTACCAAGGCACGCACGCCGGCCCTGATCAGCGAGTGGTCATCCACCAGAAGTAAGTTACAAGTCAATGCAAAACCTTATCCGTACTGGCCCGTTCAAGCGCACGGGGCGCCCAGGGAAAGAGAGCTTCGATTTGGGTGCCTTTGCCCGGTTCGCTGGTGACGGCCAAAGTGCCGCCCAGTTGTTTGATCCGTTCCGACATCCCGGCCATTCCGCGTTGGCCCTCGCGGCCCGGGTCAGTGGCTGGTGCGAAACCCTGGCCATCGTCACTGATCAACAGGCTCAGGCCCTGGGGTAGACGTTGCAGGCAGACCAGCAGGTTTTTTGCCTGGGCGTGCCGCAGAATGTTGGTGACCGCTTCCTGGGTGATGCGAAAGGCTGCCACCGCCATTTCTTCCGGTATCCCGGTCAGGCGCTGATGGCACTCAAGACTCCAGTGAATCGGAGTGTTGGCCAGTGTCTTGAGCAGGTGCGCGCGCAGGCTGGCCTCCAGGCCAAGGCTGGTCAATTGCCGCGGATTGAGAATGGCCGAAACATCGCGCACTTTGGTGAGTGTTTCTTCCAGCGTGTCGCAAAGCACCGCGCACTGTCCCTGAAGTTCTTCCGGCATTCGGCGTTTGAGCCATTCACTTTGAATTTTTGCGGCGGTCAGCAACTGTCCGATGTCGTCATGCAGTTCCCGACTGAGCCGGTGACGTTCATTCTCCTGGACCTGCAAAAGGCGGTCGGCCAGTTCTTGAGGTTGAAACTTGATCGATTTTCGCGACAGGCGATATTGCACCCAGACGCAACCCAGGGCCGCGATATCGAGCGCCAGAAGACTCAGTGGCAGGTGAGTGGACAGGGCATAGATCACCAGACTGCCGAGCGTCGAGCAGGCACACAGCAATAGCGTGAACCGGCGAGCGTTTTCTCGGGAGGGTCGCCACAGGGAGATTGACTTGAGGCTGGCGTACATAGCGGATGGAGCCAATGGAGGTTCGCTGCGGGTAGACCGGTCATGCTGGTTGACCGATCTCTGTTTTGTAGTGTTTTGCATCGACTTCTACGGAGGGTACGTTTTTGTATAAGAAATCCAGGCAAGAACTTGATTATTACAGCCGTCGGCAATCACCTTGTGATTAATTGACGCCAACTAATGGGCGGCATAATAGCACTTAAGATACCGTTGGTCGCGCTTGCGATATATGTCCGTCGC
The DNA here is from genome assembly GCF_050739655.1 of Pseudomonas sp. Taxonomy (GTDB): domain Bacteria; phylum Pseudomonadota; class Gammaproteobacteria; order Pseudomonadales; family Pseudomonadaceae; genus Aquipseudomonas. Next base: position 30,279 of record NZ_JBOIBY010000673.1, on the reverse strand, counting down.
GTCAGGAAAGACGCCATTATGGACTGGGGTCCACATTGGAAAAGTGTGGTTTTTGTCGGCGCAGCAGCCTGTTATCCGTGGCTTTTGGTCTTTTGATGCCAGGCAAAACCTTAGTCAAGGCACGCGGGCAACTGCCGAAGGGAATAGTTGTTTTTTCGAAGGGTGTCGCTAATGGATATGTAATATTCAATAACGACCTGAAGATGCGCAAAAGTTACGCAGTGCCTTGGCCGTGAAACAGATGGAGCTCGGCTCCATTCTTTGAATTCAGGCCTGACGTTCCATATAAGAGACGAGTGTGAACGCTCGGGAATTAACCGCAGGCTGGTACTGATGGTGACCGATCTGGAAGGCGAAGGCTTCGATCAGGGTCGTCTGCTCACTTTCATCGAGGCTCAGTTGGCCGGTCTTTTGATCGATCAGTTCAAGTTGCCAGGCGATCAGGGTCAGACAGTCCTTCAGCGCGCTGAGGGCTTCGTCATGCAGGTCCATGTGATGTTGAGCCTGGTTGAGCAAACCATGGATATGCAGCGAAAACTCCGAAACGGCTGCCAGTGCGAGGGCATCTGCTTTGCTGGCGAGCTTGAGAAGGGTAGTGAGCATGCAGTCGATGGCGTCCTTGTCATTGCTGATCAGCTGCAGATGACTCAGGCATTCCTCGGTTTTTGCCAGAAGTGTTTCGGCTTCAACGAGAAACTCCGGGACCCGCTTTGCCCACTCTGTACGATTGTTCGGCATGCTTATCTCCACAACGTCTTGTCAAATGAGGGGATGTCGTGTGTGCCGACGAGGACGAATGGCGTCCCGACGTAACCGGTTTGGCATGAGATCGCGCTCTGGCCGGCTGGAGCGCAGGCTAGAGATGTCGAAAGGGTGGAAAGCCACTGACCTGCGATCGCAAACAAAGCCTGACTCCATTCATGCAGTGAGAATGGCGTCACATTAATGGCTATTGGAAATTGCGAATATCAGGTTGTACCTGATTGTTGCTAGGGGAATCCCTTATATAGCGGAACTAGACGGGAAAATTAATGTCGCGCCGCAGAGAATGTAGCAGATGAAATCACTACGCCAGTAAAGCATGATGCTAATGTGACATCAATGTATGAGCGTTGCATTTTATAGCGGGTCAAGCTCCGGTAAAAACAGCCGATAACTCTCTATTAGTGAATTCATCAGTACAAGCCCAGGAGTCATTGATGGCCGGCATTCTCGATACGGTAGACCAACGTACGCAACTGGTGGGTGAGAATCGCCTGGAAATTTTGATGTTCCGGCTCGCCGGGCGGCAATTGTTCGCTATCAACGTGTTCAAAGTGCAGGAGGTCCTGCAACTGCCGAAGTTGACGCTGATGCCTCAGCGTCACCCGTTCGTGTGCGGCGTGGTCAACCTGCGTGGCCAGACTTTGCCGGTGATCGACCTGTCCCAGGCGATCGGCATGCGTCCGCTGGTGCCCGGTCCTGACAGTACGATTATCGTCACCGAGTACAACCGCTCGGTGCAGGCATTCCTGGTGGGTGGCGTGGATCGCATCGTCAACATGAACTGGGAGGCAATCCTGCCGCCGCCGAGCAGCGCAGGTCGCCAGCATTACCTGACGGCCATCAGCAAGGTTGACGATCAATTGGTGGAAATCATCGACGTCGAAAAGGTTTTGGCCGAAATCGTCCCCTACAACGCCAAGGTATCCCGGGACAAACTTGAAGATCCGGTGCTCGAGCGTGCCCGTGGCCGTGAAGTGCTGTTGGTGGATGACTCCAATGTTGCGTTGGCACAGTTGCGCGACACCCTGGGGCAGCTCGGCGTGAAGATGCACATTGCCAGCGACGGTTTGAAGGCACTGAACATGCTCAAGGCCTGGGCCGATACGGGCGTGAACATGACCGACAAACTGCTGATGGTCTTCACCGACGCAGAGATGCCGGAGATGGATGGTTATCGCCTGACCACCGAAATCCGCAACGATCCACGCCTGCGTGGCCTGTATGTGGTGCTGCACACGTCATTGTCCGGCAGCTTCAACGACTCGATGGTCAAGAAGGTGGGCTGCGATAACTTCCTTTCGAAGTTCCAGCCGGACAAACTCGTCGATGTGGTGCGCCAGCGTCTGATGCTCGATGCGGTACCTGCCTAAGACGGGCTATCGCTCCTGTAATAGGAGCTGCCGCAGGCTGCGATCTTTTGATCCTGCTTTGAAATCAAAAGATCGCAGCCTCGTCGCACTCGTCAGCTCCTACAGGGGGGGGTTGGTTTTTCGCCTTTGATTCGGCGACCCAGCTCGTATAGGGTGGCTTTTTTGCCTACCAGGGAGCTGGCAATGCTGCGTTTGAGCGCGCTTTATCGTTATCCGTTGAAATCCGGCAAGGGCGAGTCCCTGCAACAGATCGGCCTCGACAAGCTCGGGCTCGATGGCGATCGACGCTGGATGCTGGTGGATGAAGCCAGCGGGCGCTTCCTGACCCAGCGGGCGGTGGCGCAGATGAGCCAGCTGTCGGCGTTGTGGAATGCCGAGGGCGGCTTGACCCTCCAAGCCCCTGGTCACTCCATGATCAATATCGCCTTACCTGACAGTGATGCCCAATTGCGCGGCGTGACCATCTGGCGCGACACATTACGGGTGCCGGACGCCGGTGATGCGGCGGGTGCCTGGGTCAGCGAATTCATTGGCAAACCGACGCGGTTGGTGCAGGTGCCGCTCCAGCGTGCCCGTACCACTCAGGCGGGTTACGGCAGGGACGACGATCAGGTGGCGTTCGCCGATGGCTTCCCCCTGTTGCTGATCGGCCAGGCGTCGCTGGAGGATCTGTCGCAACGGGTCGGTCGCCCCATGGAAATGTTGCGTTTCCGACCGAATCTGGTGATCGAGGGCAGTGAAGCCTTTGCTGAGGATGGCTGGAAACGCATTCGCATCGGCGATGTCGAGTTCCGCGTGGTCAAGTCGTGCTCACGCTGCATCCTGACCACCATCGATCCGCAAACCGGTGAGCGCAGTGCCGATCGCGAACCCTTTGCAACCTTGCAGAATTACCGTGGCACAGCCGATGGCCCGATGTTCGGTCAGAATCTGGTCAATGACAGCAACGGCCAGCTCGAAGTGGGAATGCCGGTAGAAATTCTCGAGTAAATGCCCAGCACAATGAAAAATGCCCGTGTCCTTGGACACGGGCATTTTTTACGCTGTGAAACTATCGCACTGTAAAACCTTAGCCGCGGTATTCGCACAGGTAAGCGGTGTCGACGGCCACTTTCAGCTGGAACTTGCTGTTGGCAGGTACGTTGAACTGGCTGCCGGCGGAAAAGGTTTCCCAGTCAGTGCTGTCTGGCAGTTTGACGGTCAGCGCGCCGGACACCACGTGCATGATTTCACGCTGGGCGGTGCCGAATTCGTATTCGCCCGGGGCCATGACGCCGATGGTCGCCGGACCTTCAGCGGTGCCAAAGGCGATCGACTTGACGGTGCCGTCGAAGTACTCGTTGACTTTAAACATGGGCGATTCCTCGAAAAGGGCTAAAAAGGGCCGGCCAGTATGCACAAGGCCCAAAGCCTAGTCACCTGTCTAAAGCGGAAGCACCAGCGGCAACAGCCGTGCGGTATTGCGGGCATCTTCAAGCGCCCGATGTTGCTGCCCGGTGAATTGCAGGCCAGCCAACTGCAGGGCGCCATTGAGCCCCAGCGGACGTTCCAGTCGCCGGGCCTTGGCGAAGCGTTGTTTGAGATTCATGTGCGCCACCTGGCTCAACACACTGTCAAGTTGCAGGCGCTGCCATTCCTGAAGCAGTTGTTTGCGATCGTAGTCGCCCCAACTGGCCCAGCCCTCCAGGCGTGTGTGATGTTGGCCGAGCCAGCGTTCAAACGCGGGCCAGACGTCGGCCAGTGGCTGCGCGCTATCGATGTTGGCCTGGGTGATATGCGTCAGTTCCCGGCAAAACGGTGTCAGCAACGGCCTGCGCAACGGCCGCACGAAGCGTTGGAAGTGGTCCACTTCGCGCCCTTTGCGGTCCACCAGGGTGGCACCGATTTCGATAATTTCCATTTCCGTTATCGGCCAACCACCTTCATCGGTGGTGGCTTCCAGATCAATGACCAGCCAATGAGGCATTGCAGGGTTCCTGGTATCCGCGTCCTGATAGGTTTTGAGCGTAGCCAAACCCGACGCATCCGCCTAGCGGCTTATTCGACCTCCAGCAAAATCTGGCGGTTTTTCACCTGATCGCCGACCTGCACCTGCAAGCGTTTGAGCACACCATCGATACTCGATTTAAGCGGATGCTCCATTTTCATGGCCTCCAGCACCACCAATAGCTGGCCTTTGCTGACTGTGCTTCCTTCGCTGACCAGCACATCGACAATCGCTCCATCCATGGGCGCCTTGAGGGTGCCGCAGCTGATGCTGGCCTGGCGGCTGACCAACGCCTGCGTCCGATCCTCCAACCGCAGGCTGCCCGGGCGCGTGAACAGGCACAGACTCCCGGGCTCCAGTCGCCCAGCTTCCAATCGGTAGCCATGGCGCTGGCGGATGCCATCCACTTCCACGGTGGCCCAGTGTCCGTCGCTGTGGATAACCTTCAGTTCGAGGGTGCGGTCAGCGACCAGGATTCGGTACGCCTCGCCTGGCACGGCATGCAACGCCACCGACCATTCCTGATTCTCCAGGCCCAGACGATAGTTCAGCGGCACACTGGCGTTGTTGCGCCACCCGGCCAATGAGGCACGGTGGGCCTGGGTCGAGGCCTGATAGAGCAGGGCGGTGGCAATCGCCAACTGCTCAGCGCTCGGCACATAAGGGTGCAAATTCGGATGGTCAGCAAAATGCTGTGCGATGAAACCGGTGCTGAATTCTGCGCGGGTGAATGACGGGTGTTGCAGCAAGTCAGCGAGTAAGCGCTGATTGCTTTGCACGCCCAGCAGCACACTGTCTTGCACCGCCCGCAGCAACTTGCGCCGGGCTTCATCACGGGTGGCGCCGTGAGCGATGATCTTGCCAAGCATCGGGTCATAGAAGGGGCTGATGTCCTGGCCTTCGATCAGGCCGTGGTCGACTCGCACACCGTCCCGCAAGCCCGGCTCCCAAGCTGCGATTCGCCCTGTTTGTGGCAGGAAGCCCAACGCGGGGTCTTCGGCATACAAGCGCACCTCCATGGCATGGCCGGTGAGCTGCACTTGATCCTGGCGCAACGGCAGCGGTTGTCCTTCGGCGATGTTCAATTGCCAGGCCACCAGGTCCAGCCCGGTGATCAACTCTGTCACCGGGTGCTCCACTTGCAGGCGGGTGTTCATTTCCAGGAAGTAAAACTGCCCCCGCGCATCCAGCAGGAACTCCACGGTGCCAGCGCCGACGTAGTTCACTGCACGCCCGGCCTTGAGTGCCGCTTCGCCCATGGCCTGGCGCAGCTCGCTGGTTATCACCGGGCAGGGGGCTTCTTCGATGACTTTCTGGTGACGACGCTGGATAGAACAATCGCGCTCACCGAGGTAGATCAGGTTGCCGTGCTGGTCGCCGAACAGTTGAATTTCGACATGCCGAGGCTCGATCAACGCCTGTTCGAGGATCAGTTCATCACTGCCAAATCCATGCAGGGCCTCTGAACGAGCAGTGCGGATTTGTTCGAGCAAATGGCTGGCATCGTGCACCAGACGCATACCGCGCCCACCGCCACCGGCACTGGCCTTGATCATCAACGGATAGCCGATGCGTTCGGCTTCCCGGCTCAGGGTCGCATCATCCTGTTCGGCGCCTTGATAGCCTTTGATGCACGGCACGCCCGCTGCAATCATGGCGACCTTAGACAGGCGTTTGCTGCCCATCAGTTCGATGGCTTCGGGGCTGGGACCGATGAAGGTGATGCCGGCCTGTTGGCAGGCAAGGGCAAATCGTGCGTTTTCCGAGAGGAACCCGTAACCCGGATGGATCGCGTCTGCGCCGGTGCGTCGAGCGGCGTCGATGATCGCCGGGATGTTCAGGTAAGACTGCTGCACCGGGGCCGGGCCGATATGTACGGCTTCGTCGGCCATTTGCACGTGGAGTGCATCGGCATCGGCATCGCTGAATACAGCGACGGTGCGATAGCCCAGCGCCTGGGCGGTGCGCTGAATGCGGCAGGCGATTTCACCACGGTTGGCGATGAGGATTTTGCTGAGTCCGGGCATGGGGCTTCTCTCAAGATTAGCGGTGTCAGTGAGGGCTTCATCGCGGGCAAGCCCGCTCCCACAGGGTCATCACAATCCTTGTGGGAGCGGGCTTGCCCGCGATGCTTTTCAGGAGGCCCACCCCGGTTTGCGTTTTTGCACGAAGGCCATGGTTCCTTCGACCCCTTCCGCACCGGTCACCGCTTCACTGAACCACTCGGCGGCTTGATCCAGCAGCGCATCCGAGGGTTGCCCGGCACTGGCCAGCAACAGTTTCTTGGTCGCCGCATTCGCTTCCGGCGCGCAGCACAGTGCATGGGCCAATACCCCATCAAGGCGCTCGGCCAGTGCTTGCGGGTCGTGTTCGACGAAGTGCACCAGGCCCATTCGTCGTGCCTGGGTGCCATCGAAGCGCGCCGCCGTCAGCGCCAGTCTTCGGGCCTGGGTCAGGCCGATGCGCTGGACCACGAACGGGGCGATCTGTGCCGGCAACAGGCCAAGGCTGGTTTCCGGCAAGCCGAATTGGGCCGAGTGATCGGCCATGGCGATATCGCTGACACAGGCCAGGCCCAAACCACCGCCGAGCACAGCGCCTTGCAATACGGTGATCACCACTTGCGGCGCCTGTTGCACGTCTTGCAGCAGTGCGCCGAATACCCTGTTCAAATCGCGATGTGCGCTTGAGCCCTGGGCGCGGGCATTGGCCATGTCCTTGATGTCGCCACCTGCACAAAAATGCCCACCGGCACCGCCGATAACTACCGCCCGAACACCTCGATCGTCAAGCACCGCCGCAAACACTGCGCGCAGTTCGGAGACCATCTGCAAGCTCATGGCATTGCGGCTTTGCGGGCGATTGAGGGTGATGTGCAACACGCCGTTGTGCAGTTCCAGCAACAGGGTCTGGCTATCCGGGAGGCCGTTCATTTCTTTTTCCCCGGCAGGATGCCCATGAGTTTGCAGATGATCCCCAGCATGATTTCATCGGCACCGCCACCAATCGACACCAGCCGCACATCGCGGTAAGCGCGGGCCACCGGGTTGTCCCACATGAAACCCATTCCGCCCCAATATTGCAGGCAACTGTCGCTGACCTCGCGGCCCAGGCGCCCGGCCTTGAGCTTGGCCATGGAGGCCAGGCGTGTCACATCCTGGCCTTTGATGTATTGCTCGGTGGCTTGATAGACCAGTGCCCGCAGGCATTCGATTTCGGTTTGCAGTTCGGCCAGACGGAAGTGAATCACCTGATTGTCGATCAGCGCGCTGCCGAAGGTCCTGCGCTCCTTGCAGTACTCGATGGTGCTGTCGATGCAGTATTCCAGGCCCTTGATCATGTTGGCCGCGCCGAACAGGCGTTCCTCCTGGAACTGCAGCATCTGCATCATGAACCCCGCGCCTTCATGGCCGATGCGGTTGCGCTGCGGTACGCGCACGTTGTCGAAAAACACTTGGGCGGTTTCCGAACTGCGCATGCCGAGCTTGTCCAGGTGTGAGCTCAGGCTGATGCCCGGCGTGTTCATCGGCACCATGATCAGCGACTTGTTGATGTGCGGCTTGTCATCCGAAGTATTGGCCAGCAGGCAGATGAAGTCGGCACTGGGCGAGTTGGTGATCCACATCTTGCTGCCGTTGATCACATAGTCGTCGCCGTCCTTGCGCGCCGTGGTTTTCAATCCGGCCACGTCGGAACCGGCACCCACTTCGGAGACGCCGATGCAGCCTACCTGCTCGCCGCTGATGGCTGGACGCAGGAACTCGTCGCGCAACTCATCGGAGCCGAAACGGGCCAGGGCTGGCGTACACATGTCGGTCTGCACGCCGATGGACATCGGAATGCCGCCGCAATGGATGGTGCCGAACTCTTCGGCAGCGACGATCGAATAGCTGTAGTCCAGGCCCATCCCGCCGAATTTTTCTGGCTTGGAGATCCCCAGAAGACCGAGGTCGCCGGCCCTGCGGAAAATATCGTGGATCGGAAACCGCCCGGCCTTTTCCCATTCCTCGACGTGCGGATTGATTTCGTGCTCGACGAATTGGCGGACGGTGCGACGCAGTGCTTCGTGTTCCCGGGTAAAGATCATTTTTATTGTTCTCCCTTTAGTCGTCGGCCTAGAACCGGGCTACGCCAAAACTGTTGGCTTGCAGCGGCCGCACCTCGGCCTCGTGACAGATATCCAGCAGGTAACCGAGCAAGGTCCGGGTATCGCGCGGATCGATCAAACCGTCGTCCCACAGATTGGCACTGCCATAGAGCGCCGTGGACTGGCTGTCGAGTTTCTGCGCAGTGACCTGTTCCAGCATGTCGAGCATTTTCGGGTCGGGCACCAGTCCGTCCTTGGCCTGTTTGGCTTCGGTGACGATGCGCAGCACTTTGCCCGCTTGCGCGCCGCCCATCACGGCGGTGCGGCTGTTGGGCCAGGCGAAGATAAAGCGCGGGTCCAGGCCACGGCCGCACATCGCGTAGTTGCCGGCGCCATAGGAACCGCCGACGACGATGGTCAGCTTTGGCACCCGGGCATTGGCCACTGCCTGAATCATCTTGGCGCCGTGCTTGATCACACCTTGTTGCTCTGATTCGGTGCCGACCATGAACCCGGTGGTGTTGTGGAAAAACAGCAGCGGTGTGCGGCTCTGGTCGCAGAGCTGGATGAACTGCGCCGCCTTGCTCGCACCCTTGGGTGTGATCGGTCCGTTGTTGCCAATGAAGCCGCAAGCGCGACCCTGGATTTTCAGATGGCCGCACACGGTCTGTTGATCGAACTCGGCCTTGAACTCAAGGAAGTTCGATCCGTCGGCGATACGGGCGATGATTTCGCGCACGTCGTAAGGTTTTTTCGGGTCGTCCGGGATCAGCCCCAGCAGTTCGTCGATGGGGTAGAGCGGTTCTGCCCATTGTGGTTCAGGTTGCCATGGCAGTTGATCGTTCCATGACAGCAGGCTGACGATCTCGCGCACCTGGCGCACGCCATCGGCATCGTTTTCGGCCAGATATTCGGCAGTGCCGGCCGTTTGCGCGTGCATCTCGGCGCCGCCCAACTCTTCGTCCGTGGCGATTTCACCGGTCGCCGCTTTCAACAGCGGAGGGCCGGCGAGAAACAGCTTGGCCTTGCCGCGCACCACCACAACGTAGTCCGAGAGACCTGGCTGGTAAGCACCGCCCGCCGTGGCCGAGCCGTGTACCACCGTGATCTGCGGCAGGCCCATGGCTGACATCCGCGCTTGATTGGCAAAGCTGCGCGCGCCTTCGACGAAAATTTCCGCGGCGTAATTGAGGTTGGCACCACCGCTCTCAGCGAGGGTGATCACCGGCAGTTTGTTTTCCATGGCGATCTGTTGCAGGCGCAGGGATTTTTTCAAACCGCTGGGGGAGATGGTCCCGCCCTTGATCGCGCTGTTGTTCGCCACCACCAGCGCACGCACGCCGGACACGTAACCGATGCCGACGATCAAACCACCACCGGCTGAACTGCCGTCCTTGTCGTCGTGCAGTTTGTAGCCGGCGAGGCTGGATAGTTCAAGAAAGGGTGCACCGGGGTCCAGCAGCAAGTTGAGACGTTCACGGGGCAGCAATTGGCCGCGCTTGTCGAATTTGGGTTTGGCTTCGGCGGCCTTGTCCAGCAGGTTCTGTTCGAGTGCGCGCAACTGCTCGATGTCCGCCAGCATCGCCGCCCGATTACGGGCGAACTGTTCGCTGAGTGCGTCCACCTGTGTCTGAATGACCGGCATGGGTTATTCCTTGTCCTTGAGCACGTCAGGAAGGTAGGCACGATGGAAGCCGTTGTACGACTCACTGTTGGTAGCCTTGTGAATCGGCCATGCCCGCCCGCCGAGGCTGGCGGCACCATCGATACGCAAGGTGCTGCCGCTGATGAACGCGGCCGCCGGGCTGAGCAGGAAAACGATCGCCGCGCTGACTTCCGATTCGGTACCGATGCGCTTGAGCGGAACGTGTTCGCGCAAGGTCGGTATCACAGCCTTGAACGCACCTTCATAGGTGTCCATGCCGCTGGACGCGACCCAACCCGGCGCCACGGCATTGACCCGCACCCCGGCGTAACCCCACTCGAATGCAGCTGTCTTGGTCAGGTTGTCCATGCCCGAACGCGCCGCGCCCGAATGGCCCATGCCTGGCATGCCACCCCACATGTCGGCCAGCATGTTGACGATGGCGCCGCCGTGCTTGCTCATGGATTGGTTGAACACTTCCCGGGCCATCAGGAAACCGCCCACCAGGTTGGTGCGCATTACGGTTTCGAAACCTTTCTGATTGATCGACGCCAGGGGCGAGGGGTACTGTCCGCCGGCATTGTTGACCAGGCCGTGAATCGGGCCGTGCTGGCGGATCAGTTCGCTGACCAGCTGCGTCACCGCTTCTTCCTCGCGAATGTCGCAGGTTCGCCAGTCGGCTTTGCCACCGTCCTCGATGATTTCGGCGGTGACGGCTTTGAGTTTGTCGGCCTTGCGACCGACCAGGATCACATGGGCGCCCAGGGCCGCCAGTTCATGGGCGGTGCAACGGCCAATGCCACTGCCGCCGCCGGTCACGATAATGGTCTGGCCGGCAAACAGATCAGTTCTGAAAATCGAATCGTAAGCCATGGCGACTGTCCTCTAGTTGAGCTGGTCGGCGATGCGCTGGGGCACCGGAATCTGGATCTGCAGCAACTGCTGGGCGAACGCCTTGCCTTGGGGGTCGATCCGCAGGCTGGCGACACCGCCGCCACCCAGGGCGTTTTCCAGCAGGAAATTCAGACTGTGGCTGGCGGGCAGATACCAACGCTCGACGCGCCCAAGTACCGGATCGAGGACATGGCTCATCCAGTCGACGATGACCGCAGGCGTCAGCGCTTCGGCGATCCACGGCAGGTACTCGGGATCGCGGGCCATGACACCGATGTTGCTGTGGTTGCCCTTATCACCTGAACGCGCGACCGCAAGCTTTACCAGCGCGATGCTGGCGTCGGCCAGTCCCCTCGGTCTCGGTGGCTCAAGCGGTGCAGGCAAGTCGGCGGTGTCGAGCGCATCAAGGGCGGGCAGGGTGCACGGATGGCGCTGGCCCATGAAATCAATGTCCAGCGTGCAGGCGGTTTTGTCGATCAGGAACGAGAACAGCCGGATCAGTGGGTAAACCGTGGGGCGACCGCCAACGATGCCGGTCAGCCCCGGCGCCATACCGGTGGCGGCCTGGGCGATTTCCCGGGAAAAGACGATCAATGCCTGTTTGTTCGGATGGCGCACCGCGAGCTTGATCACCACTTCGCGGGTGTCATGGCGCTGGCCATGGGGGCCGTAGGTTGCCTCGCTTCCCAGCAGTTCGATGCTCACTTCGCTGTAGGGCGCCCAGCCGCGCTGAGTGAAGATTTCCGAGGTCTTGTTGATGATGGCTGCGCTGACTCGCCGGGCCTTGTCCACGGCATCGATGCCGACGATCAGGCAACTGGCGGTGCAGCGGAAACCATCCGGATACGTGGCGCTGACTTTGTACTGATCGGTTGGCGGCAGGCCTTTGGCGCCGTGCACCTGGACTCTGTTTTTGCCTTGCTGGTGCAATTTGACCTGGGTGAAATCGCACACCACGTCCGGCAGCAGATAGGCCCGCGGGTCACCAATTTCATACAGCATCTGCTCGCCCACCGTCAGCGGTGTGACCAGGCCGCCTGAGCCTTCCGGTTTGCTGACGATGAACTGGCCATCGGTGCTGACCTCGACGATGGGAAAACCGATGTGTTCGTAGTCGGGCACATCGCGCCAATCGGTGAAGTTGCCGCCGGTGCACTGGGCGCCGCATTCGATGATGTGACCGGCCAGCGCGGCCTGGGCCAGTTTGTCGTAGTCGTGCCACGACCAGCCGAACTCATGCAACAGCGCGGCACTGACCACGGCACTGTCGACCACGCGCCCGGTGATCACAATATCCGCCCCCAGTCGCAAGGCCTCGACGATGCACGGTGCACCGAGGTAGGCATTGGTCGAGACGCACATGGCAGGTAGCGCAGCCCCGCTGAACATTTCATGGATGCCCAGGGTGCTCAGCTGTTTGAATTGCGGTTGCAGGTCATCGCCCAGTAGCACGGCGATCTTCAACGCGACCCCGGCCTTGTCACAGGCCGCTTGCAGGGCGGCGGCGCAGGCTTGCGGATTGATGCCGCCCGCATTACTGATCACTCGGATTTGTTGTTCGGCGAGTTGTGGAAGCAGGGGGCTGAGGACTTCGATGAAGTCGTTGGCATAGCCGCTCAACGGATCTTTCATCCGTGCCCCGGCCATGATCGACATCGTGATTTCGGCAAGGTAGTCGAATACCAGGTAGTCCAGATTCCCACCTTCCACCAGTTGCGCGGCAGCGGTGGAGGTATCGCCCCAGAACGCGCTGGCACAACCGATGCGAATCTTTTCAGGCGCAGTCAACTCCATAACCACCTCCGAGAGAAGTGTTTCGAGACTACCAAGCAAGCGCTTGGTTTGTAAACGAGATAAATATCTTCTTCCCGAGCGCTTGCTTGGTTGCTGGCACCAGCTTAAATTGCCCGCGCAACCCCCGCTGTTTTAGCGGTGATCACGACTGTAGGAGAGAACGGGTGGATGAGCAAAAAGCCCTGAGGGTCATGCGCGAACTGGTCGACGACGGCCAGTTGACCGATCCGGACAGCGCCCGTGGCAAGCTACTGCAAGTGGCGGCCCACCTGTTTCGCAACAAAGGCTACGAGCGCACCACCGTGCGCGATTTGGCCGGCGCCGTGGGCATTCAGTCGGGGAGCATCTTTCATCACTTCAAAAGCAAGGATGAAATCCTGCGGGCAGTGATGGAAGAGACCGTTCGCTATAACACCGCGTTGATGCGAGCGGCCCTCGCCGAGGCCGGTAGCGTGCGCGAGCGGGTGCTGGCGCTGATCCGCTGCGAATTGCAGTCGATCATGGGCGGCAGCGGCGAAGCGATGGCGGTGCTGGTCTATGAATGGCGCTCGCTGTCCGAGGAGGGTCAGGCCAAGGTGCTGGCACTGCGCGACATCTATGAAGACATCTGGTTGCAGGTGCTGGGTGAAGCCAAGAGCGCCGGTTTTATCCGTGGTGATGTGTTCATTGCCCGGCGTTTTCTGACCGGGGCGCTGTCCTGGACCACCACCTGGTTTCGCGCCGATGGCAGCATGAGCCTGGACCAACTCGCTGACGAGGCGCTGATTCTGGTGCTCGAGGAGAAGTAAATAGCTTGTAACAGTCAGCCGGAAACTGGCTAACTAGGCCAAACCACCTGGCTTGATTGCATTGATGCAGTATTTTGGGGAGCAACTTGTGTTGATGTCTTCGCCAATTCGGACGGCTTCGCAGCTTTTGCTGGCGACACTTGTCGCGTCATGGATGCTGCCATCCCAGGCTGCGCAACTGGTGCGAATCGGTGCCGCCCACTTTCCCCCCTATACCGTGCGCCCTGAACAAGGTGCTGATACAGGCTTGCTCCCGCAATTGGTCGAAGCACTCAATGCTTCGCAAAGCGACTATCAATTCGTTCTGGTGCCCACGTCCATCCCTCGACGCTTTGGTGATTTCAAGCAGGGTAGGATCGACATGGCGATTTTCGAAAACCCTGCCTGGGGTTGGAAAGAAATTCCCCACACCGATGTCGACATGGGGCTTGAAGACGCGGAAATTTTCGTCGCGCAACGCCAACCCGAGAATCAACAGGTTCGCCAGCAGGATTACTTTGCCGAGCTTGCCGGCAAGCGCCTGGCGTTGTTCAGTGGTTATCACTACGCCTTCGCCGACTTCAATCCCGAACCCCAGTACCTCGCCAAAAACTACAACGCGACCCTGACCTACTCCCACGACAGCAACCTGCTGATGGTGCTGCGCGGTCGCGCGGATATCGCGTTGGTCACACGGTCCTACCTCAGCGATTACTTTTTGCGCAATCTGAGTGTCGTCAACGAGTTGCTGGTGTCCGAGCGTGTCGATCAGGTTTATCACCACTACGCCATCCTGCGCCCGACCGCGCCCATCACCGGCGAAACATTCGGCAAGTTGCTGCAAGGCTTGCGAGACAACGGTCAGATGCTGAAGATTTTCGATCCCTACAAGATTGCGGTTGTACCGGTGCCCGGTAACTGAAATCCCACGCTTCTCTTAAATTCCCCGCCTCGGCTCACGTCCCATCGTAGAACTGTCGACGATATCGTGAGCCCGACCCATGCCCAATTTGAACGATCTGGCGGCCCTGTGTTTACCCACAGGCAGTCGCCTTTTAGCTGATGAAACCGAAAACCGACTGAGCCTCTGCCTTGACGGCCAATCGCTGATCCAGCTGCAGCTGACCCGTAACCCCGAACTGATGGTGCAATTGCAAGAGGGTCGTCCTGACAGCCTGGCCCTGTGGAGTGCGTGTTACTGGCTGTTCGCCCGTGATCCGGCCTGCCAGCGCCTGACCTGGAAACTCGATGAGCAACCGACACAAGCGCTGCTCAGCGGTTTGCTGATCCCCGCCCCAGTCAGCGGCGAATATCACTGCGAGCGCACCCTGTTCTGGCAATTGCCGCAGCCTTGGCTGGGGCAGTCGTTGACCGGCAGCTATCCGCAGCAAATGGTCATCAGTGCGGGCAAGCGACATCCGCTACGACCGGTGAAACCGCAAGGTGAGGTTTATCGGCGTTTTGATGCGCGGCTGGGCATGTGGATTTCCCTGCGTACGGTGGATATCGACCTGGACCTGGCCCGTTTCAATCGTTGGCAGAACAGTGCGCGGGTCGCGAGTTTCTGGCAGGAGGAGGGCAGCCTCGAACAGCATCGCGAGTACCTGACCAAACTTCAGGCCGATCCCCATACCCTGACATTGATCGGCTGTTTCGACGATCAACCGTTTGCCTATTACGAAGCCTACTGGGCCAAGGAAGATCGCATCGCACCGTTCTACGATGCCGGTGATTACGACCGTGGCATTCACATGCTGGTGGGTGAAGAAAATCATCGCGGCCCGCACAAGGTGGCGAGCTGGTTATCAGCGCTGGTGCATTACCTGTTTCTTGATGACCCGCGTACCCAACGGGTGGTCGCCGAGCCGCGTGCCGACAACGCCAGGATGATCGGGTACATGCAGGATCAACGATTCCATTGCGAAAAAGAGTTCGACTTCCCGCACAAGCGTGCAGCGTTGATGGCGCTGGGGCGTGAGCGGTTTTTTGATCGGTGTGATTTGTCTTGATGCGCTGGGCTCAAGATCTGTTGTGGTCTTGAGCCAGTCATCGCTGGCAAGCCAGCTCCCACAGGTTTCGCGGTTTGATCGTTCCCACGCTCTGCGTGGGAATGCAGCCCGGGACGCTCTGCGTCCCCATCAAAATGCAAATTTCAGATCTTAACGACGAGCAATGCTGCCCGCACGACTGCCCGACACCTTGCGGCAGTGCACCAGCGCATCGCGGATCATGAAGTTCACCAGGGTTGGCGAGACGCCCAGTTCCTTGGCGATGTCTTTCTGCGGCACGCCGTGCAAACGGTACATCTCGAAGGCATAGCGGGTCCGGCTTGGCAGCTCGGTCAGCGCGTCGGCGATGTTTTCCAGGGTCGAAAAATTGATGTGCGAGGTTTCTGGCGAAGCCCCCTGGATCACCACATTCAGGCCTTCTTCTTCAGGCCCGGAATACTTCTGCTCCAGCGCCTGTTTGCGGTAGTGGTCGATCGCCAGGTTGCGCACGATCTGGAACAGGTAGCTCAGCTGAGCCTTGAACGAAGACGTGATCTGCGGCGCGGACTGCAGTCGGAAAAACGCGTCCTGCACCACATCTTCAGCGCGTGACCGGCAGCCGGTGATGCGGGCCGCAATCTTGACCAGAATCAGTCGATTGTCGACGAATGCCTGAAGTAACGGCGAATCGCACCTGCTTGTGGAAACCTGTTCCGTCATGGAGATCACCCTGCTGCCAAAAGGTTAGTGGGACGACAAGAAGACCTGGGCCGTCCTACACATCGAGCGACAAATTATTCGTAATGATAATTATTGTCAAATGAGAAATATAACCAATGATCCATGAAGGTGCAGAGTGAGAACTGCGGCACGTTGACGCCCCCGCTTGCAGCCCATGGCCCGATTAGCGTTCAAACCGACCGACTAATTATTTGCAGATGTCATCCGTTCTCATTGGTGGAAAACACTGGGATATCTGATTACTGAACTCCTACAGGAGCGAGCGCGCTCGCGATGGGCATGAGAACGCTGCGGGGTGTCAGGCACCCATCGTCATCGTTGACGACCATCGCGAGCAAGCTTGCTCCTACAGGTATTCACTCGTCCCAAAACCGATTTCACCATGCAAGCCGAATTCAGGCAGGAAACCTCATGACCGACGCGTTCGAACTCCCCAGCACACTGGTCCAAGCCCTTCAGCGCCGTGCGGCCTCGACGCCGGATCGAGTCGCCTTGCGTTTTCTCGCCGAAACCCAGGATCAGGCTGTGGTGCTCAGTTATCGCGAGCTGGATCAGCGTGCGCGAACGATTGCTGGCGCGTTGCAAGCCGAGGCTGACTTTGGTGATCGTGCGGTGCTGCTGTTTCCCAGCGGCCCGGATTACGTCGCCGCGTTTTTCGGTTGCCTGTACGCCGGCGTAATCGCCGTGCCGGCTTATCCGCCGGAGTCGACGCGCCGTCATCACCAGGAACGTTTGTTGTCGATCATCGGCGATGCCGAGCCGCGCCTGCTGCTGACCAGCGCCGGTTTGCGTGATTCGTTGCTGCAAATCGAAGGTGCGCCGCCGCTGCTGTGTGTCGATACCCTCGACGACACATTGTCCGATCGTTGGGTTGCGCCGGATCTGCAAGGCGATCACATCGCCTTCCTGCAATACACCTCCGGCTCCACTGCGTTGCCCAAAGGCGTGCAAGTCAGCCACGGCAATCTGGTCGCCAATGAGCTGCTGATTCGCCACGGCTTCGGCATCGACCTGAACCCCGATGACGTGATCGTCAGCTGGTTGCCGCTGTACCACGATATGGGCCTGATCGGCGGCCTGTTGCAGCCGATTTTCAGCGGCGTACCGTGCGTGTTGATGTCGCCGGCCTACTTCCTCGGCCGACCGTTGCGCTGGCTTGAAACGATCAGCGAATACGGCGGCACCATCAGCGGCGGGCCGGACTTTGCCTATCGCCTGTGCAGCGAGCGGGTCAGCGAGTCAGCGCTGGAACGCCTGGACTTGAGCGGCTGGCGCGTTGCGTACTCCGGGTCTGAGCCAATCCGGCTCGACACCCTGGAGCGTTTCGCCGAGAAATTCGCCACCTGCGGTTTCACTGAAGACAGCTTCATGGCCTCTTATGGCCTGGCCGAGGCCACCTTGTTCGTCGCCGGTACACCACGTGGTCAAGGCATTGGCAATCTGCGCGTGGACGAACAGGCCCTGACGCAAAACCGCGCAGAAGCTGGCGAAGGCAGCGCGATCATGAGCTGCGGCATCAGTCAGCCGGAGCACGCGGTGCTGATTATCGATCCGGTATCGCTTGTGGAACTCGCGGACAACGCCGTCGGCGAAGTCTGGGCTGCCGGCCCGAGCATCGCCCACGGCTACTGGCGCAACCCTGAAGCGTCCGCCAAAACCTTCGTCCAGCACGCTGGCCGTACCTGGCTGCGCACCGGCGATTTGGGTTTCATGCGCGACGGTGAACTGTTCATCACTGGTCGCCTGAAAGACATGCTGATCGTGCGCGGCCACAACCTTTATCCACAGGACATCGAGCAGACCGTCGAGCGTGAAGTGGAAGTGGTGCGCAAAGGGCGCGTCGCTGTGTTTGCCGTCAACCTGGACGGTCAGGAAGGCATCGGCATCGCGGCGGAAATCAGCCGCAGCGTGCAAAAAATCCTGCCACCCGAAGCGTTGATCAAAGCCATTCGCCAAGCCGTCGCCGAAGCCTGTCAGGAAGCCCCGAGCGTGGTGGTGCTGCTCAATCCGGGGGCGCTGCCCAAGACTTCCAGCGGTAAATTGCAGCGCTCGGCGTGCCGCAGTCGTCTGGCGGACGGTAGCCTCGACAGCTATGCCGTGTTTCCTTCGGCAGCTACCGAAAGCGCCGCTCATTCCGAGTCCGGCTCGGAGCTGCAAAGCCTGATCGGTCGGATCTGGTGCGAACAGCTGCAGGTCGAACAGGTTGGCGCCGACGATCACTTCTTCCTTCTTGGCGGCAACTCCATCGCGGCCACGCAAGTGGTGGCGCGGCTACGAGAAGAACTGGGGCTGGAGTTGAATCTGCGCCTGCTGTTCGAAGCGCCGACCCTTGGCGCCTTCGCTGATGCGGTCGCCGGTCAGCAACAGGACGGTGGTCTGGCCCAAGGCGCCATCACCGCGCTGTCGCGCCATCAAGCGCTGCCGCAATCGCTGGCACAGAACCGTCTATGGATGACCTGGCAACTTGACCCATTGAGCACTGCCTACAACATTCCCGGTGCTTTGCGCCTGCGTGGCGAACTGGATGAAGACGCTTTGCGCGCCAGTTTCCAGCAACTGATCGAACGCCATGAATCTCTGCGCACACGCTTCTTCGAACGTGATGGAGTGGCGCTGCAACAGGTCGATGCGGCCGGTGAGTTCAATCTTCAGTTGATCGACATCAGCGACCGGCCCATGGCCGAGCGTGAAGCTCGCGCGCAACAAATCCGCGAGGACGAGGCCCACACCCAGTTCGATCTGGAGAAAGGCCCGCTGCTCTGGGTAACCCTGATACGCCTCGATGAAGACGACCATCAGTTGCTGGTGACGATGCATCACATCATCGCTGACGGTTGGTCGCTGAACGTTTTGATCGACGAATTTTCGCGGCTGTACGCGGCGATCTCTCAAGGCCAGCAAGCGACACTTGCCCCCTTGCCGATCCAGTATGTCGACTACGGCAGCTGGCAACGCCAATGGCTGGCGCAAGGGGAGAGAGAGCGCCAACTGTCGTATTGGAAAGCACAGTTAAGTGATGAACACCCCACCCTGAGCCTGGCCACCGACCATCCACGCTCGGCACAACGTCTGCACAGCGCCGCCCGCCACACCGTGCGGCTGGATGCCGCCCTCGGCAATGCAATTCGCCAGTGCGCCCAGGCCCATGAATCGACAGCCTTTATGCTGCTGCTCGCGGCGTTCCAGGCCTTGTTGCATCGCTACAGCGGCCAGCGTGACATCCGCATCGGCGTGCCGAACGCCAACCGTCCACGCCTGGAAACCCAGGGCCTGATTGGCTTCTTCATTAACACTCAGGTGCTACGCGCCGAGATGGACTCGCCACTGCCGTTCAGTGAGTTGCTGGGGCATACCCGTCAGGCGGCGTTGGGCGCACAAGCGCATCAGGACCTGCCGTTCGAACAATTGCTCGAAGCCTTCCCGCAGGCCCGTGAACAGGGCCTGTTCCAGGTCATGTTCAACCACCAGCAACGCGACCTCAGTGCATTGAAACGCCTGCCCGGGTTACTGGCGGAAGAATTGCCGTGGCACAGCCGCCAGGCCAAGTTCGATTTGCAATTGCACAGTGAAGAAGACCGCAACGGTCGCCTCAGCCTGTCCTTCGACTACGCCAGCGAGTTGTTCGACGGCGCGACCATCGAGCGTCTGGCCGAGCACTACGCCAACCTGTTGCGCGGGGTCTGCGAGCGTCCGCAAACTGCACTCGGCGACCTGCAATTGCTGAGCGAAACCGAGCACCATCAGCAAGCCAATTGGGCCGTTGCACCCTGCACGCCGGCCAACCAATGGCTGCCCGAGCTGCTCAATGATCAGGCGCGACTGACGCCAGAGCGCATTGCGTTGCAGTGGGACGGCGGCCAGATGACATTCGCCGAACTGCACACCCGGGCCAATCGCCTGGCCCACTACCTGCGCGACAAAGGCGTGGGTCCGGATGTCTGCGTGGCGATTGCCTACGAGCGTTCACCGCAGTTGCTGATCGGCCTGCTGGCAATCATCAAGGCCGGCGGCGCCTACGTGCCGCTGGACCCGGATTACCCCGCCGAGCGACTGGCCTACATGCTCAACGACAGCGGTGTCGAGTTGCTGCTGACACAAACCCAATTACTGGAAGGCTTGCCAGCGACCGATGGCGTCAGTGTGATCGCCCTGGACGCCCTGCATCTGGAGAGCTGGCCAAGCCATGCGCCGGGCCTGCATCTGCATGGCGACAACCTGGCCTATGTGATTTACACCTCCGGCTCCACCGGGCAACCCAAAGGCGTCGGCAACACCCACGCAGCCCTCGCCGAGCGCTTGCAATGGATGCAGGACACCTATGGCCTGAACGACTCCGACGTGCTGATGCAAAAGGCGCCGATCAGTTTCGACGTGTCGGTGTGGGAGTGCTTCTGGCCCTTGATCATCGGTGCGCGTTTGCTGATGGCCGGCCCCGGCGAGCACCGCGATCCGCATCGCATCGCGCAACTGGTTCAGCAATACGGCGTGACCACGCTGCACTTCGTGCCACAGCTGCTTTCGCTGTTCATCGACGAACCGCTCAGTGCCGAATGCACCAGCCTGCGTCGATTGTTCTCGGGTGGCGAAGCCTTGCCTTGCGAACTGCGCAACCGGGTTCTGGAGCAACTGCCGGCTGTGCAACTGCACAACCGTTACGGCCCGACCGAAACCGCGATCAATGTCACTCATTGGCATTGCAGTCGCGCCGATGGTGAACGCACGCCGATTGGCCGGCCATTGGGCAATGTGGTTTGCCGTATTCTCGACAGCGATCTCAATCCCGTGCCGACCGGCGTGCCGGGTGAATTGTGCATCAGCGGCAGCGGCCTGGCCCGAGGTTATCTGGGGCGCCCGGGCCTGACCGCCGAGCGTTTCGTGGTCGATCCGTCGGGCGAGCAGGGCGCGCGTTTGTACCGCACCGGTGACCGTGCTCGCTGGACCGCCGATGGCGTGATTGAATACCTGGGGCGTCTCGACCAGCAGGTCAAACTGCGTGGCTTTCGTGTCGAACCCCAGGAAATTGAAGCGCGACTGCTGACGCAGGACGGCGTGGCCCAGGCCGTGGTATTGGTTCGCGAAACCTCGGCGGGTGACCAACTGATCGGTTACTACACCTCCACCGATTGTTCTGAACCCGTGGATGCACAAACAACTCGGCTGAAAGCCGCGTTGGCGGCGCAACTGCCCGAATACATGGTTCCGGCACAGCTGATGCGCCTGGAGCAAATGCCCCTTGGCCCGAGCGGTAAACTCGACCGTCGAGCGTTGCCCGAGCCGCAGTGGCAGGTTCGTGAACACGTCGAACCGGTGACTGAACTGCAGCGGAAAATCGCCGGCATCTGGCGTGAAGTGCTCGGTTTGGCGCACGTCGGTCTGCACGATGATTTTTTTGCCCTCGGTGGGCACTCGCTGCTGGCCACGCAAATCATCTCCCGCACCCGTCAGGCCTGTGACGTCGAGTTGCCGTTGCGAGCACTGTTCGAGCACAGTGAGCTGGCGACGTTTGCCGATCAGGTGCGCCTGATCCAGGCCAGCGGCAGCACCAACAAACAGCCGCCGATCGAGAAGGTCGACCGCAGCCAGCCGGTGCCGCTGTCTTATTCCCAACAGCGCATGTGGTTCCTCTGGCAGATGGAACCGGAAAGCCCCGCGTATAACGTCGGTGGTATGGCGCGCCTGCGCGGGTTGCTGGATGTCGATCGTTTCGACGCTGCCTTGCAAGCGCTGATCCTGCGCCACGAAACCTTGCGCACCACATTCCCGAGCATCGATGGTGTCGCTCGCCAGCACGTGCATGCCGAGACGGGCGTGCGCCTGGAAAGGAAGGATTTCACCGAACTGGATGCCGATAGCCGTGAGTGGCAGGTCCAGCATCTGGCCGATGATGAGGCACACAAGCCATTTGATCTGGAAACCGGGCCGCTGCTGCGCGCCTGCCTGGTCAAGACCGCCGAGCATGAACATTACTTTGTACTGACCCTGCACCACATCGTCACTGAAGGATGGGCGATGGACATCTTTGCCCGTGAACTCAGCGCGTTGTACGAAGCGTTCGTCGATGATCGCGAGTCGCCGCTGCAACCGCTGCCCGTGCAGTACCTGGATTACAGTGTCTGGCAGCGTCAGTGGTTGGAGTCCGGCGAACGTCAGCGCCAGCTCGACTACTGGACCACGCAACTGGGCCGCGAACATCCGCTGCTGGAATTGCCGGCCGACCGTCCGCGTCCACCAGTGCAAAGCCACCAGGGCGAGCTGTTCCGTTTCGACTTGAGTGATGACCTCGCCGCACGGGTCCGCGCTTTCAACGCGCAAAACGGCTTGACCCTGTTCATGACCATGACCGCAACCCTCGCCACGCTGCTGTACCGCTACAGCGGCCAGACCGATCTGCGCATTGGCGCGCCGGTGGCCAACCGGATTCGTCCGGAGAGCGAAGGGCTGATCGGTGCGTTCCTCAACACCCAGGTGCTGCGTTGCCAGCTCGACGGGCAGATGCCCGTGGCTCAATTGTTCGAGCAGGTTCGCCACACGGTGATCGAAGGCCAATCCCACCAAGACCTGCCGTTCGATCATCTGGTGGAGGCCTTGCAGCCGCCGCGCAGTGCCGCCTACAACCCGTTGTTCCAGGTGATGTGCAATGTGCAGCGCTGGGAGTTCCAACAGAGCCGTACCCTGGCCGGCATGACCGTCGAGTACCTGGCCAACGATGCCCGTGCGACCAAGTTCGACCTCAACCTGGAAGTCACCGACCTCGACCATCGCCTGGGTTGCTGCCTGACCTACAGCACGGATCTGTTCGACGAGCCGCGCATTGCCCGCATGGCTGCGCACTGGCGCAATCTGTTGGAGGCGCTGATCGCCGATCCTTCGCGGCGTCTGAGTGAATTGCCGTTGCTCGACGCCACGGAGCAGCAAAGCCTGCTCGACAGCCTCGGCGTCGAGCCGGGCGAGCATCGTCTTGATCAATGCATCCATCACCTGTTCGCCGAGCAGGCACGGGTGCGTAAGGATGCACCGGCGCTGACGTTCGCCGGGCAAACCCTGAGCTATGCCGAGCTCGACAGCCAAGCCAATCGCCTGGCCTGGATGCTGCGCGAGCGCGGAGTCGGCCCACAAGTGCGGGTCGGCCTGGCGTTGGAGCGTTCGCTGGAAATGGTCATCGGCCTGCTGGCGATCCTCAAGGCCGGTGGCGCCTATGTGCCGCTGGACCCGGAATACCCGCTCGAGCGCCTGCATTACATGATCGAAGACAGCGGCGTCGGCCTGCTGCTCAGCGATACGGCGATGTTCAATGCCTTGGGCGAATTGCCGTCAACCGTCAACCGCTGGTGCCTGGAAGAAGACGCCGCAAAACTGGCCCAGTACCCGGACAGCGAACTGCCGTTTATCAGCCTGCCACAACATCAGGCGTACCTGATCTACACCTCGGGCTCCACCGGTAAACCGAAAGGTGTGGTGGTTTCCCACGGCGAAATTGCCATGCACTGTCGCGCGGTGATCGAGCGTTTCGCCATGCGCCCTGACGATTGCGAACTGCATTTCTATTCGATCAACTTCGACGCCGCCACCGAGCGCCTGTTGGTCCCTCTGTTGAGCGGCGCTCAAGTGGTGCTGCGTGCACAAGGCCAGTGGGACGCCGAGGAAATCTGCGGCTTGATCCGTACCCATCACATCAACGTTCTCGGGTTTACCCCAAGCTATGGCAGCCAGTTGGCGCAATGGCTGGCAACTCGCAACGAGATTCTGCCGGTGCGCATGATCATCACCGGTGGCGAGGCGCTGACCGGCGAACACCTGGCGCGCATTCGGGCAACGTTCAAACCGAGTGTGTTCTTCAACGCCTACGGCCCGACGGAAACCGTGGTCATGCCACTGGCCAGCCTGGCGCCTGAAGTACTGGAGGACGGCTTGGGCAGCGTGCCGATCGGCAGCGTGATCGGCGACCGCGTCGCGTACATTCTCGATGCCGATCTGGCACTGGTTCCGCAAGGCGCGACGGGTGAGTTGTACGTCGGTGGCGCGGGTCTGGCCCAGGGGTATCACCAACGTCCGGGCATGACCGCTGAACGTTTTGTGGCGGATCCATTCACCGTCAAAGGCGGGCGTATCTACCGCACTGGCGACCTGGTGCGTCAGCGTGCCGATGGTCTGGTGGAGTATCTGGGCCGTATTGATCACCAAGTGAAGATTCGCGGTTTCCGCATCGAATTGGGTGAAATCGAAACCCGCCTGCTGGAGCATGAATCGGTACGTGAGGCCGTGGTGCTTGCGCTGGATGCCCCAAGTGGCAAGCAGCTGGTTGGGTATCTGGTATCCGATGTCGCGGAGCAGGACGAAGCGCAGCAAAGCGCTTTGCGTGAATCGCTCAAGGCCTGCCTGAAAGCGCAACTGCCGGACTACATGGTGCCTATGCATCTGATCTTGCTCGCCAGCATGCCGCTGACCGCCAATGGCAAACTCGACCGTCGCGCACTGCCGGCGCCGGACCCGGAGCTGAACCGCCAGCACTATGTGGCGCCGAGCAACGCCCTGGAAATCACACTGGCGCAGATCTGGTGCGAAGTGCTGAACGTCGATCAGGTCGGTCTCAACGATAACTTCTTTGAGCTGGGCGGTGACTCGATCCTGTCGATCCAGGTGGTCAGCCGTGCGCGGCAGCAGGGTATTCACTTCAGCCCCCGCGACCTGTTCCAGCACCAGACCGTACAAACCCTCGCCGCAGTGGCGACCCGCACCGAGCAGGTCACAGCCGAGCAAGGACTGATCAGCGGTGAGTCACGCCTGACGCCGATCCAGCACTGGTTCTTCGATACCGACATTCCACAGCGCCAACACTGGAACCAGGCGCTGTTGCTGCAACCGACCGTGCCTCTGGAACCCCATCGCCTGGAGAAAGCACTGCTGGCGGTGATTGAACAGCACGATGCCTTGCGCCTGCGCTTCAGCCAGGTCGCCAGCCAATGGCACGCGCAGCACCAGGCAATTTCCGATACGCCGCTGCTATGGCAGGTGCGCGTGACATCCATGGACAAATGCGCGGCACTGTTTGCCGACGCTCAGCGAAGCCTTGATCTTGAAAATGGGCCGCTGATGCGCGTGCTGCTGGTCGATGGTCCCGAGGATCAGCAACGGTTGTTCATCGCGATTCACCACCTGGTGGTCGATGGCGTTTCATGGCGTGTGCTGCTGGACGATCTGCAAACCGTATATCGCCAACTCGACGCGCAGCAAGCGGTGAAACTGCCGGCCAAAACCAGTGCCTTCAAGGACTGGGCCGCACGCTTGCAAGCCTATGCCGGTAGCGAATCCCTGCGTGAAGAGCTGAGCTGGTGGCAGGCGCAATTGGCAGGGCCGAGTGCGCAGCTACCCTGTGATCGTCCCGAAGGTGGCCGCCACAATCGACATGCACAAACCGTCAGCGTGCGACTGGACAGCGAGCGCACCCGGCAATTGCTGCAACAGGCACCGAGTGCCTATCGCACCCAGGTCAACGACCTGCTGCTGACGGCGCTGGCCCGCGTGCTGTGCCGCTGGACCGGCGATACATCGGCGTTGATTCAACTGGAAGGCCACGGACGTGAAGCGCTGTTCGACGAGATCGACCTGACCCGTACGGTCGGTTGGTTTACCAGTGCTTACCCGTTGCGCCTGACCCCGTCGAACATTGAAGAGGCGGCCGGGCAGGGCGCGTCGATCAAGGCCATCAAGGAGCAATTGCGCGCCGTGCCGCACAAGGGCTTGGGTTATGGCGTGCTGCGTTATCTTGCCGACGACCTGAGTCGCCAGCGCATGGCCGAGTTGCCGGTGGCGCCGGTCACCTTCAACTATTTGGGGCAGTTCGATCAGAGCTTCGGTGCCGACGCGTTGTTCCATCCGCTGGATGAAAGCATCGGCGCGGCCCACGACGCGAATGCACCGTTGCCCAACGAGCTGAGTGTCGACAGTCAGGTCTACGGCGGCGAACTGGTTCTGCGCTGGACGTTCAGCGCCCAGCGTCATGATCCGCAGACCATTACCGAACTGGCGCACGCTTATGTGGGCGAGTTGCAAAGCCTGATCGAACATTGCCTGCGCAACGAGGTGGGCGGCCTGACACCGTCGGACTTCCCGCTGGCGAAACTCAGCCAGACGCAACTGGATGCGTTGCCGATTCCTCCCGCCCAGATCGAGGACGTCTATCCGCTGACGCCGATGCAAGAGGGCATGCTGCTGCACACCTTGCTGGAACCGGGCACCGGTCTGTACTACATGCAGGATCGCTACCGCATCAACAGCGAACTCGATCCGCAGCGTTTCGCCCAGGCCTGGCAAGCGGTCATCGCCCGCCACGAAGCCTTGCGTGCATCGTTCTGCTGGAACGTCGGCGAAGACATGCTGCAGGTTATCCACAAGCCTGGCAGCACGCCGATCGAATACCTCGACTGGAGCGATATCGCCGAAACCGAGCAAGAACCTCGGCTGCAAACCTTGCTCAAGACTGAGCGCGAGGCCGGGTTCGATCTGCTCAACCAGGCGCCGTTCCACCTGCGCCTGATCCGCGTGGGCGCGGCGCGCTACTGGTTCATGATGAGCAACCACCACATCCTCATCGATGCCTGGTGCCGCTCGTTGCTGATGAACGATTTCTTCGAGATCTACATGGCCCTCGGCGAAGGTCGGGAAGCACAGCTGGCCGTGCCGCCGCGCTATCGCGACTACATTGGCTGGCTGCAACGCCAGAGCCTGGCCGAAGCGCGGCAGTGGTGGAAAACCAACCTGCAAGGCTTCGAACGGACCACGCCGATCCCGAGCGACCGGCCGTTCCTGCGTGAACATGCCGGCGACAGCGGCGGCATGATCGTCGGCGACCGCTACACCCGACTCGACGCCCGTGACGGTGCAAAACTGCGTGAACTGGCCCAGGCCCATCAGCTGACCATCAACACATTCGCCCAGGCGGCGTGGGCCTTGGTGCTGCGTCGCTTGAGCGGTGATCGCGATGTGTTGTTCGGCGTCACCGTAGCCGGGCGCCCGGTGGAAATGCCGCAGATGCAACGCACCGTCGGCCTGTTCATCAACAGCATCGCGCTGCGGGTGAAGATGCCTGAGGACGACCAGCGTTGCAGCGTGCGCCAATGGCTCACCGGGTTACTCGACAGCAACATGCATTTGCGCGAGTACGAATACCTGCCGCTGGTGAGCATTCAGGAAAACAGCGAGTTGCCCAAAGGCCAACCACTGTTCGACAGCCTGTTCGTGTTCGAAAACGCCCCGGTGGAAGTCTCGGTACTGGACCGTGCACAAAGCCTGAACGCGACTTCTGATTCGGGGCGGACCCACACCAACTTCCCGCTGACGGCGGTGTGCTACCCAGGCGATGACCTTGGCTTGCACCTGTCCTACGACCAGCGTTACTTCGATGAAATCACAGTCGAGCGCATGCTCGGTGAGTTCAAGCGTTTGCTGCTGGCGCTGGTCGAAGGTTTCCACGGTGAAATGGTGGACCTGCCGTTGCTGGGCGCTGAGGAACAGGACTTCCTGATCCACGGTTGCAACCAGAGCGAGCACGCTTACCCGCTGGAGCAGAGCTACGTCGCCTTGTTTGAAGCGCAGGTTGCGCGGCATCCGCAGCGGATCGCCGCCAGTTACCTGGATCAGCAGCTCAGCTACGTTGAGCTGAACCAGCGCAGTAACCGACTGGGTCATGCCTTGGTGGCTGCCGGTGTCGGGCTGGATCAACCGGTGGCGCTGCTGGCCGAGCGTAATCTGGATCTGCTGGGCATGATCATCGGCAGCTTCAAGGCCGGGGCCGGTTACCTGCCGCTGGACCCAGGCCTGCCGAGCCAGCGCCTGAGCCGCATCATCGACTTGAGCCGCACGCCGTTGCTGGTCTGTACCCAAGCCTGTCGCGAGCAAGCCATTGCACTGCTGGAAGAATTCGGTTGTGCCAATCGGCCTCGCTTGCTGGTGTGGGAAGAGGTGCAGGCCAGCCATGTTTCGGTGACCAACCCGGGCATTTACAGCGGCCCGGACAATCTCGCCTACGTGATCTACACCTCGGGCTCCACCGGTTTGCCCAAGGGCGTGATGGTCGAACAGCGCGGCATGCTCAACAACCAATTGAGCAAGGTGCCGTACCTGGACCTGAGCGAGTCCGACGTGATCGCCCAGACTGCTTCGCAAAGCTTCGACATTTCCGTGTGGCAGTTCCTCGCCGCACCGTTGTTCGGTGCGCGGGTCGACATCGTGCCAAACACCATTGCCCACGATCCGCAGGGCTTGCTCAGCCATGTGCAGAGCCAGGGCATTACCGTGCTCGAAAGCGTGCCGTCGCTGATCCAGGGCATGCTCGCCCAGGAGCGCATGAGCCTCGACGGTCTGCGCTGGATGCTGCCGACCGGTGAGGCGATGCAGCCGGAACTGGCCCATCAGTGGCTGCTGCGTTATCCGGACATCGGCTTGGTGAATGCCTATGGTCCGGCTGAATGCTCGGATGACGTGGCCTTTTTCCGCGTGGATTTGGCCTCCACTCGCGGCAGCTATCTGCCCATTGGTACGCCGACTGACAACAACCGTTTGTACCTCCTCGACGGCTCGCTGGAGCTGGTGCCGTTGGGCGCGGTAGGCGAGTTGTGCGTCGCCGGTACCGGCGTCGGGCGTGGTTATGTCAGCGATCCACTGCGTACCGCGCAGGTGTTTGTGCCCAACCCGTTTGGCGCACCGGGCGATCGTCTGTACCGCACCGGCGACCTGGCCCGCCGTCGCACTGACGGTGTGCTGGAATATGTCGGGCGTATCGACCATCAGGTGAAAATTCGCGGCTACCGTATCGAGCTGGGTGAAATCGAAGCGCGCCTGCACGAACAACCGGAAGTCCGCGAGGCGGCGGTCGGAGTGCAGGAGGGTGTCAACGGCAAGCATCTGGTGGGCTATCTGGTGGCGGCGAATGCCACGCCGGATTCGGCAGAATGTCTGGAGCGTATCAAGCTACGCCTGCGCGCTGAGCTGCCGGAATACATGGTGCCGCTGCACTGGTTGTGGCTGGACAAAATGCCGCTCAACGCCAACGGCAAACTGGACCGCAAGGTACTGCCGGTGCTGGAGATCGGTCAGCTGCAAAGCCAGGATTACCAGGCGCCGCGCACTGATCTGGAGCAGACATTGGCCGCTATCTGGGCCGAGGTGTTGAAGGTGGAGAAGGTGGGTGTGCGCGACAACTTCTTCGAGCTGGGCGGGCATTCGCTACTGGCCACGCAGATCGCTTCCCGGGTCCAGAAAACCCTGCAACGGGATGTGCCGTTGCGGGCGATGTTCGAATGCAGCACGGTGGAGGAGCTGGCGCAGTACATCGACGGCCTGGCGGCCAGCGACATCACCGAGGAAAAGGTGGATCGGCTGAATGACCTGATGGCGGAGCTGGAGGGGTTCTGAGCGGCGAAAAAATACTGTGGGAGCCTTCTAGCGATAGCGGAGTGTCAGCGACCATCAATGCTAAAAGTGATGGCCTCATCGCTAGCAGGCTAGCTCCCACAGTGGTCGGTGGTGGACACGACACTTGTGGATACCCAGGTCCCTTGTGGGAGCTAGCCTGCTAGCGATGGCGGCAGGTCAGACAACATTGATGTTGGGTTTGCCGGCCTCTTCGCGGGCAAGCCCGCTCCCACAGTGGCAGGTGGGGTGGGTGGATTTTGTGATCGACGCAGGACCCTGTGGGAGCCGGCTTGCTGGCGATGGCGTCGTGTCAGGCGCCATCAATGTTGAATGTGCCGGCCTCTTCGCGGGCAAGCCTCGCTCCCACAGTGGCCGGTGGGGTTGGCGGATTTTGTGATCGACGCAGGACCCTGTGGGAGCCGGCTTGCTGGCGATGGCGTCGTGTCAGGCGATATCGATGTTGGATGTGCCGGCCTCTTCGCGGGCAAGCCTCGCTCCCACAGTGGCCGGTGGTGTTGGTGGATTTTGTGATCGACGCAGGACCCTGTGGGAGCCGGCTTGCTGGCGATGGCGTCGTGTCAGGCGATATCAATGTTGAATGCGCCGGCCTCTTCGCGGGCGAGCCTCGCTCCTACAGTGGCCGGTGGGGTTGGTGGATTTTGTGATCGACGCAGGACCCTGTGGGAGCCGGCTTGCTGGCGATGGCGTCGTGTCAGGCGATATCGATGTTGGATGTGCCGGCCTCTTCGCGGGCAAGCCCGCTCCCACAGTGGCAGGTGGGGTGGGTGGATTTTGTGATCGACGCAGGACCCTGTGGGAGCCGGCTTGCTG